>JAGVZB010000011.1 GCA_018302915.1 Candidatus Woesearchaeota archaeon
TGAATTTTTAGAAGAAAGAACTACACAACAATTGATAGGCATGCTTAAAGGATTAGCTAGTTATTACAATAGTACATCTCGAATTTATTCTATTAATGAGGTTGATATTTATCGTAGAATAAATAAACTGCAGAATATAAAAAGTGCATTGCGAGTTGTAGGATCAGAACTGCAAAAAAGAGGAGCTATTATAACTACTAAAAGTGGTGTCTCTATAGATGATCATTTAAACAGCTTACCATAGAGACTAAATTATATGTTTATAGTTAAAGGCTTAACGACTGTAATTAAAATTTTTTATATGCTGAAGAAAGAAGAAATAATAAAAATTAAATAGGACCTCTTGATTCTGCTGATTCAAGGATTTCTCTTATTCTATCCATGCTTAATATAACATTTATATTCTTTTCCAGCATTTCCTGCAGCAAGCTTAAATGGCATTTCCTGCAGCAAGCTTAAATGCTCCCTTGCTTTTTTCATTAAATATTCTTCATCAGTTTTGTCATATACTGCCTTGCAATGCTGGCAGAAATAATAATTCCATTGACCATTGTTCACATTAAATCTTATTTGTGTATATTCCAATCTATTATCATCTATAGGGCATTTAAATCCTGTTTGTGTTATCTTTACAGTTCTGTTTTCTAAGTCCATAATTTAAAAATAAAGAAAAAATTTAAAAAATTACTTTAATTTGTTATATACCTCTCCAAATATTGTATAGCTTGTTATCATCACCATGAATGTTGCCAGTCCGCTGATTATTAATCCAATTATTAATGTAACAAACTGTATGTTCAAGACAGCAAAGCCATAATTCAACCCTCCTGAAGCCAGGCTTATCACTATTGAATAAACGAGAACTGCAATCAATGCTATGAAATATTTTACGGTGAATGCTTTTTTGAATACAATTCCTAGGCTGAATGCATTGCTGAACCTGTATTTTTCCATGTATCTCATCGTAGCTATTGGGATAAGGTAAGCAGCAAGCAATGCCATCAGCAAGCCTATTATAAACAAAGGAATCATTGCTAAATTCTGAAGCAAAGTATTTTGTATCAGCTGATCAGACAACTGGTTGTTAAGGCTTAATCCTTGGTTCAATCCATACTGTATGATTATATTATATAATGTGGGGCCTACTGCAATCAAGATTAGTACTATTGCCGGAATCATGTAAATTATCCAGATGACCCATGACAAGAAACCTTTAATGAATAAACTTCCAAAATTTTCCCATTTTGGCATTTCAAACTTCTTGTTCAGTGCTGTTCTTGCAGATTCCAGCCTGTATCCCTTGACAAGAAAACTAGTTATTATATTCACCAATGGAATTATCAACAGCACAACACCAATGCCCAGCTTGTTAAACTCCAAGAATGGCCTTTTTACAGCCCTCAAAAAATCAAAATCCATCATCTTCACCCCATTATTCAATTGTTTTTGTTTTTATAAATCTTTTTGAAACACTTCGACATTGATCTCACCAAAAGGCTCATCCTGCGAGATGCTGACTTTTTCCTGATTGTCAAGATGGAGCAGCGGAATAAACGTGAGTATTATGTCCTCCTTCTTGTCGCTGTTGACCAGTTTTGTCAATGTAAGCTTCTCTTTTTTGTTTGCCTTGAAGAAATCAATTATCTTGTTGTATATACTTGTTATAAGCTCAGAAATGTCAATCTTGTTTTCAGGAATTTTTACATCAACCCTGTTAAATATATCCCTCTTTACATTCCTTCTTTTTTCAACCTCAAGAGCCTTGTGCAAAGCATTCATCAAATCCTGAAGAGTTACTTTTCTCTTTCTAGGCATAGGTGTTTTTATAGTCAATCTTGGCTTTTCATATTCGGGATGAGGTGCATTTTCAAATAACTCTTCAAGCTCCTCAAATGTCTCTTCCTGCTTGAACAGCTGGGAATCAAAATTGGATATCTCCTCGTTTACAAGCTTGTTTGATTTTATCTTCAGGAGCAAAGCACATGCGAGCAGAACCTTTCCTGAAATGAAGAAGTTTGCCTCCTGCATGTTTTTAATAGCCTCGAGATATTTCTTTGACAAGAGGCTTATGTCTATGTTCCATGGATCCATCTGCTCTGATTTTATAAGGTCAACAAGTATGGACTGCCATGTTATCTCGTCCTTCTGGATGAGCATGTTGTAGATTTGTTCATGCATATCAAGGCTATGACTACCGAATATATATAAAAATATGTAACTACTTTAAAATAAGAACTCACCGAAAGCTTTATAAATAAGTAATATACCCATATATTAATCACCTCTTTTTTCCCAGGAAGATTCTGTCTTCGGGCGGAGTCTTCGTGGGTTTAAAATAATGGTTATTTACCTAAATTAAGAAAGAACGATTAAAAATTATTAAATGGCTTTAAATTTAGGTAATTACTTCTTAATCTGAACATATCCGCATTTTCCGCAGTGCAATCTGTCCTTGTGCTCTGCAAGAAATATTCCAGAACCGCATTTTGGGCAGGTTTTTGCCCTGATCAGGCTGTTTCCTTCAAGCTTATACTTTGCGTACTTCTTACTTGGAGACTTGTTTTTTGGCTTTTTCTTTTTTGTCATTTTTCTTCTTTTTATTATCTAATTCAAATTTATTGTAAGCTTCCCTGTCCTTGTATATATAGGCATAAGTTACACTTTTTCCAAACCCATATTTTGTGTAAGTGCCTCTTACAGATATAAGATCTTCCTTGCTGCTTGTTATTTCAGCTATTTTTTTCCTTATTTCAGTTATGTTAGGGGTCCTGTTGTTGAGATGATTTACCTCTATAGTGTATTCTTCCCTGCTGCACAGCTTGTTGTCAAAATCCTTTAGAACCTTCATCTTATCTTTATTGCATATTCCCCCTTGGCATTTATCCCTATCTTTTTTGCAACCTCTGACTTGTTTACATCTATTATGAATATCCTTCCTTTCCAGTTGTCCGTGAACTTTTCATTATTGTCATTAGGGCATTTGTCCTTTTCCACAAACATCTTGCATTCCTTACATACTTTTCTCATTATATCCTGACCTATTCATTATTGTTCTTACATCATCTCTTAAAAATGAAGGTATAAAAAAATCAGATAGCACATATTCCCTTTTTGAGATATCAACAGCAATAAACCTTGGATGTACGCTGCCATACTCATGTCTCATGGTTAATTCTGTTGTTCCATTTAAATTAGAAGATTCAATTTTTGCTCCTTTATAGCGTACATTATTTTCTGCATTTAATGACCTTAATAATAATCCAGTAAATTCTGATGGAGAAATATTCCTATCCCCAATGTGATCTTCTAGTCTTCCGTTATCATATTTCATCATTTTTTCTTCTTTGGCTTTTCCTTGAGCCATGACAATTCACCCATATACGGCTGCCTCATTGTAAGGCCAATCTTTGGATCCCTTATGTTCTTGTAGCTTATGGCTATTATCCTAGACCTGCATAAATCCTTTACTTTTAAATTCTGCTTTGTTTCCTTTCCTGTAAGGACCCCTGACTTGCTGAAAGTCACGTAATCATCCATTGTCTGGCTTATATGAATCATGCCGTCTATCGGGCCTATATTTATGAAAGCGCCAAAGTCAGTTATGTCCGTTATTTCTCCAAGGCATACTTCCTGCAATTCAGGCTTGAATACCAGTATCTTGAATGTAGTGTCGTAATAAGCACCGCCGTCTCCGGGAATTATTATCCCCTCACCTATATTGATGACCTCGCTTACACCGATGGCAATTCCAAGGTCCTTGCTTATGAATGTTTCAAACTGGTCGTTCAGCTGCTTAATCACTGAATCATTTATATCTTCTCCAAAATACCTCGGATCAATCCTTATATGGCTTCTTAGCTCAATTTCATAAAACATTTTAGTTAAATTTTAAGATTTAAGGTTTTTAAAGTTAACTTTTATCAAAATATTTTGTTTTTAGTGGGTTGTTTTGGATTGGGGCATTTTTTGTAAACTTTTTTTTGCATAAATAAAAAATCTAAGGAAGATTAAGGTTATATAACATCAGATATTTTTTCTGCTTTATCCTTATTATCGGCAATTCAAGATTTTTTATCAGCTTCCTATCGTTCGTGGCTATTATATAACCATTTTTCAGGCTTAAAATATCTTCATCAACATATGAATTTTTGCTGTTTATGACTTTCATGTTTTTATTTTTTATTATATCCAAGGCAAGTTTTCCAAATTTTTTATCTTCCAGTTCCTTCAAAGTCCCGCTAAGAATGCATAATTCATACCTGAATTTGGATATTCTCTCTATCTCTGAGATGAAATCAATCCTGAATTTAAGACAGGACAACAGGAAATTAGTGTCAAGTATTATTTTATACATATATTCCATTGGAGTAATGCTTATAAAAAGATTTCTTAGGAATTTAGTATGGCATTAAAAAATATAGAAGGAATTGTCTTGGAATGCCGCTTATCAAGAAGGCCTTTTTTTTGGTATGATATTCATTATGTTGTTTTAAAAAATGGCGAAAGATTTTGCTATTTAAACAGATGCCAAGATCCAGTAATCAAACCCAGTGAGGAGGTTAAGGCTTCTATCATTCCCTTTCTTAAAAGAAGAAGCTGCTATGGAAATGTTTATCCTTTGGCATTGCTGGACAGAAAACTTTATAAATAACATAACTTTAATATTTCTTAATGTGTTCTAAGTGAGTGGAAATGGAAAAAGAAAAATTAAAAACAGGCACTACCCTCGTCGGGGTTGTTGGAAAGGATTCTGTTATTTTGGCGGCAGACAAAAGGGTTACATTGGCTGGGAGGATAGTAGTTGACAAGAAATTCAACAAGATACTTCAGGTCAATGATTATCTGATAGTTGCAATGAGTGGATCAGTTTCGGATGCCCAATTGCTTACAAAATATCTCAGGGCTAACCTTAAATTGAATGAATTAAAAAGGAACAAGCCAAATGACACAAAAGAATCAGTTAACTTTCTTTCAAACATCATATATGGCTCTGCAAGGCAGTTCATTCCTGCAATAGTGGGATTTCTAGTTGCCGGAAGGGATGAATCAGGAGTACATCTCTATGAAGTAGGGATAGACGGCTCGATAATAGAGTACACTGACTATACATCAGACGGCTCAGGAATGATGTATGCAACAGGAACAATGGAAGCCAATTATAAAAAAGGAATGACAAGCCAGGAATTAATCAAGCTTGCTGTTCAGGCAGTCAATTCAGCAATGCAGAGGGATGCAGCCTCAGGCAATGGAGTAGAGGTATATCAGATAACAAAGGACGACATAAAAAAGGTTTTTGAAAAGGAAGTCAATTCAATTATTTCAGTATAAGTTCTAATAATAATGACAGATATCATAAAAGAAGTAATAAATTTTATTCCTAAAAAGACAGACATTTCTGATGCTGTTTTTGAGGGGGCAAACATAGTTCTTTATACAAAGAACAGGGAGTTTTTCCTAGACAATAATGGGTTGATAAGAGAGATAGTCAACAGCATAAAGAAGAGAGTTGAATTAAGGGCTGATCCTTCAATCACAATGGATGTGGAAAAAGCCGAGGATGAGATAAAAAAGTTACTGCCGAAAGATGCAGGTTTCTCGCAGATTCTTTTTGATCCACAGAGATCATTGGTAATCATTGAGGTGGAAAAGCCCGGAGTTGCAATAGGGAAGAACGGTGAAGTCCTAAAAAAAATAAAGGAAAGAACACTGTGGATTCCTCAGGTAAAGAGAACACCTTCAATAAGATCAAAATTAATTGAGAACATAAGGGCGGTATTATATGAAAACAATGATTACAGGAAAAAATTCCTGCATAAAATAGGAAAAAGAATTTATGACGGATGGACCAAGGAAAGAAGGAGTGAGTGGATAAGGGTCACATTCCTGGGCGCTGCAAGGCATGTGGGAAGATCATGCATTTTACTGCAAACGCCTGAATCAAAAGTTCTCTTGGACTGCGGGATTGACATATCATCCCAGGAAGATCAATTTCCCATACTGGATGTTCCTGAATTTAATTTAAATGAGCTGGATGCTGTAGTTTTAAGCCATGCCCATCTGGATCATTCAGGATTGTTGCCTTATCTTTTCAAAATGGGTTACAGAGGGCCTGTTTATTGCACATTGCCTACGAGAGATATTGCCGCTTTATTGGGGCTTGATTTCATTTCAATAGCACAGAAAGATGCAAGAGATGCAATATTCTCGAGCTCTGACATCAAGGAAATGGTAAAACATTCTATTGTTCTTGATTATGAGGAAGTCACTGACATAACACCTGACATAAGAATAACACTTTATGATGCAGGCCACGTCCTTGGAAGCGCAATGGTTCACATTCATATAGGAAACGGACTGCATAATCTGCTTTATACAGGAGATATAAATTATGAAGACTCTAACTTATTGCATAAGGCAATAACCAAATTTCCAAGGCTGGAGAGCGTCATAATGGAAGCAACATACGGCGGAAAGGATGACAACCCTCCAACAAGAAAAGAAAGCGAGGAGGAATTGGTCAAGATTATAAAGGAAACCATTGCAAGAAGAGGGAAAGTATTGGTTCCTGTTTTGGGTGTCGGAAGAGCCCAGGAAATCATGCTTATAGTCGAGAAATGCATGAGAAACAAATTAATTCCTGAAGTTCCTGTCTATGTCCAGGGAATGGTATGGGATGTTACTGCAATACATACTGCATATCCTGATTTCTTCAATGTAAATGTTAAGAAAGCAATATTTCACAAAGATCAGAATCCATTTTTGAGCAAAATATTCAAGCATGTCGGCTCGCAGAAGGAAATGCAGGAAGTAATTGAAGGAGGACCTTGCATAATACTTGCAACATCTGGTATGATGACGGGAGGAGCTTCAGTGGAATACTTCAAGACATTGGCGGATTCAGACAGAAATACAATCATACTTGTTTCTTACCAGGGGCCTGGCTCTCTTGGAAGAAGATTAGAGAATGGTGACAGGGAAATAAGGATGAGCGAGAATGAAAGCGTAAGCGTCAAATTAAATGTTTATGCATTAAAGGGATTTTCAGGGCATTCATCAAGAGATCAGCTTATGGACTTTGTCAAGATGCTTGATCCCAAGCCAAAGAAGATAATTTTAATTCACGGAGAAAGCTCAAAATGCCTGGATTTGGCTTCTTCAATACACAAGCAATTCAGGGTCGAGACAATGGCTCCGAGAAACCTGGATACGATAAGGATAAGATGAAAATAATATCATCTGAATTTTAACAAATGTTTGAGAATTTATAAAGTAAATTCGAGAAAGTTGTTTCCTTTTTCTAAGTTTATAATGAGATTAATAAAAGAGTAAAAAATTCTAAAACCAAAACCTTTAAATAGTATTATGAATATATATTCATTATTAATAATGGAGGTAAAATAAAATGCCATATCAAGACGGGACAGGACCATTTGGGAGGGGGCCTATGACTGGAAGGGGATTAGGATTTTGCAGAAGAAAACCAATAAATTTAAGTAGAAATGAAGAGAAAGAAATATTAAAGGCACAGCTAAAAGAAATAGAAGAAAGGCTAAAAGAAATTAAGTGAGGTGAAATGAATGGTTTTTGAAGAGGGCAAGACGACATTGTCCAAAGAAGCGCAGGATCTGGAAAGGGCAAGACAAAGCTTAATCGAGGAGTTGGATGCAATAAACAAGTACCAGGAAAGAGCTGAAAACTGCAAGGATAGGGAATTAAAGAAAATATTTGAGCATAATAGAGATGAAGAAAAAGAGCATACAGCTATGTTAGTGGAATGGATAAGGAAATCAGACAAAAAACAGAATGAAATGTTTGAGCATCATGATTAAATGCCAAGACCAAGATTATGCAGAAGAGTTTTTTTCAAGCCTGATATAACTTATTTTAAGCCGAGAGGCGTTAGATTAAAGGAATTGAATGAAGTTATACTAACTGTGGATGAACTAGAAGCTGTCAGGTTAAAAGATTTAAACGGGCTTGAGCAGGAAGAATGCGCCAGGAAAATGAACATTTCCCAGCCAACATTTCATAGATTGGTTTGTTCTGCAAGAAAAAAGATTTCTGATGCCTTAATTAACGGAAAGGCAATAAAAGTTGAAGGAGGAAATTTTAAACTGATTGGAAAGTAATTTAGTAAATTTTATAAATTAACTTCTTATTGTTTTTATTCATGGAAACTGAAAAAGTTCCCAAGCATATTGGTATTGTCCTAGATGGAAACAGAAGGTTCTCTAAAAAATTAATGATGAAGCCATGGATGGGTCATGAATGGGGAGCAAAGAAAATAGAAAAATTAATTGAGTGGTGTGTAGAATATAAAATAAAAGAATTAACTTTGTATACATTATCCGTGCAAAATTTTTTCTCAAGGCCTAAAAATGAATTAAATTATCTGTTGAACTTGTTTAAGGAGGAATGTTTAAAATTAAAAAATGATGAAAGGATAAGCAGACACAAAATAAAGATTAATTTTATCGGCAGACTGAACTTATTTAATGATGAGTTACATGGTTTAATGAAGGAGATTATGGAAGGAACAAAGAGTAATAACAATCTAACAATCAATTTTGCAATGGCTTATGGAGGGCAGGAAGAAGTTATGGATGCTGTAAAAAAGATTGCCCAGCAGGTTAAAGAAGGAAAGTTGGATGTAGACAAGATAAATGAGGAAGTTTTTGAAAATAATTTATATTTAAAAAATTCACCTGAGTTAATCATAAGGACTGGTGGGGAAAAAAGAACATCTAATTTCCTGAATTACCAGGCAGCTTATTCTGAATGGATATTCTTGGAGAAATTATGGCCTGAATTCGATAAAGAAGATTTTGTTGAATGTTTATGCGAGTATTCCAACAGAAGCAGAAGATTTGGCGGATAAGTTTTATAAATCAAGTTTAACTCTTTATTTTATGCACTAGTAGTTCAATGGCTAGAATATTGGCCTTCCATTAATCCAGAAGTAAGCCGATGATCCGGGTTCGAATCCCGGCTGGTGCATTTAAGTTTTAACTCTTAAACTATTGAAATAAATAACAATTTTTGAATCATCCTGTGAATACTCTTCAGATTTTCTTACTATCTCCTCTACCTTTTCTCTCGAGATCTTAACATCTTCTTTTGAAAGTAATACTTCTGGATTATTATAACATTTAGATAATGTGGCAAGTGCCATAAACAAAGGTATTAAACAATAAATTCTGAGCTCTTTTTGGGTTTCTGGCATTAAAGTGGCATATTTTAACCCATGAAATAGATTCTGCTGTGCATTTATTATCAATTTATTCGTAATTTTCAAAGAAGATTCCAGGTTTTCTATTTTGAACAAGCCTTCATATTTTATCCCTTGCTCCTTAAGCAATGATAATGGCAGGTATCTTCTTCCTTCGATGAAATCATTCCTTGCATTCTTTATTATGTTCACTTTTTGCAAACCCATACCAAATCTTTCAGATTCTTTTATTAGTTCAAGAAATTTCTCTGAATTAATATGACCAATGTGATAATTTATTTCTGTAATCATATTCCCAACTGTTCCAGCTACGTAATGGCAATATCTGTATTGATCTTCAAATGTTTCAATTTCTCCTTCTAGAAATTCTTTCATGCCATAAATCATATGTGATATCCAGGTTTTTACAGAGGATTTTATTTCATTGGGAAAACCAGAAAAAACTTTTATAATCCTTCCAGCATTCATTATTAAATCAGATTCACTTTCTTTTTGTGCTGCTTCAGCAATGCTTTTTGTAAATCCTCCGAGATTTATGATCCTTTCTTCCAGCAAAATATTCCTGAATTCATCAAGCTGTTCTTTCTTTTTCATTATATCTTTTTCCCTTGAATCTTCTATTGTGTCTACTATCCTGCAGATATCGTAAGAAACACAGTAAATATCCCTTGTAGTTTCAGGCAGCTTAGAAATAGGCAAGGCGAAACTCCTAGAAACTTTTTCTAGAGCCCTCCAGCAATATTCCAAATCATTCATTATTATTGTTATGATTAAAAACCTTATATACATTATTGTAGTAAATCAAACATTTTAAAAATAACAATTCATTGGAATTATCATGAAAAATATAATCATATTCTGCGCTCATGGAGATGATGAACTTATCGGATTGGGCGGAACAATATTAAAATATTCAAAGAAATACAATATAATAAAAGTAATATTCTCATCAGGAGAAAAATCTTCCCCCCATCTGAAGGAAAGCCACATCATCGGTGAAAGGATAAACGAGTCCGAGAAGATAGGCAGGAAGGCTGGAATAAAGGAAAATATTTATTTTCACCTCATGGACAGGAAACTGCAGGAATTCAGCGATGATGAGGGCATTCTCAACCAGACAAAGGATGTCATTGGCAAATACAAGCCAGCCAAGATATTCACATTGACTTCGGTAGATCCGCATCCTGACCATAGGGCTGTAAACAAAATAACAATGAACGCCATAAAAGACATCAAGTACAGCGGAGAGGTTTATGGATATGAAGTATGGAACATCATCAAATTAAACGAGCCTGCCATATACGAGGACATAACACCATTCATGAACAAAAAAATCCAGCTGATGCGTGAGTTCAAGAGCCAGTGGATGTACATTTACACCCTGATACTGCCGACTTACTTAAGGGCTTTCATAAATGGAAGGAAAATAAAAGCAAGATATGCCGAGAGGTTTTTCAAGCTAAAATGAAATATTTGTTTATAATAACCGGAATTGCATACGGACATTTCACAAGAGAGGAATCCATAATAAACAAATTAAGGAAATTAGACAGGAAAGCCGAGATAGTCATTGCATGCTACGGGACTTCTTATAATTATTTCAGTAAAAAGTACAGAATTCTGAAATTAAAACCACTGCACTTCCCAGATACTTCAACAAGGACAAGATTATTCAGGACACTTGCAGAGAATTATAAGATATTAGGTTATACAATAGATAATTATAACTTGATCAACGAGTTCAACAGGGAGTTCAAGCCTGATTTCATAATGTCAGACTGGGAGCCCTTCGCCATATTCATAAAGAACTGCTACTTAACATGGAATTACAAGCCAAAATATTCAAAGCCTTACAACCTTTCACTGCTTTTCCAGAAGATTTTAATTGAATCACTTTATTTCACTGCAAGGCTGCTTGGAAAGAAGATAATACTGCCTTCCCTAAAGAAGGAAAAGAATGTAAAAAATTTCATATATGCTGGCTTAATAATAAGGAAAACCCCTGATGAAGTGAAAGAGCTCAAGGAATACAAGGATACAGTCTTAGTTATGCTCGGCGGATCCAAGTTTGGGTTAGGGCTTGCTGAGAAAATAAAAAATATCTCAAAGGACTTTAACGAGAAATTTGTAATATTCGGCTGCAAATGCAAAACAAAGAACTGCATCGGCTACAGTGAATTCAGGGAAAATTATCTTGAATACCTAAAAAGCTGCAAAGTTGTAATAACATTAGGAGGATATTCAGGTATATCCGAAGCCGTCTTTTTCAGGAAACCCGTTTTGGCATTTCCAATAAAAAACTTACTGGAGCAGTATGCCGTTGTCGAGGAATTCAAGGATTACATAGACATCGGAGACATCAATCTTTCTGAGGAGGAACTAAAAATAAAAATAAAAGAATTCCTGAATAATGCTGATAAATCAAGGAAAAAATTAAATACTCTAAAGCTAAGGAATGGTGCAGATGAAATTGCAGAGCTTATCTACAAAAAAGCCAAGTCTTAAGACCTTCCTGATATTTTTCCTTATAATATTAATTCCGAACATATTGAGGCAGATTTATTATTTTATAGTTGTTAACAAGTTCAACTCAGTAGATTTCATTGCTTCATTTGAAACACAAAAGATATTTTCAAGCTCTTTTCCTTTCCTTGGAATTGGTGAGGAGATAATTATCGGTTTGGTTTATGTATTCTTATGGTATAATTTTAGCTCCACAAGGTTTTTGGTATATGGATGGATTACTGATGCATTGATAGATTTCATTTCCGTATTTGTGTGGGTTCTGATTGGTTTTACACCAATACAGTTAGTTACTTCCAATCCTTATCTGAGATTCTTCTTGAGAGAAATATTCTTTTCATATCTAGTGTTTGGGATATTGTTTGCTAAACTAAAATTGGATGTAAAAAAATTAAGTTTTGTATTCACAGGTATAGGTGTCGTATTGTTGTTGATTATTGCTTTTGTTTGAGTTCCTATTAAGGTATAAAATATACCCTTTATAGGTAAAAATTATACCAAAGGATTTATAAGGATTAAAATATACCAAATTATGGTAAGGAATATACCATGACCTCAATAAAAGAACATAAAAAGAAAATAGTAGAACATCTTGAAGAAATAGAAGATGCTATAAATAATGATATAGAAAAAAAGCCAATTACTATTGGTTTTCACTGTTCAGCTTGCTCAATTCAATTGTTAGAAGTTTATTTACACAAAATTAATAAAATTTCTATTGGTAAAGTAATAAAACATGATTGGTTCAAAAAACCTAAACTAGAGCAAAAAAAGAATCCTTTAATTGAGAGAAAACTTTCTATTAAATTTCCTAAGAAGGAAGAAATATATAAATTAATATATGAAATAGAAGAAGATAGAAATTCTTTAATGTATGGAGCCCCGAAAAAAGAAAAAATAAAAAAAGTTTTGAAAAATTTCCAAGAATTAAAAGAAATTTTTAAACTATTATTGAAAAATGAAATCGAATTATAAAAATTTAATATCATATGCATTATCGTTTGTATCTTTTGTATTGCCAAAAATAGAAGTCGAAGAAATATTTCTTTTTGGTTCTGTAGCTAGGAGAGAAGCAACAAAAGAAAGCGATGTTGATTTGTTCTTTAATTTAAAAACTAAAGAAAAAGAGATTGAAAAAAAGATAAAAGAACAACTAGCTAAATTTTACAAGTCCTCAATATATGAAAAATTTTCACTAAATGGGATAGAAAATCATATATCTATCAAGGTTGGCAATTTAGAGAAATGGAAACTAAAAAGAAGCATAATTAGCGAAGGCATCATTTTGTATGGAAAATATAAAAATCCCCCTGAGAATATTAAAGGATATGCATTGTTTATCCTTAAACCAATAAGAAATATTACGAAGAGAAATAAAATAATGAGAAAATTGTTTGGAAGAAAAGAGAAAAATTATATGTCAGAGGGGTTGATTATGGAGATGAAAGGTAAGCAGTTATCTCCAACATCTTTTATTGTATCTTTAGAAAAGATAAATGAAGTAATAAATATTCTCAATTTTGAAAAGATAGATTATACTTTAATTGAATTTTGGTCAGATTTTAAAAATTAAATTTTTTTGATAATATTTATATAAACAAAGATCATTTCTAATATATGAAAATTCTTGATGAGATAAGACCTGCAGAGAAGGAAAAACAAAAAGTTAGGAAAATAATAAAATCTGTCCTGGAAAAAATCAAGATTATGGATGCAAAGCTTGAACTTGGGGGAAGCTATGCCAAGGATACTTTTCTAAGCGGCAATCATGACATAGATGTATTTGTCAAGTTTCCCTATTTAAAATACAAGAATAAAGACATTTCC
>JAGVZB010000012.1 GCA_018302915.1 Candidatus Woesearchaeota archaeon
CCTATTATTCTTAAAAAAATGCCCAATCCAAGACCGAACCACCATATGTTGAACATTGCATCATAGCCAAAAGCCAGACCTACAAATTTATGGCCTAGTTCATGAAGGATGATTGCAGGAGCGGTGACAAGTATTGCAAACTTGATTCCTTTCCAGTTGAAGCCTCTTGAATAAAATTCAGGAATCCTTATGTATCCTGAAAAGATGTATCCTATGGCAATTGTTAAGACAAGAATATAGAAAATTTCAGTTATGTTTGTTATCATGATGCAGCATAAACATTGTCATCATCAAGTTCTTCAAATAGCTCTTCCATGAAAAATTCTTCAAGGTCAATATCCTCTTTTGGCTTCTTCTTGATCATTTTAGATCAGAAAACCCCAGCATTATCAATATTAACCCTGTGAATATGACACCCAGTACAATTCCGCCCTGGATTATGTCTATTACAGCTTTTCCCCAGTCGCTGAAATATATTGAGAACCATATAGCAACGACTACAAGTATCAATCCTATAACGACTTTAATCAAATTATTCAATGCTCCCATTTATATCACCATTATTAGTAATCAACTAAATCTTTAAAAAACTTTTGAAAAAGTTTAAATATATATATTGCAGGATAATATTATGCTCAGGAACCACAGCATCATAAAATACCTATTCAACAGGGAGCTGTCTGAGATGTATGTCTCTATTGCATTGAAGGATTTGTCCCTTTCAATGATTGGTATTTTTGTTCCCATATACCTTCTTGTGGACCTGAAATATTCATTTTCCAGTGTTATGCTGTTCTTTCTTTTTTATTCGATAAGCATGCTGTTCTCGAGCCTGCTGGCAGCAAAGTTCACCTCAAAATATGGGATTAAGCACGGCATATTGTTGTCGATGTTTGGGTTTATAATTTACATAACACTCCTGTCAACTTTGCATTATCATAATCTTTACATAATCTCGGCTGTAATAGGGGGCATCTCAAATACATTTTACTGGGTTAATTTCCATGCTGATTTCATAAAATTCAGTGATCATAAGAATAGGGGCCGGGAAGTAAGTATGTGGTTCATTGTGGCATACATCGGGCTGCTTCTGGGGCCTATAATGGGCTCGATAATAATAACATATCTTGGTTTTACAACATTGTTTATAATTGTAAACCTTCTTTTGCTGCTTAGTTCATTGCCTCTTTTCTTTTCATCAGAGGTTTATGAGCCTATGAAGTTCTCTATGAAATATCTCTTTGAAAAATCTTACCTTAAGGACACTTTTGTTTATCTGATGTATGGTGTTAGGATGATGGTGGGGGGTGTTGCTCTTCCAATATTTTTATTTTTTCTTTTGAATAAATATCTGTCTCTTGGTGTGATAGCGTCATTTGCCTCTCTTGGTGCAATAATTGTTGGTTATCTTGTGGGAAGGTTGTCAAGGGATGAAAATAGGGAAAGGACAATGTTCAGGTTTGGATCATTGTTTCACTCGCTGGGTTGGTTTATCTTGTTGTTTGTGAAATCATTCATTCAGCTTGCAGTTGTGAATATTTATCTTGCAATCTCTTTTATTTTCGTGGATATTCCCCACCATTCCATATTTTATTCAAAGGCGAAGAGACATAAGAGTGTCATGGGATACATTGTTTACAGGGAGATTGCTGCGGACATTGGAAGGATATTTATAGTCCTGATTATGCTTTTGACTGGAAAATTAATTTATAGCTTTATAATAAATGGCATCGGAATGTTCTTCTGGTTTTTTTTATAATTCATTGATTAATAGTTTCCTGATTTTTTAGTTAATCTATAATTTTTTATATTAATTTGAATTTTAACTTTTTAGTTTTTGTGATAAAAATAATATTTGAAAGTCAAAGTCATTTTTATAAAAACCTTTTTAAACCCTTTTTATTGATAAATTCTTATGGGAGCTTATAAGTACATTAATAAATTATTCAGGGAGCATAACAGGTCCTTGCTGAAAGGCAGGATTATAGAATGGCGTAGGTCTGATGCTGTCGAAAGAATTGATAATCCTTTGAATATAGCAAGGGCAAGATCGCTTGGTTATAAGGCCAAGAAGGGTTATATTGTTGTAAGGGTGAGGCTTCTTAGGGGTGGAAGATTAAGGCCGCAGATAAAGAAAGGTAGGAGATCAAAGGCAAGAAGGAGAAAAAAAATAGTTGGCAAGTCATACCAGTGGATTGCAGAGGAAAGGGCAAACAAGAAATTTGTCAATTGCGAGGTTATAGGAAGTTACGAATTGGCTAAGGATGGTCAGTATTATTACTTTGAGGTTATTCTCGGGGACAAAGAATTACTGAACAAGTATCCCGGAACAGAATATCTTGATCATATAAGAGGAAAAGTCTTCAGGGGTCTGACCTCTTCAGGAAGAAAATCAAGGGGATTGAGAAGCGGAAAGGGGAAAGGCCATGAAAAGAACAGGCCTAGTTTGAGAGCTCATGAAAGAAGGGGTAAAAATTAAGAGGATTCATTTCTTTAACAGTAGGAATCAAAAATTAGTTGGAATTCTTAATGAAAATGAAACAGGCAGGATTGTGGTAATATGCCACGGGTTTACATCAAGTAAGAATTGTAATTTTATTCCGCCTTTGGCTGATTACCTGTGTGATAATGGACACTCTGTCTTAAGGTTTGATTTTACAGGCAATGGTGAATCCGAAGGTGAGCTGTGTGAAGGGACTTATTCCCAGGAAAATAATGATTTAAAGAAGGTGATAGATTTTGTAAAGAAATTAAATTACAAAAAGATTTCAGTGATAGGCCATTCAATGGGTGGGGCGGTTGCAATCCTGAGGGCGTCTGAAGATGAAAGAATAAACTGCTTAATCACGATTTCTGCAGTGGCTTATCCAGGCAGGGAAAGGCTTACAGGAAAACAAAAAGATGACTTGAAGAAAAAAGGGCATGTTCATTATTGGGGCAAGTACAGGATAGATAAGAATTTCATTGATGATGCATCTTGTTATGATTTAACAAAGTATATCAGTAAGGTAAAAGTGCCTGTCTTGATTGTTCACGGAGACAAGGATGATGTTGTGGTTTTGAAGGAGGGCAGAGACATTTATAAAAATGCAAACAATCCTAAGCAGCTTGAAGTCATAAAAAATGCCGGGCATGAATTTGGTTATGTTGGAAATTATAAGAAGCAAAAGGAGACAAGTGAATATAAAATCATGAAGGAAAAAATATTGGATTTTTTAAGGAGTAATGTGTAATATGATAACGTTGGAAAAAATTCATGAATTGATTGAAAAATCGCAGAACCCATTGATTTTCTTTGATGATGATCCTGATGGGTTATGCTCGTATCTTCAGATAAAGAAGCATTTTAGGAAGGGATATCCTGTCGTGATAAAGTCATCGCCGGAGCTTAACATATCATACCTTAAGAAAATAAAGGAGTATTCACCTGATCGATACTGCCGCAGAATTTTATAGACCAGGCCAAGGTTCCAATAATATACATAGACCATCATCCTGTTAATGAGATAAAAGGCGTTAATTACTTCAATCCATTAATCAAGGACAAGAATGATGACAGGCCTGTTTCTTACTGGTGTTACATGCTTACAAAGGATAATCTGTGGATAGCGACGATAGGTACTGCAGCGGATTATTCACTTGCGACGATAAAGGAATTCAACAAAAAATTTCCTGAATTGGCAGAATCATCAGAGGACATTTATAGGATAATTTATGAGACAAAGCTCGGGAAATTGATAAAGATATTTTCATTCATACTGAAGGATCCTCATTACAAGGTTTTGCAGTACGTCAATGTCATTGAAAAGATAAATTCTCCTGATGAGCTTCTTGGGGAATCCTCTAAGAATGCAGAGGAAATAATGAAGGTTTACAGGAGGGTGAACAGTGAATACCAGAAATTGTTTGAGGAAGCATCAAAGAGCCAGGAATCAATGGTTCATAAGTTCCTTTATCCTGCGGGGAACATGAGCTTTACGGCTGAACTGTCAAGTGAACTGCAGCATGAATTCAGGGATAAGATGATAATCGTCGGAAGGCAGAAGGATAGTTCAATAAAGATGAGTTTGAGATACCAGAAAAAAGATTTGAGAAAATTGCTTGAAAAAGCCCTGGAAGGCCTTGATGGTTATGGCGGCGGTCATAAGCATGCATGCGGCTGCCATATCAATTCAAGGGATTACAATGAATTTGTTGAGCGTTTAGAAAGTTATATAAAATAAAAAATATATTTTCTAGTCATGAGAATTTGGGTGATTGCTGTATTTCTTTTGTTGCTGCCTTTGGCTTATGCTCAGGAGGAATACAGGAATTATCATGACATTAATGTTAGTCTAAGGATGGAATCAACTCTTGATCTGGACAGTGGGATAAATTACCTTTCATCAGAGCTTTCATTATTCCCGAGGGAGACGGAATTCCAGGATATAATAAGAAAAGAATATTCTAAGAATGTGCTGGAGAGGGAGAATTCAATCCTTTATGAATGGAATGACCTGCCGGAGGATTTGGCATTCAGCCTTGATTATGACATAAAAAGCGAGTTTAACATGGTTAACATAAAGAGCAAGATTCCTTTTCCTATAGAGGTTCCTTCAGAATATGAGGAATATCTTGAAGCTACTCCGTTGATAAATTCGGACAGTATTATCATAAGGGAAAAGGCTGATGAGATAATTGGCGACGAGGATGATCTGTATGAGGTTGTTTACAAGCTTGGTTCCTGGGCAAATGAAAACATAAATTATTCCTTGGAGACGTTGACGGAGGAATTAACCCAAAATTCATTGTGGGTACTTCAGAATAGGAAGGGCGTCTGTGATGAGCTGACGGTCTTGTTCATTGCAATGCTGAGATCTCAGGGAATCCCGGCCAAGTTTGTTTCAGGGAGCTCTTACACGAACGTGATACCTGGTTTTGGAAATCATGCGTGGGCGGAAGTTTATTTTCCGGGAAAGGGATGGGTTCCTTTTGATGTTACATACGGGCAGTACGGCTATGTTGATTCAACACATATCAAGATGAAGGAGTCAAGCATGGCAAAGGAGCCTTCTGTAAGCTACAGGTGGTCTTCAGGTGAGAAAAACATAAATGTAAATCCATTGAACATATCTGCCGAGGTGATTTCATTGGGGGATAAGCTTCCTAATTACATTGATGTCAGCCTGAATGTTCTCAAGGATAATGTTAAGTCAGGCTCTTATCTTCCTCTTGAAATAGGATTGGAGAACACCCGTGATTTTTACCTGTCGACAACATTGTACATAACAAAGGCGCCTATGGAGGTAAGTGATAATTTCAAGTCAGTGCTGCTGAAGCCAAATGAGAAAAAAAATGTTTACTGGATAATCAAGGTTCCTGAAAATCTGGATGACCAGTATCTTTATACCTCAAAGATAGAAATTCTTGACTTCTTCGGGGATATATCCGAGTCAGATGTTGAGTATGCCAACAAATATACTTATTACTCTCTTGAGGAATCGCAGGAAAAAGTTTATCAGCTTGAGCTTGAAAACAGGAATTCCGAGTCTTCAATAGACTTGTTCTGCTCCCCTGACAAGGCGAGGTATTATTCTTATGAGAATGCAACACTTGTTTGCAGGATAAGTAATGACGAGGAAAAGTCATATCAGTTTGATGTGTGTTTCATGGAAGATTGCAGGAATGTAATCATAAATCCAGATGAGAAGAAGGAAGTGATGTTTGGAATACGTCTGCAGGAGGGAAATTATGAATATCATGCCAGGATGTCCGACAATGAATTGGTGAAGAGCTCTTATTTTGATGTGAATGTTATAAAGACGCCAAAATTA
Source organism: Candidatus Woesearchaeota archaeon (assembly GCA_018302915.1). Taxonomy (GTDB): domain Archaea; phylum Nanobdellota; class Nanobdellia; order SCGC-AAA011-G17; family GW2011-AR20; genus JAGVZC01. The sequence goes on from JAGVZB010000012.1 coordinate 5,814, forward strand.
AATATAAATAATATTGATTATCCCCCAATAATTGGATACAGGGATTCTGCTGAATTGAAATTTGACCTGTCAACGGAATCTCCTGCAAAGAATCTGATGATAAAAATTAACGATCAGGAGTTGTTTGCCTTTGACACTTATGTTGGCAGTGAAAACTTTGTGGTTCCTTTCAACGGGAAATATTTCTATGGAAAGGATTCAGGGTTAATTTTTGAATATGAGGACAGCAACGGGAAAAAATATGACCAGAAGCAGGATATAATTATAAAAATTACTGATGTTCCGTTTTATGTAAGAATTGGTTATTGGTGGTTTTTGATAGCAGCTTTGATAATATCATTGTTCTTGTTCAGGAGAAAATTCTTCAGATTAAAAGAACCCCCTATGCCAATGAAAAAGAAAATTAGTAAGATTTAGCTATATAAACCATGTATTTTGATTCTCTTTCTGGATGATACAGACTCTTTCCTAATTTTTTTGGTTGTTCTAGTGGAATATTTAATATTTTTGCACCCTTTTCCTTTATTTTTTCCTCGACATCTTGGGAGTTGCACCAGTAAGCCTTTATAAATTTCCCGTTCTCGATGGCATTTTCAAAATCCTTTGCATTATCAGTTTCAACTAAATTATCCTCGAATAGTTTTTTGCTTTTTTTATACAGGTTTTTTTGGATGTCATCCAGTGTATCCTGAATTTTCTTGATTAAGCTTGTTATCTTTACATTTTCCTTTTTGTGATTGTCTCTCCTGTACATCACAACTTGTTTTTTCTTCATATCATTTGGACCAACTTCAAGCCTTAATGGAACACCTTTCAACTCCCATTCATTGTACTTCCATCCTACATTATATTCTCTTAAGTCAATTATTGCATCAAATTTCTTTAATTTCTTCTCTAATTTGGTGCAGTAGTCAATGACTTTTTCCTTGTCTTTTTTGAACAGTATTGGAACAATTACAACTTTGTTTGGTGCTATCTTTGGAGGGAGTACCAGACCTTTGTCATCACCATGGACAGCAATCAATACTCCAAGCATTCTTGTTGATATTGCCCATGTGTTCTGCCAAGCATATTTTTCCTTTTCGTCCTTGTCAATGAACTTGATGTTGAATGCCTTTGCAAAGTTTTGTCCGTCAAAGTGAGCGTCAGGCCCTTGTATTGCTTTTCCGTTTGGCATGAAATATTCTATGCTTAGTGTGTATTCTGCACCTGCAAATTTTTCTTTCTCTGTTTTTCTTCCCTTGATTCCATACAAAGCTAAATAATCTTTAACAAATTCATAATACATTTCTAATATCTCATGGCATTCTTTTTCAGCTTCTTCTTTGGTTGCAAATGCAGTATGACCTTCATTCCATAAAAATTCCCTTGATCTGAGGAAAGGAACTGGGTGCTTAAACTCCCATCTTATTACTGAATTCCATTGATTTAGCCTTAATGGCAAGTCTCTCCATGACCTTATCCATTTTGAATATGAATCATACATTATTGTCTCTGATGTTGGCCTTATTGCCAATCTTTCATTTAGTTTGCTGTTTCCGGTGTGGGTGACCCATGCAACTTCCGGGTTAAAGCCTTCAACATGCTCTTTCTCCTTTTTGAATAAGCTTTCAGGTATCAACAGTGGGAAGTAAACATTTTTTATTCCCATTTTTTTTATTTTATCATTTACAACTTCAACTATTTTCTCCCATATTGCATAGGCATATGGTTTGAATACAATACATCCAGAAACTTTTGTATAATCAGCCAGTTCAGCTTTCTGAATGACTTGTGTATACCACTCGGAGAAATTCTTCTCTTTGTCTGCAGTTATTCCTTTTATATCCTCTTTCATATATATTATCTTTTTGGAGAATATTTAAAACTTATTCTTTTACAAAAAATCTCCACTTTAAATGCTGGCTTTTCTTGATTCCTATTCTTGGGCCCTTTTCAATCTTTAATTTGATATTATTGTCAAGAACTTTTATCTTGTCATTAACCAAACTTCCATTTAATTTTTTATCAATATTAAATGCCTGGCATATTTTCCCCGGGCCATTAAGCAGGTTATCTGTATCATCGCAGTTTCTCCTTCTTTTCATTATAGAAATTCCTTCTAAAGGTTTCAGTCCCCTTATTAGGACAGCTCCAGGCCCCTTGTCATAAGTTGTTATGTTCAGGCAATAATAATTTCCATATATGAAGTAGATATATAATTTTCCATGGCTGTCATGCATCAGTGCTGATCTTTCTGTTCTCCTGAATGCATGGCTTGCCTCATCGTTTTCATAGGCTTCTGTTTCTGTTATTATCCCGCTTAAATTTTTGTAAGATAATATTTTTCCGATTAATTCTTTTGCTACAATTCTTGCTTTTGGCCTGAAAAAAGATTTTTTAATTTCCATAAAATTATTTAGTTTGAAGGATATTTAAAGATTTATAAGAATAAGTTTGTTTAAATAAATAGTTACACCTACAAAATATAATAATTGTTAAATTTGTAGGTGTAACTTTTTAAGATATTATACAAAATAAAAAAAGGAAAAATTTTATCTTTTCATATGGGGTTACCGGGATTTGAACCCGGATCTGACGCTCCCTAAGCGCCAATCGTAGCCAGGTTAGACCATAACCCCATTAAAAGAAGAAATAATTACTTGTTCATATAAACTTTTCTCACAGGCCAGGAAATTTCTATCTTATTCTTGCCATAGGCTTTCTTTAATTCTTTTATGAGCTCGTGAGTTATTAAGTATTTGTCAACAACTTTTTCAGCTCTTAATATTATTGAGAAATTGATGTTGGAATCCCCGAAGGTGTGGTATCTTATGAAAGGCTCAAATGTCTTGATGGCACCCTTTGTTGTCTTTTGTATTCTTCTGGCAACATCAGTGGTGACTTTCTCGACTTTTTCTAGGTCATCATTGTAAGAAACACCGCATTGAACAACAATGCTCATTTCCTGCTGTGGCATTGAATTATTTATTATTATGCTTTCAGATAGCTTTGAGTTTGGGATTATTACGATATTGTTTGACAATGTTTTTATTCTTGTTGAGCGCCACCCGATGTCATCAACGTAGCCTGATATTTGGGTTCCTTCAAGCTCTATGAAGTCACCCACATTTATCGGCCTGTCGGATATTATGTGGATTCCTGCAAAGAAGTTGGACAGTGTATTCTGCAGTGCCAGACCGACAGCTAGTGCACCGACGCCCAATGTTGCGATTATAGGGGTTAGCTTGATGTTGAAATGCTCAAGGATGATGAGAAGTGAGATTATGTAGATAAGAATGTTGATTATCCTGTTTATTAGCCTTGGAGTCCTTTCAAATTTTTTCTTTACTTTAAGCCATCTTATTACTAATATATCAATGATTTTTACCAGTATCAGCGTTAATATAATGACAATTCCAATGAAGAAAATGCCGTTGATCCATTTTTCATAAGGTGATAATATATTCAGCGAGTTTATTGCGATGTAAAACCCTATGAATATTATGAAGAAATATGCAGGCCCTTTTAATATTTCAACTAAGATGTTGTCTATGTTTGTTTTGGTTATGTTTGCAAACCTTTCAATGTATTTCTTTAGTATGTATGTGAAAACTCTTGACAGGATTATAGAAATAATTAAAATTAATGCTGCTGAAAAATATTCATTGCTTAGGACATTCACCATCTTTGTTTTTGTTAAAAAAATTATAGTATAAAAATCTAACTATTCTTATTAATGAGAAAAAAAACCAGGAGATTTAAAATTTATCCTTTTGTTACCAAAACAATCTTTCATTCTTATATTTCTTAATGACTTAATCTCATGGATTAAGTGAGACATTTTTAGGTTTTTGTCAGTATTTTTTATAACCTTATACTCTTTTTTAACTGTATTGGTGATTCTTTTATACAACCCATCCTCTATTCCTACTACTTTTGATTTGTTTTTTATAATTAATTTCATAAAATTATCCAAATCATTACTTTCGTTGCAGGTTAATGTAGTTCCTAATGCATTTAGGAAATGACCATCACTTCCTCCAGAAATGGCTTTGTTAGTTTTATTAGCCCATTCTACAGCAAGCAAATTTGATTTTCTTGAGTTATAGCTGTTTATTATTTCAATTATATCTATTTTTTTTAATGTTTTTTTATCTATTTTTATGTTATTACTGAGACCGGTCCAGCCAGTAGCAAAAGGATGTGGAATGCATACTACACAATTAAAATCTTTAGCACTTGTTATTAATTCATCAAATCTCATGTTTATCCAAACAAAAAAATCTTTTATCTTATTCTTCTTTATAACCTTGTTATAAAATAATGTTGCTTCTTCTATGTTATAAAAATAGAATATTGTATGAATTCCTTCAATGCTTGTAATTTCCATTCCCGGGATTATTAACATGTTTTTATTGTTTTTTATAGCTTTTTCAGCACCCTTAATCTCATTGTGGTCTGTTATGGCTAAGCCAATACCAAGTTTTTTACAAATTTCTAAACTATCTTTTATATTGTTAAAACTATCAATAGAATAATCTGTATGGAAGTGCATGTCAACCAAAGTAAAATCTTTCTTTAATTTGTTTATATCAGGTTTTTCAAATATTATTCTTTCCATTTTAAATCTTTTTTATAATTTTATGTGAATAAGATATTATTGTAGCTATATTCATAATTGTTGCAATGATTATAAAACTTAATGTTATTTTATTTAATGCCCCCCCTAATATTAACATTGAAATTATTGCCAAGGCCTGTGTAACTGTGGTTATTTTGCTTATCATAATGGTATGTGTTACATATTTCTCTTTATTCTTATCAAATAAAGAAAAGATCAGCAGTATCAAATGGATAATGTCCCTTAACATAATAAGTATAGCCCATAAAATGGATAAATCATAAATGAATATTAAAGCTAATACTCCGGATAATATTAAAAATCTATCAGCAATAGGATCTAGTACAGTCCCAAATGCTGTGGTTTCTTTTCTTTTTCTAGCAATGTAACCATCAAAAAAATCAGTTATTAATGCTATAATAAATATTATTACAGCAATGTTGCTCCTTTTTAAAATAAGAAATATAAAAATAAGAGTTAATAAATATCTTGATAGGGTTATGTAGTCAGCTATTTTTAGTTTTACCATTTGACTTCCCTCATTTTTAGATAATAACTTGTATGATTAACTAAAATGGTCAATATAAAGCTTATTGGTAATATAATAATAATCATTTTAATATTAAGTTTATAAACAAATGATATAAAGAACAAACCACCCGCTATAAAATCAAGCTGATCTAATAAAATTAAACTCTTGCCAGGTTTTATATCTAATCTTCTTTTTATAAAGCTTCCAGCCAAATCCCCGAATAAAGCGCCAAACCCCATTAAGAAACCCCATAATATTAAGTTTATATTTATGTAATTAACCAAACTGATTGATTTTATAAATTTTATAGAATAAAGTTCTTTTTGAAATGATATAATAATTATAGAAAATATAATACCAAGTATAATCCCCCTATAAGTTTTATTATTCCCAAATATTCTTTTATTATTAATTTTTTTACCTAAATCTATTGGAATTGCTAATTTATTAAAATAATCTTTAACAAAAACAGGGGCCATATTTGCAAAATAAATAGGGAGCATAAACCAGATATAAGGTAAAATTGTTAGCATATTTTAAATTAATACTTACTGTTTTTATAATTTTCTTTTTTTATTGGGCCTACTGGGAATTGAACCCAGAGCTTCCCGTCCGAAGCGGGATATTTTATCCGTTAAACTATAGGCCCTTGTATATTACAATGGAAATTAATTTATAAAAGTAACACTTATATATAATAATAGTGAGTTGATAATATGAAGAAGTTTACTTATATATTCCTTGCAGGGATTTTGTGGGGGCTTATTGGTGTCTCGGTGAAACTGATAAACAATGAGATAAATCCATTTTCATTGAACTTTTTCAGGTTTGTTACTGCATTTCTTGTTCTTTTGGTGTTATGCCCGCTTATTGACAGGAGTTGCTTGAAAATGAACAGGAAGGACGTGAGGTCTTATGTTATAATTGGTTTCTTGTTTGCATTAACTTCATCGTTGTTTGTTTATGCAATATCAAGGACAACGATTTCAGATACAGTTTTGCTCCAGTCAGTTCAGCCGTTTTTTCTTATGTTCATTGCATATTTCTGGCTTAGGGAAAAAATAACAGTAATAAAAGTGATAACATTGATAGCAGGGTTGGTTGGAATTTACATAATAAACCCATTGACAACAGGAGATTTAATTGGGAATATATCAGCTTTGATATCTGGTTTATTATTTGCAGTACTTACGGCTTATATGAGATATGAAGACAAGAAAATGCATCATACTTCCACATTATGGTACATGTTCTTTGCAGCCTTGTTCATGATTCCTTTTCCGTTCATTTTTGGTGCTGGATTATTATTAAAAAATATATTTTACATATTGATGCTTGGTGGCCTTGGAACGGGAATTGCTTATTTGTTTTATAATCTTGCCCTTGAAAAGATGGAGGCTGAGATAGCAGCATTGTTTGCAATGATACTTCTTCCATTGTCTTCAATAATTCTTGGAGTTATATTCATAAGAGAGATACCTTCATTGGCAGTTATAGTTGGCGGATTGATATTGATAGGTTCCGGGGTTTATCTTGAGTTGCATAGCAAAAAAGTAAGAAGTTAATATTTTCATGCAACATTCATTTCATTAAGATATTTATCAATTATACCATCAATTAATTTGTTTCTGTTCTGCACCATTTTTGATTAATCTCATTAATTCATCAAATGTTTTTTTATAAATCTCTTTGTATTTTTTTATAAATCTCTTTTTATCTAAAACATTTTGTTTTATTTCCTTGACATCAGCATTAAACTCTTTTTTTATTTCTTTGTCCACTACTTCTTTGCTGATTTTTTTTCCATTAATGTAAATGGAAATGCTGATTAAATTTCTTGTTAGGTAATATTTTTCATTTCCGCCTAAAATGTCAAAATTATTAATTAATGTCTTGCTTTTCAGAAGATGCAAGTCTAATATCTTGTAATTTATCTCATTTTTTAGATTATAGATGAATCTTTTTTTTGCAATGCATCTGCTTAGCATCATCTGGTAGATTGGATCTGTTGATAACCCCCTCATTAAAGATTTATTGTCAATGAAAATAATATGTGCCTTGATTCCTATTTTGTTCTCTATTTTCTCCTTGATGGCTGGTTTATTTTCTCCTATCAGTAGGATGTCTATGTCGTTAAAATTAAATCCACTATCTAAAAAAGAACCAGTAAATATTACATTTTCATAAGTATGTTGCTTATCAATAATTTTTATTATCTTTTTTAACATATCTAATTTTATAGGTTCAATATGCTCAACACCATAGAAATAAAATTTTTCTTCAGTTTTTTCTTCTTCTAGTTGTTTCACAACAACATAGCTTCCGATATCTAGCCCAAATCTATTTTTTGGTAGGTATACTTGATCCATTTTACTGCCCTTGCTAACTCTGCTTATTATTTCCATATTACGTAATATTACGTAACAATATATAAACTTTTCTATTTTTGGTGAATAAGGTTAAAGAATTAAGCTCTGCAGATCTTGCATTTTTCCAGGACCCTTTTTTTGGCTATTCTTAATGCAGCATCTCTTGTGTCTATTTTTTCTTCCTTGCTTAATTCAAGAATATGTTTTACGTTTTTTGTAATCTTTTCCTCTACAAGCTTGAACATTTCTTTTTCATTTCCGCCTTTATATTCAACATAGCTGCTTATCACTCCGCCTGCATTTGCAATTATGTCTGGAATTACCAAAACACCTTTCTTGTATAAAATTCTTTCAGTTTCTTCGCTCATCGGGATGTTAGAGCCTTCAACAATCAGTTTGAATTTCATTTTATTAACATCATCAGATTTTATTAGGTCAGGAATGGCAGCGGTGATTAATATATCAGCATCAATATTGACAATTTCATGATTTTTTAATATTTTACCGCCTTTATAATTAATAACGCTTCCTGTTTCTTGTTTTACTTCTTCTAATTCATTGAAGTCAATTCCTTCTTTTCTATAAACAGTTCCTTTGCTGTCAGAAACAGCTACAATTCTGGCGCCAGCTTCGCTTAAGAACTTGAATGCGAATATTCCTACATTCCCAAATCCCTCAATTGCAATTGTTGTTTTCTTTACATCTTTATTTAAAAATTTTAATGCAGTTAATGTAGAATGGTAAACTCCAAAGCCGGTGCTTCCCAGTTCATGAGGAATTCCTCCAAGATGTTTTGGCTTTCCTGTGCATGATTTTATGTCTCCGTTTGCCTTTGCAAATATTTCCATTTCTCCCTCAGCCATATACATGTCAGGTCCGGCTACATACAGGCTTGGGACAACAATCTTTAGTGATTTGGAAAACCATTTGACAATTTCATCTTTTTTTTCTCTTGAAATTTTCTTGCTGTCAACTGTGATTCCCGATTTGGCTCCGCCAAAAGGCAGTTCAGCCAATGCATTCTTCCATGTCATTGCCCTGGCCAGTCTTGAAACTTCTTCTTCATTGACAGTCTCTGTCATCCTTATTCCTCCCTTGCCAGGACCAAGTGCAGAATTATCAATCACACATACTCCTTTAACGTCCAATTTAGGATTGTAAACCTTGATTATCTTTTCAGGACCAAAACCATCAAATTCCACCATTTTGATTCACCCCTTTGTTTTAAAAAATGATTAATATATAAAATTATCCATGAATAGATTATTAAAAACTTTAAAGTGGTAACAAAACCAAAAGGTTTATATATTAATTATATTTACTTAAAAGTAATAAAATATGTATAAAAATAACATAAAATGTCAAGAAACTTTACAATAACAAAAAAAATAGCAAAGCATGGAGCTCAATCAGTGATAATCATACCTAAATTTTTATCAAATGAACTAAAGCCAAAGACAATAGTCGAGGTTAAAATCAATGTTATTAAGGAGGCTAAAAATGAACTATGAAGATTTGAAATTGGGGGAAAAAGCAAAAGAAGCATTCTTAGGAGGCAAATCTACAGAGGATTGTCCTGTTTACTTAAATACAAGGCCTGTTATCTATGGATTGAATGTCACTGATTTGGTAATAGCAGGAGTATTGGCTGGCATGAATACCCTTTTGATAGGAAACACAGGCTGCGGGAAGTCACAGTTGGCAAGGGATATTCATAATTATTATTTTAATGGTTCAAAGAAAAATGGAGGTCATGGGATTTCTATGGAAGGAGACCCAGATTTGTCTTTAAAGAATATTATAACTAAAATAGACATGAAGAAAGGGGAAAGAGTTCCAAATGGAAATCATGAGGCTCTTTTCTGGAATCTTGAAGAGATTAATAGAACTCCTTCAATGATACAAAATCAATTTTATGGTGTTGGTAATGGAAGAGTAATCTTTGAAGATGGAACTTCAGTCCCTATCGGAAGGGATAACTATAGGTCTTCAATAGCAACAGCAAATTTTGGAAATGGAGAATTTCAAGGAACTTTTGAAACTGATAAGGCACTTCTCAACAGATTTGGAATTGTAATAGATTTTGATTATGAAATGTTTGAACCAACATTAGAGGATAGAATGTTAATAAAGCGTCTGAGGGATGCTAATCCAGGAATTAAAGAATCTCCATTAAGGGATTTTGCTGATAAAATATTAAAAGCATACAGGCAGATATCAGATATAGCAATTGACCCAGGTCTGGAAGCTTTGGCAGTTGCAGATTATATTCAACTAGGGCTTAGAAACTGTCAGGGAAAAACTACAAGTAAGGATGATAAAGTAGAACCAACAAAAAAAGGGAAATCTTGGCCGATAATATGCCAAGATTGTAGCAAAAATAAAAATGGGAAATATTTATGCTCTTTGGTGAGAGAACCTCAGGAAAGAACAATGCAGTCTATGATGAGATACGCATCAGCTTTGCATTACCTTGTTAAGATTAAAAATCCGGATCAGGAAATTGATCCAGTGGAATTAATGTTCAAGGCTTTTGAACTTACAGCAGCATATCAGCATGTGTTGAATCCAGCAGTATTAAGGCAGGAGTATATTGAGCAAAATCCTGAGATGATGAGATATGTAGTTAATGAATTGAAAAGAGATTTTAGGGCTAATCAAGATTTTATAATGACTTCATTATCAGGAGCTGAAGAAGGTAGAAGAGATTTAGATTACTTTGAGCATGAGGGGAAAGTAAATTTAGGTTATGATAGGCTTAATGATAATGGAAAATCTGAGGTAACAAAAATAAATCCTTTCACAGACAAAAGGCCTGTTGGTTTAAAATGGGTTAATGATTCAATTGATTTAAATTTAAAATTAAATAATAAGGAGTAAAAATGCAGCACATAATAGGGGATAGAAAACCTGGATTGATTCCAAGAGCACCGCAGGAATTGATTGACAGGTTGAACAGAGCAGAATCTCCCAAGGGAAAGAAAAAGCTTCCAGAAGAGCATGATACAACATCAGTTCATGATTCAGATGATTTCTGGACAATAAAT
>JAGVZB010000013.1 GCA_018302915.1 Candidatus Woesearchaeota archaeon
AGAATTCTATTTTATCCCCTCACACCACCCACATCTCTCTTTAGGTATCTCTTCATTAAGTAATCTCAAACCTTTCTTAAATACTTTTTCTCCATTACTAGAATTAGTCTTAACCTTAACTAAGTTAGTGTCAAACACCACCTCTCCAGTATTATTAACCTTGTTAGGGATGTAAAACAGTAAGAAGCTATAATCTTCAGTATCATATCCATTCTTCCTTAAGAGAAAATTATAGATATCCAGTTGATTCTGATAATGCTCATGAGTGTCTTCCTTCAGGGCATATCCTCTTGTCTTGTAATCCAGAACTATGAGCTTCTTTCCGTTTACAAGTATATTATCCACAGCTCCATGCAGTACATTTCCCTCTTCATCTTCATATCTTATCCCTTTTAGGTTGCTCTGCCATATCTTCAGTTTTTCCTTGTCATCAAACAGTTTAAGGTTCCTACAATGGTTATTCTCGCATATTTCAGGAGGCAGTTTATTCTTGTCCCTGAACTTGTCAAAATGAACCTTAAGTATCTTGTCCATCCCTGAGGGCAATGAAGGAAATATTCCCTGTGGCCTTTTCCATATGTTATGATGTGTAAGCCAGAAGCATCTGGGGCATTCTTCCATCAATGATAGTGAGGATGGGGATAGTTTGTATGTCATTTTAATAACTGTCTTATGACAGCAATAAAGTTTTTAGCTCTTTCCAATGATGTTTTTGCTCTGCTTTCTTTGATTTCTTCCGTAGTTTCATATTGAAATCTTGACCTTTTTGCTTTTTCATATTCATAATCTTTGAGCAGGTTTTCTGATGCTGACAGGGCTTTTTCCCTTTCTTCTTCATATTCTTCAAGAAAATGCTTTTCTATATCATTTCTTGCTAGTATGACAAGGGATTCGTTTATAACCTGATGAACAATTTCACCCTTTGATTTGTATCCTCTTTTGTATATGTAAGCACAGGCTATATAAAACATGGAATAATAGCTGCTTACAACAACCCATAAAGAAGATGTTTTACTTTTAAAGAGTTCATTTGCAACATTAAGGCTCTCTGATGCATTTTTTAGATATGTCTGATAGACTATATCTTCAAAGTTTACTTTCTTGATCAAGCCATCATCTAAATACCTTTTGAAGTTAGATTCGGCAATTTTTATTCTTTTTCCGTCCATTTTGAGATTAAATTGTAGTAGTTTTCTATGCCATAAAGGATTATGTTATTTTTAATTATTTCTTTTGCTATATTCTCTTTCTTTACCTCTAGCATAGATCCAAATTCGCTTACTTTGAAGTCATGAATTTCTAATTTAATGGGTAATAGGCTTAATTTTGATATTAATTCTTTTTTCTTGATTTCGTTATCGCAGATAATGCAGAGGTCGATATCAGATTTTCCATTTTTAGTTTCTTTGGCATATGAGCCAAAAATAAGAATGATCAAAAAAGGATAACCAATTGAAGTTATGTCCTCTTGTATCAATTTTAATGGTTTATTTCTTTCTAAAAATTTTGTTGTTCTTTTATGTTCAATAGAAAAAATATCCTGGCTGGGGGTTAATTTGATTTTAACTAGGTTTGAACTGCCTATTTTATCCTTGGATATCAGGCTTGGGTAAATCTTTTTGATTGCTTGAAAAGTATTTTTATAATCCACATTTAGATATTTGGAGATTTCTCTTATTGTTTTAGCTTTTTCCTTGTTTTTAATTAAATATTCCAGAATCTTCTCTCTGAGGCTGAGATTATCATTCCCTTTGGATGCTTGATATCTCTTATGTTTTACCATAATGTTATGGTATTTATTACCCTATTTAAATTTTTTGATTTATAATGTAGCCAGAAGCATCTGGGGCATTCTTCCATTAAACTTAATGATGAGGGTGATAGTTTGAACATTTTATTTAACCATTATTTTTTAGTCTTGAATAAATCTTTTTTGTGAATTCTAATACCTTTTTTGCATATTCTTCATCTAAAATAGTGCCATAATAAAGCATACCATTTCTAAAATATCTCAACCTATCAGCAAACTGGACATCATTTTCATTAAATCCAAGCACTCTTAAATAAGATACTTCTGCTTCATGAGCACCTAAACCAGATGCATTATATCCTTTTAAAAGCATTTTTGCCCTGATTAATTCCATCAATATGTCATAACAGTCTTTTATTATTGAATTTATGTTATCTTCATCTTCCCCATTACATTTACACGCTTATTCAACCCCCTTAATGTTTTTTCAGATTCTCTGATCAAAAATTCTGCTCTTGATTTATCAGGACTTTGTTTTTTGACAATACTTTGTTTTATAAATTCCTCAAATGATTTTACTGATTTCATAATTCTATACCTCCAACAAGGACAATCCCATTAAATAAATTCTCCTTTAGGTTCTTGTGAATATTTTTAAAAGAATCATAAAAATTAATATTTATTACTCTTTCCAGAATTTTTACAAATTTGTTTAATACAACTTCTTTTTCTTTTCTGCCGATTACAGCAATATCTATGTCTGAGGTTGTTGTATCATCCCCCCTGGAATAGCTTCCAAAAAGTATTATCGTTCCTCCAGGAAATTCATTCTCAAGATATTCAAATAATCCAGATTCGTAAATTTGTTTAAGATTATCCGCTCTTTTTAATTGCATTACTCTGAAATTATCCCTGTTTAATTCTATTGACCATCTCTTTGATTCTTTATCTTGTTCTATTTTGATTAGATTTTCTTCTTCTAATTTGGGAAGAGCTTTCATTACCGCTGGTGGTGAAACCTCAAGAATTCTGGCAATTCCTCTTTGGTTCAAGGACATTCCCGCTTTTATGAACAAAAGTCTTAAAATCTCTTGTTGGAGATTTGTTAATTTTAGTTTATATATGTTTACCATAGTTAATAGATATTAACTTAAGTTTATATATGTTTCGGTTCTGCAGCGAGAGCATCTGGGGCATTCTTCCATCAATGATAATGATGAGGGTGATAGCTTGAACATTTTAACTAATTATCTCCTCTGTTTTATTGACGAAATCTAAAACCTGATCCTCATACTCTTTAATAGTCTCTTGGTTGAATTTGATATTTGTTGCATAACTTGCATCATGCCTGTCATCCTTAAGGTTTGTGTACAGTTCTGCATCTTCCTTGCTTATTGAAAGTTCATTTAATAATTTTGCTTCAGATTTAGTTATTGAATATTCTTTTATGAGGATAAGAATTGTTGCATAATGATTTTTTGAGGAGTAATTTCTGTTGGTTATAAGTGCTAGGGCGGAATGATACAAGGAATAGTATAATGTTACAATAAGCCAGTCATTGAATTTATGATGTTCTTTGTTTAGTTTGTAAAATTCTAGATTATGTCTTGCTTTTTTTAGGTGGGAACCCACCAGTTCAGGATTACTGTCAATCTTTTTTATTTGTTTTTTAATCATGAAGAAGTCTAGTTCTTTATTCAGATATTCTTTATCTGAAAATAATCTATCAATATTCATCTAGGATCACCTCATAAAAATTTTGTTCTTTGTGGATGGGAAAACCAGTTTTTCTTGCCTGTATTATAACATCATCTTTATTTTGAGTGAATTGCTCTATTGTTGCCTGAAATAATGAGACTGGGTGCTTTGAGGTTATTTCTGCCTCTTTCTTGCTACTTGTCAGGTCTAGCTTTTTATTTGCTATCACTAAAAGGTCTATATCGCTTTTTTTCTGTTCTTCCTTTCTTGATGAGGAACCAAATAAAACTATTGAGTATATATCTTTAGGTATGTTTTTTAAGAAATTTTTCAAAGGAACTTTTATTTCTATGCTTAACTCATTAAACTTTTGTATTGCTATTTCTGAGAATTTTAAGGCAAAAAGTTTTTTGTTATTTATCTTGTAGAATGTGTTTGATTTGGTCTTTTCTTGTATCAATGTATTATTTTTTATAAGATTGTTTAAGGTGTTTGTTAATGAACTGTCTGATAATTTTGATAATTCCTTTATTTCATTAAAGTAAAGGGTGTTTTTTCTGCTTTCAAGATATGCTTTGTAAATTTTATCTTCTGGTTTCATCTTAGGTATAATAAACCCTCAATATTTATAAATGCTTCTGTTTTTGGAGTGATTGCTTCTGTTTTTGGAGTGATTTATTCTTTGTAAGCTAGAAGCATCTTGGGCATTCTTCCATTAATGACAATGATGATGGAAATAGATTGAACATATGCTGTATAAGACAAGAATGCTTGAAAAATTAACTTTATTAAAAACGAAAGATTTTTAAACTTTTGAGGGTACGTAGTTATCATAAATGATAACTTGTAGATGTTAAAAGATGAAAAAAATAGAATTATTAAAAGAATTAGGGAAATATCCTTTGTTTAATCTAAAAACAGTAAGAGATATGACAAACAAGGATGGAAATTATACAAAACTACTCATTCACAGGCTCAAAAAGGATAAGCTTATTTTTGAAATTGAAAAAAATAAATACACTCTTAATAAAGACTCTTTTACAATTGCAAGCAATATGATATGGCCTTGTTATATCTCAGGGTGGTCAGCTGTAAGCTATTACCATTTGACTGATCAGATTCCGCAGGCTATTTTTGTAATAACAACAAGAGCAAGGAAAAAAAGAGAAATTATTTTTAATAATACAAAAATTATATTCACAAGGGTAAAGCCGAAATATTTCTTTGGATACAAAAGAGAGAGATATGGGGATTATGATATCTTTATCGCTGAAAAAGAAAAAGCATTGATTGATTCGGCATTATTAAAAAAGATATCCTTCTCTGAGATATGTGATATTATAAAAGACAATGTAGAAGATATAAATATTCCTTTATTAATTAAATACCTTATCAAAATTAAGAATAAGTCATTGATGAAAAGATTTGGTTTTTTGTTGGATAGGTTGAATATAAAAAATGATGAATTAAGCAGACTAATAGATTTTAAATACATTCCATTGGATGAGTTAATTTCAAAAAAAGGCAAAAAAGATAAAAAATGGAGGATAATTGACAATGTTGGATTATAAAGGGCTTGAATATGTATCAATGTTAAAAAGATTATCTTTGATGAACACAGAAAAAGATTATTTGCAGGATTTGATGTTATTTAGCATTTATTCTCACATAGGCAGGGAATTGATATTCAAGGGGGGGACATGCCTCTATAAAATTTATAAGTTGGGCAGATTCTCAGAAGATTTGGATTTTACTTTAAATAAAAGGATAGACATTAAGGAAATAAGCAAGAAGATAGTTTCTGACTTGGACCTGCTTGGCATAAAAAGCAAGATAAAAGAGATTAAGGAATACAAAAATGAATTAAATATTCGTTTTATTTTGAATGGACCGCTTTACAAAGGGAATAAGGAGACACAGTGCTTTATTCCTTTAAACATAAGCATAAAAGAAAAAGTTCTTCTTGAACCGGAAGATTCATCTGTTATTTCTTTATACAAAGAATTACCTGCCTTTAAGATATTCACGATGCAGGAAAGGGAGATTTTAGCTGAAAAAGCTAGGGCAATATTCACAAGAAAAAAACCAAGGGATATTTATGATTTATGGTTTCTTCTTGTAACAAAGAATACCCTTTTTGATGTTAAACTGATTAATGAAAAACTGTCTCTTTATAACATAAAGTATAATGTTAAGGAATTTGAGAATAAAATGAATGATATGAAAAACTTATGGGAAACAGATCTTAAACATATGATCATTGGAGATTTGCCTGATTTTAATAAGGTAAGGAATGAGGTTATGCTTAAGATAAAATCTTAATTTTTATATTATTATTCACAAAAAGTTTAACCAAAGAACTCAAGGACCCTCATGTCAGGGCTTAGTATGTCAACCTTGTCATCCTTGCTTCTCACGCCCCTGAATGACCTTTGTATTGCCTCTCTTCTTGCCTTGTCAAAATAAAACACATCTGCATCTTTCTTGTTTGTCTTTGATAAAATCCTCCAGAATAATGAGCTCCTGTCGGCATAAGGGAATTTTGTGAAGACAATGCTGTTGCACATGTCCCCTGGAAAATCAACTCCTCGGTTGCACTTGGTTGAATAAAGAATGTCTATCTCCCTGTTCTTGAATCTTTGTATCATCTCTCCAGTCTTGTCATCCATCTGCTCATTGATCAGTTTTTCCCTGCTTTTTATGTCAAGGTTATACTTGCTGCATTCATAATCGCTTGGTAAATCCTTGAATGCATTTACATGAATCAAAACCGGCTTCTTTGCCTTGTTTATGCAGTCAGATAATGCCCTGAGATATTCCTCCCTTGAGCCTTCTTTTTTTAGATAGATGTGGTTGAAATCTTTTTCCTTTCCTAATCTTATCCTGTTTCTTTTTCCAATCTCCTTCACTTCAGCCTCTATTATCTTGTATTTTTTTATCCCGAATATGTTTTCTAGGACTTTCCTTGAATGTATTGTTCCTGACATCATTACAAATGTTTTGTTCTTGTCCAGAAATTCCTTCAGTTTCCTTTCAAGATTGACCATTATCAGCTTGACAATTATCTCATCCCTTTTGTTCCTTGAAAATACGACATAAGTCTCTTCTGTATAGGGCTTGAAGCTTTCAAGATTGGAATATACATTGAATAGGTAATCCTCCTCGTCATTCATTATCATGTGGGATATTGTATAGTTGAAGAAGTATGTCATGAGGTTTTTTACCTTGGTTTCTTTCAGCAGGAATATTTCCTCGTTCTCTATGAATTTATCGCTGTTTTTTATCATGTCAGAGACAAGTTCATAAATTTCAGGGATTATTTTGTTGTCCTTGTATTTTGAGCTGAAGAAACCGAGCTTGCTCTGCAGCATGTTAAGGTTGATTATTTTTTCATTGCTTAAATTATCCAGGAATTCATCGCATTCATCTATGATTTCAACCTCTGTCTTTGGCTTTCTTCCTATTGCATTCTCAAGTTCATATTTCATGCTGTTGAATATGATTACATCTGCATCAATGTAGCTTTGGTACTGGTTGTAATACGGGCAGTTCCCGCCTCTTTTGTAATAAATGTATTTTCCATTGACAGCCTCATACATCAAAGGTTCTGCATCATCTAGCATCGTGACCTCGAAATCAGCTGGCAGAACAGGGCTCCATGAAAGGCATGCAGGTGCAACGCTCATTCTCCTCACTTTTTTATAGTCATCAAAGTCTTCTGCACTAACGAAAGGGTTCTTTTTCACGTATTCAAAAAGTCTCTTTTCATTTTCCTTGTAATTCACGTCAATGGTGCATGGCAGGAATATATTGTCAGCCATTTCATCGGTGAAAGTGCATTCAAAATTCTGCCTTCCGAACAGTATGGATATCTTCAGCTTTTCATCGTTGTTTTTGTTTATGTGGTATTTGTTTGTATAATCCTCGAAGTACTGGTTCTGCAGGGCTTTTACCGGGACGACAATAGATGTTCTACCTAATTCCTTTGCTATGTTCAATGCTACGGCACTTTTTCCAGTGCCACAGAATCCGTGGATGAAAATTATCTTGTTTCCTTCCTTTGCAGCATCAATCACTTCTTTCACTATGTCAAGCTGTGATTTCCCATTGGAGAACAAGAATGGCTTGAGATATTCCTTGTTTTTGTAGAGGCTCCATTTCATTTAAAATCTGAATGGTGCATGGCTTAAAAAACTAACCAAAACCTTTATAAATAATAGTTTACATATGTAAATAATAGTTTACATAAAATGTTAATAAATAATTATATGGAAATTGTATTTGGGAGCAAGGTTAAGATTAAGATATTAAGAATTATGTTTAGGTTTCCTGATAAGACATTTACCGGAAGAGAATTAGCTGGTTTGACTAAAGAAGTATCAGGCATGGCAGTATCCAAATCAGTAAAAGATCTAATAAGTATGAATTTAGTTGGTTTAGAGCATCATGGTAATTCTAACCTGTTAAAGTTAAATAAGAATAGTTATTTGTTTGAACCCTTAAAAAATTTATTTTTGGCAGAGGAAGCAACAATAATCAAATTAAAGGAAAAAATAAGAAGGTATCTTAATGTTCAGCATATTAAAACAGCGGCTATATTTGGGAGTATTGTAAAAGGGTTAGGTGGTATAAACAGCGATATAGATTTGTTTATAATAACAGATAATAAAAAATGGACTAGTGAAACAATGGAAAAATTGCAGAAGGAAATAAACCTAGAATTTGGCAGTGTCTTAATGCCTTATATCCTAACTAAAGAAGAATTTAAGAGTAAAAAAAACAAGCCGATTATAAAAAACATAATTGAAAACAATATATTGATTATTGGTGATAAGATTGAAAACTAGGAATGTAGAAAAACATTTGTATAAAAATTATCTGAAAAAAGCATGGGAATTCATGAATTCCTGTAATGATTCTTTTTTAAAGGAAGAATGGGATGCTGCAGTAATTAATGCCGTACATTCAGGTATAAGTGCAAGTGATGCTTTGACTATTTTCTTTAAGGGAGTGAGGCATGCGGGAGAAAGGCATGAGGATGTTGTTCAATTGCTTAATACTTTGGAATTGCATGATATCAAAGACAAAAACAGGCATATCTTGAATTTATTTTGAGTGTTAAGAACAAGGCTGAGTATGAAGAGACTTTAATGACAAGAAAAAATGCTGAAGATGCAAAGAAGAGTGCTGAAAGATTCTTGAGTTATGTCAAAGATACTTTAAAACATTAAGATAATTCTTGATTTGCCAAAATATCCAAAAAGATTTACTTTATATACCTTAATTCCCTGTTATTGTATGATTAAATGAAAAAAACAAAGAAAAAAACAACAAATAAAATCTGGAAATATCAGGATACAGGAAAGGAAATAAGCAGTTTCAGAAGATTTTAGCTTTTAACAAACAGGTAAACTTTCTCGGTGATTTCAATGTCTTCCTTGCAGTGCCTTATAACTTCATCCATTCTTCCTTCTTTGTACAGTCTTTCAACATCTGCTCCTGTGAACCTGTTGTCGCCTATATCTATCCCAAGAGTCTTTGCTATTATGTCAAGTCTTGGATTTGTGAATATGTTCTGGCTGAAAAAGAGCATCGTGTCAAAGTGATTGGAATTTTCCATGCTGAACTTGTTTGTGTTTATCTTGATAGTGTTTTTTATTTGGTTGATCACGCTTCTTATCATGATGAATGGAACATCAAATCCATAGCCGTTATGGGTGATGAATAAATTGTGCTCTTTTGCAATGTCCCAGAACTCTTTCAGTAATTTTCCCTCATCATCCCCGCTCAATGTGATAGTTCCTTTGTCTTTTGGTTTTAGGCATATGCATATTATCTTTGAATACAGCGGATTGAAGCATCTCATCTCCCTGCTTATCTGCTTGTCCATCAGGTATTCCCTTATGGCTTCATCCTTGATGTCCATAGGTACGGTTTCTATGTCAATTACAAGATGATTCATATTAATTTAAAGAAGTGAAAATACTTAAAACTAACTAATTCAGTTTGTCCTCTAATGAATTATTTTTGTATTTTATTGACTGGTAAAATAAAGTTCCCCATAATCCGGAAGCAACCGAATAAAGGGCTGTTGTTAGGTAAAGATCCATAGTAGAGGCTGTTGCTGCACATATTATTAGCCCGCCTGAAGTTATTGTTGCTGTCTGAGTTGTTATGTTTGCCTTCTTTTCTCTGAAGCCTTTGATTATTTGCGGAATCAAGGCATAGCTGAATGCAATTGTTGCTCCGCTGAAAACATAATCCTGCCATAGCATGTTAAAATTCTTAAATATAAAAATACTTAAAACTAACTGACAAATAACTTTATAAACTCAGA
The DNA here is from genome assembly GCA_018302915.1 of Candidatus Woesearchaeota archaeon. Classification (GTDB taxonomy): domain Archaea; phylum Nanobdellota; class Nanobdellia; order SCGC-AAA011-G17; family GW2011-AR20; genus JAGVZC01. The sequence goes on from JAGVZB010000013.1 coordinate 9,786, forward strand.
TAAAAAATAAAAATTAGCATTAAGGGAAAGCACTTGATGATTCATTTCGCTTTTTCTTTACAGGTGCTTGAAAATATGAAGTTTGAAGATTTTAAATTAAGCAAGGAATTGATGGATACGATAAAAAAATTGGGTTTTACCAGTCCTACACAGATTCAGGACAAGTCCATCCCGTTGATATTGAAGGGAAGGGATGTTGTAGGGGAGTCTGCAACAGGCTCGGGAAAGACTCTTGCTTTTGGCTGTGGTATTATAGAGAAAGTGATTCCGAAGAATGGATTGCAGGCATTGATACTTGAGCCGACAAGGGAGCTGGCGGAGCAGGTGAAGAACATGCTAAAGCAGCTGTCAAAGGATAAGCACCTGACAATAATACCAATATATGGTGGAGTTTCAATCAATCCGCAGATAAATGACCTTAAGAAGGCGGAGGTCATTATTGCAACACCGGGAAGGTTATTGGATCATATTCATAGGAGGACAGTTGACACCTCAAAAGTCAGCCTCCTGATACTTGATGAGGCAGACAGGATGTTTGACATGGGTTTCATAGGGGATGTTGAGAGGATAATCCATGACTGTCCGAGGGAAAGGCAGACATTGTTCTTTTCTGCGACGATAACGCCGAACATAAAGGATCTTGCAAGGAAGCACATGATAGAGCCTGTTACTGTTCTTGCTGAGAATATGGTTGATCCAAGCAAGCTGAAGCAGGTTTATTACTCAGTTCCGAGAAACATGAAATTATCTTTGCTTATTGACTTGCTGAATAATGAAAAGTCAGGGTTGATTATGATTTTCTGCAACACAAGGAGAAGCGTTGATTTTCTCACGAAAAATCTCAGGGCCAACAAAATAAATGCAATTGCAATTCACGGGGGATTGTCCCAGAATAAAAGGACAAACACGATGGGATTGTTCAACAACGCAAAAGTTAATGTCCTTATTTGCACCGATGTTGCATCAAGGGGGCTTCACATTGAGAATGTTTCGCATGTTTACAATTATGAGATACCTCTTAACCCGAAGGATTATGTCCATAGGATAGGAAGGACAGCAAGGGCAGGTAAGGAAGGTAAGGTGGTTAACTTGTTGTCAGAGAATGATTATTCAAATTTTGATAATATTCAGAGGGAGTACAATACTTTCATTATTGAAAGCATGAAGAAGTCTGATTTCAAGACCATATATCCTGTCAGGGAAGAAAGAAGATATGGCAGTGAAAGACCTCAAGGAAGGTATACTCATGAAAGAAGATATGGCAGTGAAAGGCCTCAAAGAGGGTATGCCCATGAAAGGACTGATAATAGAAGGCAATATGGAAATGAAAGATATTCTCATGATAAAGGGCATTCTTACGGAAGCAATAATTCTCAGAGAAAAAGATTCTCGCATAAAAAACCAACTTTTATAAATAAATAATTCTTTGATACAGTCATGAAAAAATCAGTGATTTTTATGATTTTGGTTCTTCTGTTCATAGCAGGATGCACTTCTGATAATAACACTCCTGTAAGCTCTTTGGATGTTAGCATGAGCAATTTTGCTTTTTCACCAGATGCAATAAGGATTAATGTTGGGGATGCAGTTACATGGACGAATCTTGACAATGTCCCTCATACAGTAACCGGTGATAATTTTGATTCAGGAACATTGGACCAAGGCCAGACATATCAGCATGCATTTGCAGAGCCAGGGATATATGAATACTATTGCAATTTTCATCCTGGAATGAAGGGGACAGTTATTGTAGAATGATTATTTTTTCTTTATTAGCTCGCTTATTTCCAAGCCGATATAAAATCCAAGGCTGTGTGTTATCCACCATATGAAGGGTGTCAGGAATAATCCAAAAATGACGAATGGTGGGGGTGTATACCTTGCATAGATTCCAAGAAATTGCACAAGCCCAGAGTATGATGCAATCAGGTAATAGAATGAAATCCATGTTCCGAACACAATTGAATAAACTATTTTTTTCCAGTGAACCTTGCTGTAGAATGCAAAGAACCACAATATTGAGAATAATGTTGCATTTGCAAGCTTGCTTATGTAATAAAACCTGCTTTCACCGACGCCATGGACATGCAGTATGAAGTCAGTGATCCAGAATATGAGAATAACTGTGATTATTTTTAATACTGTGAGTTTGCTGGAATTTTTTACTTTTTGCATGATTCCACATAATCATTGAACACTTCTTCTCCACCATACTGGAGAATCTGGGTGCAGCTGGCCAGGAATTCCTCTTCTGTTTTTGAGTTGTCATTGCATATATTCACGCATTCATCAATTTTGTTATCTTTAGAATCGTCAGTGATACCCCTTCCTGTAATTTCATTGCATCCAGATAAAATTAAAAGGCTTAATACAAGCAATGCAAAGATTATTTTCCTCATTTTTTGTAAAAAAGGTATAATGGCTTTATCATGAATATTATCATTAAAACTAAAAATACCCATATGCTTGTCCTGTTAACCCAATTTGTGAATGGAGGGATTAGTTTCAAAAGGAATATTGTTGCTGCAGCCAAAGCTAATTTACCAAGGAAAATGTCATACCACTCCATTTTTTTTATTGCCTTTTTTAAGAATTTCATTTGTTCACCTCTTGTTTTAATATGATAAGCTTATTTAAATACTTAACCTGCCGCTGAATAATCTCCTCAATTCCTGTCTTGTTTCTTCTTTCATTTCTTTTTGTTCTTTTTGTGTTGCTCTGGTCTTTTTTATTCTGGCACTGCCGCTATACTTTTTATGTTTCTTATCTTCAGTATATCTTTTTCTGAAATAATAATTTAGAGTGTGATACTTCATTTATTTTCAGTAAAACCAAAAGTATTAAAATATATTGATGAAATACTAATGTTATGAAATCTTCAGAGATAAAAAGAAGATATATAGAATTCTTTAAGAAGAATAACCATATTGAGATAATTAATTTTTCGCTGATACCAGAGAATGATCCGACTGTATTGTTCACTACAGCAGGCATGCATCCATTGGTTCCTTATTTGCTGGGGCAGAGGCACCCGCAGGGAAAAAGGCTCGTTAACATTCAGAAATGCATCCGCACTCAGGATATAGATGAAGTTGGTGATGATTATCATCTTACTTTCTTCCAGATGCTTGGCAACTGGTCATTAGGTAATTATTGGAAGCATTAGGTAATTATTGGAAGGATGAAGCAATAAAATTAAGCTTTGAATTTCTGACTAAAGAATTGAAGATATCAAAGGAGAGAATAGCTGTTTCCATATTCAGGGGGGACAAGGATGCTCCCAAGGATGTTGAGTCGGAAAATATATGGATTAATCTCGGGATACCAAAGGAAAGAATCAAACCGCTGCCAAAAAAAGAAAATTGGTGGGGTCCTGCAGGCGAGTATGGCCCTTGCGGTCCTGACACTGAGATGTTTGTGTACACTGAAAAAAAAGCTCCGAGAGAATTTAATCCTGATGACAAGAAATGGGTTGAAGTGTGGAATGATGTTTTTATGCAGTACAACAAGGCAAAGGGTGGCTATGAATCATTAAAGCAGAAAAATGTTGACACCGGCTTTGGGCTGGAAAGGGCAGCAATGATACTTCAGGATAAGGGCTCTGTCTTTGAAACAGACTTGTTCGTTGACATAATAAAAAAAATAAAATCATTGTCAAAAAGAAATGATGAAAGGGCTTTCAGGATAATAGCAGACCATCTGAGGGCATCCTGTTTTATCCTTGCAGAGCTGATAAAGCCGAGCAATGTGGAGCATGGTTATATCTTGAGAAGGTTAATGAGAAGGTCAATAAGGTATGGTAAGCTTATCGGGATGGAAAAAAATTTCATTCCGGAAATTCTTGAAGTGATAATAAGCAATTACAGGAGGGAATATCCTTATCTTGAGGAGAACAAGGATTTTATATTGCAGCAGTCAGAATTAGAAGAGGAAAAATTCCAGTCTTCTCTTGAGAAAGGCACTAGTGAATTTAACAAATTGAATTTCAGGAATGGGATTTCAGGAAAGGATGCTTTTTACCTGTATCAGTCATTTGGATTTCCTATCGAGATAATAAAGGATCTCGCCCATGAAAAGGGGCTGGATGTTGATGAGGATGGGTTTAACATTGAGTTTGAAAAGCACCAGAAAGTTTCAAGGGTTGGTTCTGAGAAGAAATTCAAGTCAGGCTTGGCAGATCATTCGGAGCAGACGACAAAATTGCACACAGCTACTCATCTGTTGTTGCAGGCATTGAAGGATGTTCTTAAGCAGGACATAAAGCAGATGGGTTCAAATATAACTCCTGAAAGGACAAGGTTTGATTTTTCATTCCCGAGGGCATTGACAAAAGAGGAAATAAAAAAAATAGAAAACAAGGTGAATGAAATAATAGAGAAGGACTTGCCTATAACAAGAAAAGAGATGCCATTCAAGGAAGCAATAAAAAAAGGCGTAAATGCATTCTTCAAGGAGAAATATCCTGAAGTTGTTTCTGTTTATTATAAAGTTTGCACGGGTCCTCATGTCACGCATACAGGAATTCTCGGGCATTTTAAGATTATCAAGGAAGAATCATCGTCAGCAGGTGTTAGAAGGATAAAGGCTATTTTGGAATAATTATGTTGTTTTTGATAAATGTTTATTAATAACTGTAAATTACAAAAAAATAAGATGAAAAACAATAATCAAATATTAGAGGAAAAAGTAGAAAGGGTAGAATGTAAAATTCATAGTATGTTTTCTAGATTCCCCCTTCCAGATACATATATAAAATTAAATGATGGAAATGAGTTTAGTATCCTTGGATTATTTCCATTCTTTAGAGGGGATCATTTAAGAATATATTATCACCCAACAATTGAATCTGAGAAATATCCTCGAGTTTTGAAGATAGAGAAACTTGTGGAAGAAGAAGTATCTGTTACTTATATATTTGAATGAAATTAAAAGGATAAATGCTATTTTGGAATAATTATGTTGTTTTTGATAAATGTTTATTAATAAATACTGTGCTTGATTTTTAATGGGGGATTTAGATTTAGTTTCAAAGTTGACTGATGAAGAAAGAGCAGAGCTAAACAGGTGTTATTGTTTTGATTTTTTTGGGGTTATAAAATGAAATATAAAAAAGATAATTTAGAAGCTTTAAGTAAAGAATATATCGGAAGGGCAATTGTTATAGGAAAAACCAATGAAAATATTCCTTTTGTTACCTACATATTGACTGGAAGGAGTGATTCCAGCAAAGCCAGAATATTAAAATTTGATGAAAGATATGGTGTTACTTATACAGAACCAACGGACAGGGCAGTATTAGAAAGAGGCTCCCCTGTTTTGCTGTTATATCCTGCTATAGCAAGCATCGATGAGGGTAAAATTGTAGTAAGCAACGGGGCACAGACGAAATTAATTTTAAATCAGTTGATGCGTTCTAAAGGTGCGAATTCTTCAAGAAGTGTTTTGGAAAATTCCCTTGGAGAAAGTTTCTTTGAGTATGATCCTAAACTGGGATTGATTGATATAACTTCTTTTGAGCCAGAT
>JAGVZB010000019.1 GCA_018302915.1 Candidatus Woesearchaeota archaeon
CAGACAATTTATTACCCAGAAGATACTTTATGCAATAATAAATGGCCTATAAAAGAGGGGGAAGAATTCACTATAAATTCATTAACGGAAGGCTCATGCAGCCTATTTGAAGTTTGTTCTGATGATATGGATTATGTAATAGAAGACTCATCAAAATGCTGCACAGAAGAATTGACAGATCCTGAAAAAGCGTCAGCATGCAGCTTTGCTTTGGAAAACTCAGAAACATTAAGAAATTGTCAGGCTTTGTACATAATAAAGAGCCTCGGCAAACAAGCAATATATATGAAAGATTATTTTGACGCGGAAATGTGCTGCAAGGGTGTTGAAGCTTTATGCCCAAGTGCAAGTTATTTGTACACTCCGCAGCCGCTTCCAGAATATCTAAAGGGAGTCAAATGCCCCAACACCCCGGAAAATAGTCCTAATGGAGTGTGGAAATCAGATACAAGACTTGAATTGAATGAAATAGCATTGTTTGATGCTCCAGCGCATACCTCGCTCAACATAATAAAAACAGGAACCTGTGTTGATTATTCGGTTGTTGCAACGACATTGATGAGAAAAATTGGATTCTCAAAGGAAGATATGATGTCGGTTGAAACTGTAAATCATGCTTACAATCTGATAAGGTTTGACTTGGACAAAAAATATACAATATTTGACACTACTGGAAACAATGATGGTTTAAGTCTTGGAAAAGTTCCAAAAGGATATGATTATTGCGAGGAGATATTAAACTGCTTCAATGATCTGGGAAAAATAAACTGCCCAAGCAATGAGGAAATAATAGGATGCGAGAACACAGAGCAGAAGATTGGAAGAACAACGCAGGATGTAGGCTTTAAAATAAAAAATATATTCGCAAGAGTGTATGACAAAATAAAATTTGAGGTGCTAAGATGAGAAAAATAATTTATTTGATGATTCTGATGCTGTCAATCAACATTGTATTGGCCCAGGACATAGAGATAGTAAAGGAATCACTCCAGGAAATAACATTAAATGATATCATAGACATAAATATTCATATATCAAATCCTTCATCAGTGGAAAAAGAGTTTACTATAGAGGAGGTTCTTCCCCAGGATATAGAAATTATAGAACCGAAGCAGGTATCAACAAAAAGAAATGATGCCCTTGAAGTTAAGTATTATGAATGGATAACAAAGGTATCTCCAAATTCAGTGAAGACAATAACATACAAGATAAAGCCGTTGTCATTGGGGGAGTATTCAATAGGCTCGACAGAGATAATAGACAATTCAGATTTTAATTTATATTCAAGCAACACAATAACCTTCAAGGTAAAATGCAGCCCAAATAACAAATGTGAAAAAAATGAAAATAGTCTGACATGCCCTGAAGATTGCTCGACAGGGATTGAGGATGGGATATGCAATTACAAATCGGATGGGATATGTGATCCTGACTGTGAAGAAGAGCCGGATTGCAGGAAATCAGGATTTAATATAGGTTATATATTAATTATTTTCTTGATTATCATTTTTGTAATATTATTGATTTGGCTTCTACCGAAGATATTCAGAAAAAAGGATGATATTGAAGAATTTCAAAATAATCAATAAAAACTCTAAATTTTTATAAAAGACAGTCCTAAATATAATGTATGGATTTAATAAAATATTATTCTGATAAAAAAGTAAAGGAAATGCTGTTAAAATCATCCCAGAACAGGGAGGTAGCAGCAAAATTCAATGACATCTTTGGTAAAAGGCCTGATGTGATTCAGTTTGAGAATGACATACTTGAATTAGTGAAGAAAGGCGCAACTTCATTTCATATTTCAGAAGAGCACTGGTCTAGTCCATTATCGCTTAAGTCAGGAATGACTCAGTCTCAATTGGATAATCTAAGGACTGGCTGGGATCTGATTTTAGATATTGACGGTCCTCTTGAATTTTCAAAGATAACTGCTCATTTTATTTCAGAAGCATTGCAATTTCATGATGTGGAGAATTTCACGGTGAAATATTCTGGCAATAAGGGATTTCATATTGCAATTCCATTTAATGCATTTCCGGAAAAAGTGGATAATAAAGACATCAAAGAATTATTTCCAGATGGTCCAAGGGTAATTGCATCTTATCTAAAAGAAATGATTAAAGACATGCTTATAGCAGAATTAATAAAAAAATATTCTATAGGAGATATATTAAAAATAACAAAAAAACAAAAAGAGGATATTCTGTATAATATATGCCCAAAGTGTAACATTGTAATAGAAGAAAGAACAAAAATGGAGTACAAATGTAATAAATGTGGTACGAAAGAGGAGAGTGATGTTGAAGGATATGATGAATGTCCTTCTTGTAAAAGTTCAAGAATAAAAAACAAAAAGAAAATAATTAAATGTTCAAATTGTGGGGAGATAGATAATAAAAAATTTAAAAAAGGAAATTTAAATCCGTTCTCTATTGTGGATATAGACACAATCTTGATTTCAAACAGGCATATGTTCAGAGCGCCATATTCCTACCATGAAAAATCAGGGTTGGTTTCAATCCCGATAAATAAAAATAATATCTTGGATTTCAACAAAGAGCAGGCTAAACCAGAGAATGTTTCCTTCAATGAGAAATTTCTTTCAGAATGCAATGACGGAGAAGCATCTAGGCTGATACTGCAGGCATTTGACTGGAATAAAAAACTGCCTCAAAAAGAGATTAATATACAAAAGCAATATTCAGATATAACACAAAAAGTATCAATGGAATTATTTCCATCATCAATAAAAAAAGGCTTGCTTGGTTTGGAGGATGGAAGAAAAAGGTTTCTCTTCGTTTTGCTTAACTTCCTAAAAAGCCTGAATTATGATTACAATGAGATTGAAAAAATAGTTATGGAATGGAACAAAAAAAACAAAGAGTTATTGAAAGAAGGTTATATAATATCACAGCTGCTGTGGCATAAAAGGCAGAATAAAATTCTCCCTCCGAATTACAGCAACAAAGCATATTATGATGATATAGGTTTAAAACCAAAAGAAAATGAATTAAAATTCAAAAATCCTGTTAATTACTCATCAAGATTGTTTAGAGCAAAACACCGTTAATTGTCCCTTCTTGCCCGGGCCTTGATGTTATTTTTGCATTGCCCAAATCAGTTTTTACTATGGCTCCCTTTGTTAAAATATTTCTTCTGACAAAATGCCTGTTTGCTGTATTAGAAACAATACCTAAAACTTTAGCTTTTTTATACTTTTTATCTTTCTTATCATAAACATTTATTATATCAAAAGAAAGCAAAAATTGTTTTTTATTTCCGCCTATTGTCCTTATAATTTTTAATGATTTATTTCCTATTTTGGTATGTCTTGGATGATTTCCTAAATTAGCAACCCTTTTTATAACCTTGAATTTATATCTCCCGCCGCTTGGTTTTCTCTTTGATCTTTTTTGTATTATTGACATAATTAAATTTTTATTAAAAACCTTTATATATCTTACTATTCTAAAAATCATATGGATCCAACGAGGCCTTTAGATTTTTTAAATGAGTCTAGAAACAAGAGGGTAATAGTAGAATTAAAGAATCAAAAGCAATATATTGGAAGGCTGGTTTCTTTTGATATTCACATCAATATAGTTCTTGAGGACGGTGAAGAGCACATAGATGGAAATTTAAACAGGAAGCTTGGAAAAATATTCATAAGAGGGGACACAATAATTTTAATTTCTTCTGAGTAAAATGACAAAAGGAACTTATTCTATGGGTAAGAAGTCTGGTAAGAAGAATTTTATCAGATGCAGAAGGTGTGGAAAACCATCTTATCATATTAGAAAGAAAAAATGCAGTTCCTGTGGTTATGGAAAGAGTTCTAAATTAAGAAGTTATTCCTGGCAGAAGAAAAAAAGAAAATTCACAAGAAAGTAAAGTTTTTTAAATTGAAATTCTCTTGAGTTTATGAAGGGCTTGCCCTTATTGCGGGAGTGCCGGAGTGGTCAAACGGGCTAGAGGTTTTTTAACTGGCTATGCTAAGGACCGGACAAGCTTAGGTTACTCCGCGAGTAGTAGAAACCTAGTGGCTTAGTGCCTACGCAGGTTCGAACCCTGTCTCCCGCAAGTTTATTTTAAGAAAATTATTCCTCATGAATTGAAATACAAAATTTTTTTATGTTATCAACTGTTAAAGAATTACCCTCCAATTTTAATTCTTCACTATTTTTATGTAAAATTAATTGATTAGAATTACTTTTAGCATCTCCAACCAAAACATCTAAACCAATATCATAATCTTTATTATTAAACAAACCAAAGATTATATTTTTATAATACTCTTTTTCAATTTTAGTATCTTTATCAATAATATTTTTACTAATAGATAACTCTCCAATCAAATTCACAGTTCCATAATACCAATTTCCATTAATAAAAGTAAACCAATAATCAGAAGGTATCCATTTTCTATTATACTCAATTTTACATTCATTTGGAGATATTTCTTCAGTAGGGATTACACAATTTCCAATGGGATTACATTGTCCGCCTTGTTTCCACTCAGATTTAATATCATTACATTCACCCCAATTACTGATACAACTTTGTTTAGGAACCAAACCTCCACTAACTGAACCTAAACAACAACCAACAGATAAACTGATATCACATTTAACAGAATTTTGTTTAATCCAATTTATTATAACATTTTTATCAACAGGTTTGTTCAATTTGTTTAAGTCATAATTACCTTGACTACTTTTTGTATAACCCTCCAAAGGTCTTCCAGAATCTTTAATATACCAATTTTTTCCATCCCATTTATAATAATTATTTGAATATAAAATTATATAACTTATTTTTTCTGGAGTAACCTCAGAAAGAGTTTGTTCTCTTTCATTTTCAGTTGTTTCAGTTGTTTCTTTTGCTTTAGCAGATTCTTCACTAACTTTTTTATCCCTCAAATATTTCCCTAAGCCATAATAAACCTGTCCGATTCTTATTTGTGATAATTTCCCATAATAACCAAAGTTATAATTGCTTAAATCTCTGTAAGAAGCATCTATATCTCCACTAACTCTCTCTTTAATATCTTTAATACTATTTTGAAATTCTACTAAATTATTAATATTGTTTATTTCAACCAAACCCAAAGTAAGTTTATTAGAAAATTCTATATTTTCTTTACTAATTATAAAATATGATTTAATACTACCCTCAATTCTTTCAAATAGATCCCCAGCCAACTCATCACTAACAGTTAACTCCTCTCCATATCTTGCAGTGATATTTTCCCTATAATCAGTGGATTTGATTGCTCTTGAAACAGTTCTCAAGTCAATCCAGCATGTTCCTAAATTCCTTCCCAAGTCATCAGTCCCGCATGTTCCAACATTCTCATAATACTCCTCAGCCTTGTTGCCCAAGCCAGGATTTTTAGTGGAGCATAATCTTACAATTCCATTTTGTGTTGTAACTCCGGGAACATTTGTAGGCAATACAACAGGAACTCCTTTAACACTAGTGGAAGACCCAATATATTCAGGAGTGCATTCTTCCGCAGAATCAATCACTTTTTCAGAATCACCTTTAACTATGAAATCACTTAACCTGTTCAGTCCAAAGCTTGTTGAAGCCTTTCCAAAACCGCATTCAGTCTGCCCGTTAAGCACGACACAAATTTCCTTGTATCCTGATCTCCCTATGAAATCAATATTCTTGTCAGAATAGCTTCCTGCAGGTATAAGTCCATTATAACCTCCGACCCTGTCAGTCACATAAGCGACATTTCCAAACTCATCCCTTAAAAATACAGTATACCTTATATCCTGGTCTTCGCCAGCATAAATATGATAATAAACATTATACAGTGATTGCTCTTCAACAGAGCTTAATCCAGTTTCCTTGTTTAATGTTGTAATTCCAGCTTCATTGCTCCATGGCTTCTCATCAAAGTAAGCTGTGAATTGCGGCGGACTTTCCGGGCTTGTTAATTCTTCCCAAAATTCTCCAAATTCAGGGCCTTTAACTCCAATGAATGCCTTGCATAATTCACTTCCTATTTCAGAAGTAGATCTTGCCTTGTATGCTGCAAAAGAATTCTTTGCATATTCCTGGGTGAAGAATTTTGCCGAGTCTGCAGTATCGCTTGCCAACTGCTGTAATCCTGTATACTCTCCTCCGCCTCCGCTTCCTAAATAATCATAAACATCTTTTGTATTTCCGACATTAATCAAAGCCTTGGTGATTGCAGTTCCTTCTCTCCATGCCAGTTCACACCAGAATACACTTCTTATTTTTTCGCATATTCCGACATTTTTTCCTTCTTCCTTTGAAACCTTAAGGCACTCATTATATCCTTCAAGCATGCTCCTGTAAGCCTTGGCACTTGAACTGACTCCAGTGACACAAATGGGAGGAATATAATTTGGTCCCCCACCTCTCAAGCCCAAAAAGCCCAAAAAAGGAACTCTGGCAAACCAATTAGGCATTCCTAAAGTAAGGCTTCCAATCAATCCAGTTTGCACAACATTATCTACATTATATCTTCCACCTAAATTAAATCTTGAAGCAGGGCACATCACAGGATCACAAATATTAAACAATACCTGGCAGTCTGTTATTGAGAATACATCAGTGCATTGATATGGTGAAACTTGCTTCTTTTTTGATGCTGAATCACTACAAATAAATTCCCTTTCAACCCCTCTTATCCTTATAGTTTTTCCATTTTCACATTTCCCAACACTACTAATAATTTGCAATATATTTTTCTTCAAATTAAGATTTTCCTGCCTGTCAAAACCAGAAGTATCTATCTTTAACAAGTCATCTCCGTCACCAATTAAACCATTAGGACCAACATTAAATAAATTGATATCCTTGGTATAATAATCCAAAATTTCAACATAGTCACCGCTGCCAACAGGAACCATTAATGGTCTTCCACTAGCATCAAACTCAGCAACAGCACTAGGATCATATGTTGTTCTTGTGCCCTCAACAGTTGTTCTTGAAACTATGATCTTATCTCCATCTTTGTACAAATAATATCCTTCCTCGGTAACTGCCTGGGCTTCTCTGTTAAGATTTATTTCTACAGACTCCAAGGCACTATTTACTTTTCTTTTATCCTCTTCAGATAATCCAGAATAACCAAGAATTTCACCATTAATATATTTACTCAACTTCTGTTCATAATCACTAATTTTAAAAATACTGATTGTTTTCTTCTGATTATTATCAAAATAAAACACTCCATTATTATCCTTTTCAGGATAAACATTTTTCACTTCAAAGTTTAAAATGCTGTACAAATTTTTAGTTTCAACTACTCCTTCTGATTTTATTATTTCAGAATCATAATTTTCTTTGAAAAGAATATATTTGTCATACTCATTTTTAATATTTCTAGATTGTGTATTGCCACTTCCAACTGCAGTTTTTATTTTTTTTAATTCTTCATTCTTTTTTGAAAATTCATCGGAAACAGTCTTTTTATAATCTTCATCAAATTCACCCTCATAACTTAATTCTTTCAACTTTTCATCTATTCTTCTTAATCTTTCATAAGCAATTAGGTCAGATTCTGTCTGCATATACTGCTTCTTGCCATTTTGATCAGTGTATTCAAAATCGCTTAACTTAAGATCATCGAAAGTTTTAATATTTTTAGATTCATCAATGGATTCTTTTGTAGCTTCAATCAATCCATTTATTGCATCCCTGTTAGCAAAAACACATTCATCATAATTTTTATTTGTATTATCTCTTATTCTTTCCTCGCATATCTTCTTGACACCACTTTTTCCATCAAGTCCATTCATGACTAATTTTCTCGCTTTACTCAAGCTAGGATTGATTAAGTTCTTTAATGTAAAAAACCCCCAGGATATCCAGCAAACCTTGTTTCCCCACTGTATCCACTTGTCTAATACATTGATGACTCCGGTTAATTTCTTAATTGATTCTTCAGTCCAGTTAATATGTTCATCAATCATTTCATCACTAAAAGGAATGCCATAATTTTCTATAGGAATATGAACACTGAACTCAGTCTCGGATATTGCCCTTCCGCTTCCAGGCAGGATAGTAATATAAGCTTCCCTGTCCCTGTCTATATTCTCCAAGCTGGCAATAAACTTATTCTTATCATCAATTGTAAATGCCTCTCCGCTTCTGCCTAAAGTCAATCTTTGCTCTCTCTCTTTATCCTCTCCGCTAAACTTTGCTGCAAGAGTTATATAATTGGATTCAGCATTTTTTACATACCATATTGCTTCAGTCTTGGAAGCACCATATTTCAGGAACTGCCCGATAAAATATTTCTCTTCCAAAACGCTATCCACAAAAGTTGTCTTTATTGTGACTTTAGTACCTTCCCCGCTAACTAACTCAATATTCTTCAAGATTAACTGAACATTCTCTTCATCTAAGAATAAAGGAATTTCTTCTAGATTCTTGCCCTCCTTTTCAATTATTTCATTTAATTTATCGATAGAAGGGCCATAATAATCACCGTCAGTTATCTGCTGCAGGTATTTCCTGGCATTTGAAAAATCATTCAACTGCTCATAGCTATTCAACTGCTCATAGCTTAAGCCCAAATAATAATATACCTCATTTCTGTTTGCATCATCCCCATAATCATTTAGATAGGAATTTAACTCATATATTGCCTTGCATAAAACCTGTTCAGGCTCTGTTTTTTCATTGATTTCACTAATATCTATTAAATTTATATTAGAGCAGATATCAACATTTTCTTTTTCTTCCTTAGGACCTTCTCTAAATGTTCCTTCTATCCATCCCTCTTTGGTTTTCATTTTATTAATTAGTGTATTGAGTTCAGAATCAGATAATTCACTAATTTCTTTACTAGAAAATTCAGGTGCAACCTCTTTACCATAACCATTATTACTCCACTTTTTCATAGCCGCATCTAACAATAAATTAGTATAAGATGAACCTTTCAATAAATTATTAGCGGCTTTTAATCCAACCTTTTCTGAAGGAAATAAAGCATAATGGCTTCCATCTTTATCCCCTACTGCTTCTTCTCCCTCAGTAGCATCATATCTCTTAGCAAAATCTCCATACTTAATATTCAAAGGATTATTATGTCTCCAACTAATAGAACCACCAAATTTTCCAGCAATACCTTCTTCATTATATTTCCTGTACAAGTATTTGATATTTCCTTTGCTGTCTTCCAGGACAACTTCCTCATTAACAGAGCCGGCAGAATCAATATACTTTCTTATATCCTTAACAACCCACTTTGAACCGTAATAAATTGGCTGTCCTTCATAAACCCATTTATATTCAATTTCATTATTTTTTACAATTCTTATTTCAGCCTTGTCTTTTCTGTCAACAACATCATTTAATTTAATCCTAAACTGATCATTGAATAAATTGCTGATTCCAGAAATCCTTAAAGGATCGCTTGTATCTTTTTTTCCTTTCTCCAGTGTAACTCCACTAAATCCTAATTTATTCAATAAGCCATCATAAACCTGAAGGTTTACTTTATTGTCCTCTATCTTGCTAACTCTCACAAATCCAGTCCTTCCCCAGAAGCTTCCATCAGGATTTTCTTTCCATCTTTCTTCATCAAGATTTTCATCTAAGACCAGATCCTGAGCTCCAAAGTTGCCAAAAGAGCTTTCAAGTTCGAATTCAATTCTTGCCGTAAAATCAGCATCTATTCTCTCGGGAATATCATCTTCCTTCTCTATTTTTCTTATGTTCATGATTAAATAGCCAAGATCATAAAATCTGTTGTCAGATGTCAGTTCATTTTTTATTGGTTTTATATATCTAACACCACCCATCAGATAGCTTGCTCCTGCTCCCTTGGGTTTTACCTGGATATCTTTTATTTTTGGCAAGCCATAAAATGGCGCAGTCTCCAAGCTTCCAGAGCCTAATGACAATCCACCTAAAGTTGTTCCTTTTAGATAAACATAAACAGGAACCTCCTGATCATTCAGAACGCTCGCAGGAACAACCATTGGCTCATAGCCTGCAACTTCCACGAATATTGCATCTCCAGCCAATTCTCTCCCGAACAAGTCCTGGTTTTCATTTGTGGTTATAGGGTTGAATAGCTGTGCAAAAGCTATGTTGCTGTTTAGCAAAATCAATACAAACATTAAGGCAATAATTTTAATTTTCATATTCAGGATATCTGAAATTATTCACGATCCCTCCTGCATTGATTTTTTCATATAATTCTGAGATTTCCTCCTGTGTTTCAGGAGTGTCATAAACATTAAGGTAAAATATAATTTTCCTGCTGTTAAGCTCTTCTTTATCAACATTAAATTCAAAATTATTTCCCCCTATGATTACATTATCCAGATCAAATCCGCCAACGTCTATATCAACGCATTTTTCCTCCTTGAATATTAACCCAAGCAATCCTTTCCTTGGAACTGAAGTGCATTCATGCAATGTTTGCTTTTCTATTTTAATCTTGTCTTCCTTTGTCACAAAGCTTGATACTATATAATTTCCGGGAACCAAACCAATAACATCTGATGTTTCATCCAAGGATACCTGATAATTGTTGGGCCCTTCCATGGATATCTGGACACTTTCATCATTGACATTTCTTGCAACTCCATTGTCAATCAGTTTTATTTCAAAGTCTAAATTCCTTATCTCATCAAGTATCAATGAATTTTGCGTCTCCGCATTTGTTGAAGCCAGCATTCTTGCATCATTGTACCCTTCCTTGCTGGCGATTATCAGGCCATTCAGGCATTGTGGAAATTCCGTTTTCAAATAGCCGTTGCTGTCGGTGCTTCCTATGTCACAGACAGTGTCAAAGCACTTGAATTCAACATGAACATCATTAATCAATGCAAGATTATTATCATAAGTGTTTATTGTTGTAGGCATTGTCTTGCTGAGGCATAGTTTGCTTCCTTCAGAATTAAAGCTTTGTTCCACCTGGTTTATTTTAGCCTGGTTGTTTTTTATTATAACCTGATAGGCGAACAAAAAGTCAAGGTCAGAACTCAACTTGATCAACACAGGATACTTGATATTGTAAATGAATTTATAATCATTTATGCAAAGAACATTTCTCAATAATGAAGAGCCCAAGCTGTCAAATGTTAATTCATTGCTTTTCAGAATATTGTCTTCATCAGGCCCTATGTCTATGTAAAATGGCCAGTCCTTTGTATAGCTGAAATAAACATCAGAATTCACGTCAGAGTCTACAGAGAAGTATTCATTTTTTCCTATGAAATATTTGTTTGTGTTTAATTCAAGTATTTTCTTCAAATCCTCTATTACCTGCTGCTTGCTCCACACTTTTCTTTCACAGCTGAATTCAGTGAATGAGAATGGCAGTTCATCATACAAAACAAGCATGTCAATTGTCTTTTCCTCCATGAAATTCTGCTGGTAAATTGTGGTGAACAATCTTATAGCATCGTTGAATAACAAACCAAAGTCAGTGTCTACAATCACATAAATGTTTTCTATTTCCTGCTCGACACTTTTGTAATTGACTGTCAGGTCAGAATCAACCTTGACATAAACCTTGTCATCTTTTATTTCAGTCTCGACATCAAACTCGTCAAATCCCCTTATGTTATACTCCTCGAACAGGCTGAAATTATTCGTGCATGTATTTATATTGTCCTTAACATAATTATTGAGGTCTTCCTGCACATTTTCAATTGTTGGAACGCTCAATTCTTGTATCCCGTTGCTTGTTTCATAAAACCAGTAAGGAACTTCCAGTCCTTCATTATTGAACACATCAAGCCTGTTTGTGAATGGAACCAGTGGATTAACAGGATATTTGTAATTGTCGATGTTTAAATTTCCGCCTTGGGATGCAATGACAGTTAGTCCGTCATATGTTACCTTTCCGATGCAGTCAACAAAATATTCATAAACAACTTTTGTTTCCTCATTTACTCCTAATTTTTCAGCTTCTCTCTCAAAATCACTTTTTAATATGTAATCTCTCAGAACAAAAGTCCCTATCAAGGCTGCAACTATTACAATTCCTAGAATAACATAAACAGTCACCTGCCCTTTTCTTTCAGATAGATTAAATCCCATAAAATTCCTCTTTTTTATAAGATTAATTAAAATTAACAGTTATATAAATTTTGTTAAATATGGGCCTGTTGGGAATCGAACCCAAGATCTTTCGCACGTCAAGCGAATGTTTTGCCCCTAAACTACAAGCCCGCTAAGCATCTGTGCAGTCTCTTCTAAATCCACAGTTCAGACATATAACCTTGCATTTGTTATAAACCATTTCATTATTGCAGATTATGCATATTTCCACTTCAAAACAAATGGCAAAAGAATATAAAAAAGTAAGCCTCAGGAGGGATTTGAACCCCCGGCCTGCTGCTTACAAGGCAGCTGCTCTACCATTTCTCCTGGCGGAAAATTCCCGCACAGTCTGAGCTACTGAGGCTTATAAGACTAAACAATAAAGAATTCTTTAAAAATATTTCTAAATCCTTTCCATCATTCTAATTTCAACTACACCCACGGGATAAATCTTGCTTAGCTTATTTCTTATATCCCTTTGTATTTTCTTGCTGATTAAGTCAGAGATAAACTTGTCATAAACTTCATTTTTGATGTAATCATTAATTTCTTTCCTGATTAAACCTCTCAATCCCTTCAATACATTCTTCTGAGCCTTATGTTTTGTCAGCACTAAAGGCTTTAACTTTAGCTTAATCCCTTCTTTTGTTGTAATTATGAATGAATCATCAATCTTGCTGATTCCGGCTCTCATTATTCTCTTGACATAACTTCCTGACAGTTCATAGCCTTTGACTTCTGTATAGGCCTTTTCATCCTTGATTTCATTAATCTTGAATTTAATTCTGACATTCTGCAGTTTGGCATCCCTTGTCAAAGTTCCGAGGTTGACTTTCATAACTCTTCCAATAAGCCCCTTATCCTCATAAGCGACGCTTTCTCCGACGGGAATATTGTTAAAATGCTTGCTAGCTAAAACCTCATACCATTTTTTCTTCCCTTTCTTCTTCTCAGCCATTTTCAATAAAACCCAAGATAGTGCTTATAAAACTTTCGTTAGAGCATTGCTTATTTCTTCAATGAATTCCATTTCCTTCTCTTTTTTGATAAAAGCCCCGCAGGAATTGCTATGCCCCCCTCCATCAGCAACTCTCTTGATTATCTCCCTCAAATCAATCTTTGGATTGTTTGTCCTCATGCTTATCTTGATATCCCCTTCAAGAGTATGGGCCATTCCGACAATGACATGATTCCTGTCATAAACATTTGAGTTTGAAACAATGCCGCATAATGTCCCTATCATGGAATCCTTAATATTATCCTCGGCATTTATGATTACAAATTTTTCCCCTTTAATGAAATTATTCTTGTTCTCATGAAACCAGTTCAATGCCTTGATTATCTCCATCTTGTAATTTTTAAGCAACTCACTTGCCTTCTCCCTTAAGATTGGATTCTCCATAAGGACTCCTATTCCAAAAGAGGGTTTTCTTAACCTGCCGCATGCATTAAGCAGTGTTGCATATTCCCTGACATCCTTGATAAAGCTGTCTTCATCTTCATTTTTTAATAAATATATATTGCCCAAAACATCATCTGGATTTTCCTCGCTTCCAAACCTCTTGAGAATGACTCCTGTAATCAGTTCCTTTAATTCTTCATCATTTAAATCATTCAGCTTTCTAAAGTTTCCATTGCTGTTTTTATACTCAATGCCCAATTCATTTAGAAAATTAATAGAGCCTTCCTCGCTTCCGGTGACTCCCGGAATATAAGGGTCAGTGCTGTATTGTAACAGTTTATGCAGATGTCTTGTCTGTGTCCCGAACATCCTCAATCCTTTTTTGATCTCTATTTTCCCTGAATCAACAGCATCCTTCAGTATGCCTTCATTAAATCCATGGCTAAAATTAATATAGTCTCCCATGCCACCGATGACAGAAATGTAAGCCATATCTATGTTATCCTTGTTTAATTCCTTTGAAAATAAATATGCAAGTCCTGCCCCGGAAATGCTCCATGAATCCATTCCAATTAAATGGGGATTGACATGATAGAAATTATTTTCAAAATTCTCAGGAACATGGTGGTCAAGAATGAATATTTTTCTGTCATTCAGGTGTTTGCTGATTAAACTTAAGAATCCACTTCCCAAATCAACAAACAAAAAATAGTTATAATCTTCCAGGCTTAACTCTCTTATCTTATCTTCATCCAGCTGCCTTACTATGCTCAGGCTGAATTCATTGTCATTTCTCTTCAGAGTTTTTGATATTATCGCAGCGCTTGTCAGTCCATCAGCATCCAAGTGAGAGATAACTTTTATTGGTTCTTTTATTTCCCTGAATTCATTTGTAAAATCTTTAATTAGATTCTTCATTCTAAGAGAGAATTAAGTAAAATATAAAAGGTTTTGGAAAAAAAAGTTAGAAAAGTTAACTTAAATAGTTTGTTACACTTTATCAAAAGGGATCTATAAGAATGAACAGTAGGAGAGTGAATCTTCCTCTTAGAACTGTATCTACTTCATATAAAATAAAAAGAGAAATAACAGGTTCTTATTAAATATTTATTATTCTGTTAATTTAAAAATTAAGAAACTAACAACTTGGCTTTTTCCCTGTCATAAACCCAACTCTTATCTAATATTCCTTTTCTCTTGTAATATTTGACTAACCTGTTAATTTTGCTTTCAGTTAATTGCAATCCTCTTTTGGCAGGCATGTCTTTCTTATTAACCTCAAAGTGTTTCATTACATTAAGCTCTTTCTTTATCAAAGCCACAAGATCTTCAGGCAATTTAGGTTTTAATTTATGCTCTTCAAGAACATCGCCTACTTTTTTGTTTAATATAATTTTAACATCAGGAACGCCATATGTATCTCTTAACATTATTCCTATTTTGCTTTGGGTATTTCCTTGTTTGGCTAATTTGATTATTAACTGCTCCACTTCCTTGTCTGAATATCTCAGCCACACTTTCTTTACTTTTTTAAGTGGTTTCTTGCTTCCAGATTTTCCTTTTTTCCTGCTATGCATACGTGCCATTTTAACATTAGCTTAAATACCTAGAATTGCTAGGTATAAGCGAGTTTCTCACCAACTTATCCTAAAATCAAGCCTTAATTAGACTTTATAAATCTTATCACCAGGTCTTACCCTGTCATCAACTTTGATGCCTAAGTCATCCCCTTTCTTCGCAGAATCAACTTTCTTGTGCTCTATCTGCATGCTGCTCACAGTCTGATTAAAATCAGTTGTACTTCCTTTAATATGTATTTTATCCCCTTTTTTTAAAGCGCTATTTATTTTTATTGCAGCCACACCTATCTTTGAATAATAAGAGAATACCTCCCCAATTTCTTTTTCAGTCATTTTATTCAACCCCCAAGGTATTGTAAGACATTAGAATATATAAATATTATGATAGCCCCGCCAGGATTCGAACCTGGGTCCCAGCCTTTCTTCTTCCTTTTGATAAAATTTTTAATCCAAAGGGCTGTATCTTAGGCCGCTGGACCACGGGGCTATTGTAAATAAAAACAAAAACCTTTTTAAAAAACTTATCATTTAAGAAAACATGGCAAACAATGAGACAATGGCAAAAATAAGCATATGGATTCATTTGCTGATAATGATTTCTTTGGTTTGGATTCCTTTCTTCATTCCTTTAAGCATTTGGCCAAAAAGGCCTTTATGGCACTTCATTTTCTTAATTGCAATAATGGTGCTTGGTGTTATAACAGCGATGATTTACAGAATAAGATACAATTCAAGGAATTACTTCATATGCTCATTAAACCTGATAACCCAAAGGATAAGAGGCTATAAATACAGCGATAAAAGAAATTATAATTACTCGCATTTAAAGGAAATTCTCCAGTTTTTCAAAATAAAAATACCGACTGGATTTTCTCCAAAGATATTAATGGTTACAACATTCATCACTCTTATTAACTTTATTCTTTACCTCTTCTAAAAACAGAATCAGGGTTGAATATCAGATAAGCAACTACCAAAACACTCATAAAGCTCAGGATGATTATCAACCAGTTATTTAGCATTTTTTCCTTTGTATCTCCCTCTTTTTTCTACTTTTTCCAGCCTATTTAAAACTTCTTTCCAGTTCCTGCTTATCTTGTATCCTTCTAAAACTTCCCTGAAAGATTCTTCAAAATGCTTGTAATGCTTGGATTCAAGGGCTTGTTTTAACAAATGAATATCAACTGCCTTATCCTCTGTCCTGCTTGAATCAAACCCCAGCCCAAAATCAATAAAATAAATCTTGTCTCTTAATATCATGTTTGAAGTTGTCAAATCTCCATGGATTATATTACCATCATGCATTTTAGCTATCTTGCCTCCAATCTCCCTCATCAGGTTATTTCTATCATCTTTATGCATGTTATCAAGGATGTCTTTTATTAATTTTCCGTCGATGAACTCCATCTTTATTTTCATATTTTTTTCATCAACATCAAAGACCTTGGGGGAATTTTCAGTTTTTTCCAGTAGCTTTGCCTCTTTTCTTGTCCTAGACTTTCTTAACTTGATATCTATGTCATCAATCCTGTATGATTTCCTTATCCTTTCCTTGATTAAACAATTATCTTCCCTGTAGAGAATAGCTTCTGCACCTTGCTTGATAATTTTCATAAAAATCATAAAACGATAGATTTTAAAATCTTTTTCATTTAAACCAAATATGGTAAACTATGAGGATAAAATGAAAAAAGGAACAATATCTCCTAATGAATTTTATGGTTTGTACATACCAGAATTTGAAGGAGATTCTGATGAAGGAACACCTGGATGGGAAATTACAGAAAGTGAATTAAGAAATATTGAAATTGCGTGGGATGGAATTTTAAGCTTTCCAAAAAGCCTTAGAGAAAGATTATCTTTCTAATGTTTATCTATACTAATTTCAAAAAATCCCAATTTTCCTTTATGTTCTGTTGGTTCTATTTTTTTAACTTTCCAAATTTCATATTTGAAGCAAGATGTCTATCAGAATCCCTTAAGAATTCTTTTTCATTATCATAAATTTTAACATCCATTAAATTTGCCTTTCCCAAGATAAACCCACAAGGCAAATCCTTAAAACCAAATTTTTTCATAGCTTCTTTATCGGGAATTCTTGAAGCATGAATATAAAATTCTCCTCTGAAATTGGTGTTCCATTTTCTCAGTTCAATTATTTTTCTTCCTGATAAAACAAGATCAGCCCAAGGCTGTTTTAATGATAAGGCTTTCATTCCTCATTCCAGTCTATTTTTGTTCCCTCTCTCTGGGCATCTTTATGTGTGAAACCATCAGGATATCTTTTACTAAGCTTTTCAACATTCTCCTTTAGAACTTCCTCCAAGTTCCATCCATAAAAATTGCATATCATTGCAATGTACCACATAGTGTCTCCTAAATTCTCTCTTATTCCTTCTTTCACATTTTCATTTTTATGCGCATGAACTTTTTTTATGCAGCTTGCTACATCCCCAGCTTCTCCTGCAATCCCCAAGCCCCAGTTAAATATTTCTATCTCATCTCCATCATAGTCCTTGGCAGTTTTCTTGCACAATTCTTGATATTCTTTTAGATTCATTTTAATTAATTAAATTCTAAAAATAAATAAAGGTTTTGGAAGCAATAAACAATAGAAACATTTATATATGATAGGATATAATTATATCCTATGAATCAAAAAATTATCCAAAATTTAGTAAATAAAGAGAATTTGATAGTGCCAACTCTATTCAAACCAATTCAATTCAAGATAATAAAAAAACTGAGCAAAGGAGAAAAACTAAATGAAAATGAAAAAAGATATCTAAGGGGAAACATAAAAAAGAAATTGCAAATTATAGAAGATTTAAGCACAGAAAAAGAGAATAAACTAATTTCATTTTTAGATAATATTGATTCATATTACATAACTGGGTTGGAAGCACTGAAATATAATGGATATGGATGGTATTTTAAAACAAAAATAATAGAAATAATAAACACAAAAATACAAGGAAAATTAATATTCTCAGATAAAACACTGAAATTAATAAGAGTAAAATCAATAACAAATAGCAAAATAACAATAGATAAAGAAACTGGGTTGAAATATGCAAAAAATGAACAAATAATAAAAGATACTATTATCACAAAAAATGACTATGCAAAAAAAGTTTGGGAGAATATGTTTCTAAGATACAAAGGATTATTTATCAAAAATCATAATATTCAAAAAGAAAAAATCATAAACTATTCAGAATATGGAGTTTAAATGATATTAAAAATATTAGAAGAATTTTTGAAAGAAATAGAAGGACATAATCCGTATAAGTTAATAGCAAAAGGAGGAACCACATTATCAATATTTTATTTAAATCATCATAGGGAATCAGAAGATCTTGATTTTGATACTACAACAAACAAAGAAGATTACAAGAAAATAGAATCTTATCTATTAAGTATATTAGGTAAACTCAAGGAAAAAGGCTTAATAAAAAGTTATTTTAAAGGAAAGAGTGGATTAGCATCTACAAAAAGATATCATATGAAGCTTGAAATAGAAACTCACAAAATTTACTATACTAAAATAGATGTTGATTTTATTAAAGATGTTAAGAACCCGAATAAAAAAGGAGAATTGCTAATTCATAATCTAGAAAGAATGTTCATTGGGAAATGCATTGCTTTTATTGATAGAAAAGAATTCAAGGATATTTATGATATTTATTATATCCTACCCAAATTGAATATTTCAACATTTAAAGGAAATAAAAATGTAATTAATATAATAGATGATTTGATAGATTCCATAAACAATGAAGAAATAGTTTTATTATACAAAAAAGCATTCAGAAATGTTGACTTGAGATTTAAAGATTTAAAAGAATCTAATATTGAAGGTTTCATTTCCAAATTAGTTAATAATCTCAGAATTTTCAAGAACAAAATGGAATTCTAAAAATAAATAAAGGTTTTGGAAAAAAATATAGAAACATTTATAAATTAGTTCCTATTATAGAAACTATTATGAAAAGCAAACAAGATAGAATTATAGAATTATTCTTTGAAGAGCCAACAAGACAATGGCACTTTGAAAAAATTTTAAAAGAAGCAAAGATCACAAGAAGCAAAGCTGACTCATGGCTAAAAAAACTAATCAAAAAAAAAATGATTAAAAGAATAAAAGAAAAAGATAAGATGCCTTATTACATAAGCAATTATGAATTACCGGGATATAAAAACAAAAAAAGAATTTTTGCATTGAACAGATTATATGAAAGCGGTCTCTTAAATCATCTTTATTCACTGAAAAAAGCAAAGACAGTAATGCTTTTTGGGAGTTTTTCTCGTTCAGACTGGTATAAAAATAGTGATGTTGATATATTTATATATGGTGATGAAGAAGGGCTTAAAATAATGAATTATGAATTAAAATTGCATAGAAATATACAACTATTCATCTGTAAAAATAATGATGAATTAGCAAAACTCGGAAAAGGTTTAATCAAAAATATTATCAAAGGGGACATAATTAAAGGAAATATAGATTTTATCAAGGTGGATTTAAATGCCTAAATATCTTACACAAAAAGAAGCATTTCTAAAATGCACAAGAGAAGGAAAGTTCATAACAACTGAAGATATAGATATTGAAAAAATAAAATCTACCTTCAAAATTTCTGAAGGAGATGTAGAATCAGCAGATTACATTAAGAAAAGTCTTCCAAATGAAAGCAATCAATGGAACAGTGTCTACAAATTGTATTATGACACTCTTCATGAATTAACAGAATCATTTCTCAGATTTGAGAAAATTAAAATTGATAATCATCAATGCCTATTTGCATATCTTTGTGAAAAGCACCAAGACTTAGATTTTAATTGGGATTTCTTTGAAAAAGTAAGAACAAAAAGAAATGGAATAAATTATTATGGAATTCCGATTAATTATAATGATTGGAAAGAAGTAGAAGTTTATCTTAGATTATACATAAAAAAATTAAAAGAAGAAATAAAAAAAAGATTAAAAGAAATTTAAACAAAATTTTACTTCAACTTAAAAGGAATTCTCCCTTTCTTCAGCATTTTCTCAGGATCTTTTCCTTTCATCATTTTCATCATTTTCTTGGCCATTCTGTACTGCTTGATTAATTCCCTGACTTCAGAAACACTGGTTCCACTTCCCTTTGCAATTCTCTCAGCTCTTTCTCCATCAATTAACTCTGGATCATTCCTTTCAGATTTTGTGCAGCTGTCAATTATGTATTTCCACTTTTCTAATTTCCCTTCCTGAACCTGTAGGGCTTCCTTAGGCAGTTTCATCCCGGAAAATCCAGGGATCATTTCCATTATTTTGTTTAAAGGTCCCATCTTCTTCATCGCCTTCATTTGCTCATATAAATCATTAAGATCAAACTCTCCACTCATCATCCTGTCTTTCATGTCTCCAGCTTTTTCTTCATCAATAACATCTTTGGCCTTCTCCAATAAAGATTCCAAATCACCCATTCCAAGTAATCTAGAAACAAAACCTTTTGGATTAAAAGTTTCTAAGTCATCTACCTTCTCTCCAGTACCTATGAATTTGATTTTAGCACCAGTAGCGGCAGTTCCTGTCAATGCCCCTCCAGCCCTTGCAGTCCCATCCAATTTGCTTATAATAACGCTTGTAACTTCACAATTCCTGTGAAAACCTTCAGCTAGTTCCTGTGCCGCCTGTCCTATGTCTGCAGATATAACCAATATTTTCTCATCAGGCTTAATCTCCTGATTTAATTCCTTGATTTCCTTTACCAATTCCTTGTCTAAAGAATCTCTTCCTGCAGTGTCTATGATAAGAATGTCATATTTTGAGTACTTATCCTTAAACTCATTATAAATCTTGACAGGATTTTTTTCTTTTCTGTTTGTAAAACAATCAACTTTTATTCTGCTGCATAACTGCTCTATCTGATCTATAGCAGCAGGCCTGTGAACATCCAAACCTAAAGTAGCAATTTTATAACCTCTTTTTTTGTAATAATTAGCAAGCTTGGAAATTGTTGTTGTTTTTCCAGATCCATATACACCAACCATCATCACTTTGAATGGTTTTTTTTCAGCAATCTCCAATTCGGATTTTTCATCACCCAAGAATTTGACCAACTCCTCATAAACAATATTGACCAGATGTGTCCTCTTGTCCAACTTGGTTTTTTCCTTTAATGCCCTTTCCTTGATTGATTTAGTCAGTTCAGAAACAAGTTTTACATTAACATCTCCCTGTAACAAAGCTCTTTGTATTTCCCTCATCAATTCATCAATCAGCTTGTCATCAACAAATATGCTTCTTGCTACCTTGTTTAGAATCTCTTTGAATTTATCTCCAAGCTTGTCTAATACCATGATAATAAATTAAATTTAAATTTTATAAAAGTTTGTAAATAGAAAAAAATTAGGCTTATTTGCCTAAAATCCTGTACATTCCAGTTCCGCACTTGGAACATTTTCCTTTCATAGCTTTTCTTCCATTCTTCATCTTCACTTCCTTTGCATCCTTCATCTCTCTCTTTGTCTTGCATTTTACGCAATAACCATCAGCCATTTTCTCATCTCCTTATGATTTTAATGAAAAAAACAAGAATAAATGTGTTTATAAGCCTATTTCTTTGATTTTTTTCTTCTTTTTCTGTAGATTAAAAGGTAAATTATTGGTAAAATTCCAGCTGTATTAAGAATAAACAAGAATACAAACCATACTAAATGGTCGTTTCTTCCCGCTTTCCATAATGATATTCCCTTCCACACAGCTTCCCATATAATCAGTAATACAAGCAACAAGGTAAACCATCCAGATGCCATGAATGCCAATAAATTTTCATATGCCATTAATAACCAGATAAAAAGGTTTTATATAAATGTTACTTATTCCTTCCTACAATATCTCTCCATAAAGCCATATCCATCATTTTTTCATATTCACTATGCTCAATAACTAAGGAAATATTGCCTATCCTGTCAACATTTCTTAAATCCTCCAATGTTGGCTTGCAGTAGTTATTTATTTTCCACAATCTTTTTTCTGCATCAATTTCAGCGGATATCTTGGAAAAAGATCCGAAATTACTAATTCCCATCACATAATATCCTGTACTTCCTATTTCAAGATAATGATAACAAAAATTTTCATCGCGGTATTTAACATATATTCCCCTTTCAAGTATAATTGTTTTAGGGCCAGAACACCCAATAAGAAAACTCAATGCTATTGATGCAAGCCCTTTTAATTTCATAAATTTTTAAATATCTAAATTCTTTAATATCTTTTCCTTGTCAAATTCCTCAAGATTGTCATAATTTTGCCCATTTCCGAAATAAATTATTGGCTTTCCGGTGACATAGCTTACAGAAATGGCAGCCCCGCCTTTGTCATCAACATCAAGCTTACTTAATATAATCCCATCTATGCCTACAGCCTCATTAAACTGCTTGACTTGCTCTATGATATCATTTCCAGTAATGCTTTCCCCCACAAATATCTTAAAATCAGGTTTTGCAATCCTGTTTATTTTTCTTAATTCATCCATTAAATTAATATTGCTGTGCTGTCTTCCTGCCGTATCTATCAAAACAACATCAATGCTCTTTGCTTCTGCATGCTTTATCCCGTCATATGCGACAGCTGCAGGATCTGCATTATAATCATGCTTGATTACATTGACTCCTAATTTTTTTGCATGCTCCTCCAACTGCTGTATTGAAGCTGCCCTGAAAGTATCAGCTGCAACCAAAACGCATCTCAGGTTATTTTTCAGGAATAAATTGCATAATTTTGCTATCGTGGTGGTTTTTCCAGCACCATTGACCCCTAGAAATAGTATGATATAAGGTTTTTTTTCTTTTATTTTTTTTAATAAATCAACTTTATCAAAGCTAATTACATCTTCAATGCTTTCTTTTAAACTTTTTTCTATTGTTTTCTTGACATTGGATAAGGGCACATTAACCAAATCCATCTTCAGGCTTTCTTTTATCTTGTCTATGACTTCATAAGCGATATTATTTTCCAGCAGGACTAATTCCAGATCCTCGAATAATTTCTCAAATTTTTCTTCGCTTATTTTTACCTTGGTGATTCCTTTTAGTTTTTCAAAAAAACCCTTCTTCTTCTCATGAATTTCTTCAGCTACTACTTCTTTTTTTGGTTTTTCAATGATTTCTTCTTCATATTTCTTGGAGATTTCTTCCTCAGGTTGTTCTGTAACAGGCTCTTCTATTAAAACCTCTTCCCTGATTTCTTCAGGAATTTCTTCCTTCTCTTTTACTTTGAACAATCCCAGGAATTTCTTTTGTTTTTTTTCTTCCTTGATTTCTTCCTTTATTGGTTCTTCTATTTTTTCTTCCTTAACTTCATCCTCAGTCTTCCTGCTGAATTTGTCTACTACATCCTTTAATTTTTTCTTGAACAATCCGAACATAGTATTATACTAAAAACCAAACTTAAAAAATTATCCTTTATAGCAAAAAGAACAAAATAACAGGAAGCAATAAGCAGCCCATCAAATGGTTTTTCCCTATTCCCAATAAAGAGGTTGTTATTCCTAGTATGCTGCTGACGATTAATACTAATAACCCTAAAGGTCCTGTCAATATAAAAACAAGAACGATTATCAGGCTTATAACCCCCATGCACAGACTTTTGTAATTAACTCTTCCCATAAATTTGCAAAAAACTTTTGATATTTTCAGGGCTAAAAATGATGCTATCCCTGCAACAAACAAGCTTGTTATTAAAAATAATACCAAATAACCAAAATTAAACTCTCCTAATATCTTTGAAATTACAACCACGCTTCCATTCCTTGCTTTGTCGATGGTGTACAACGCAATGAAAGAAACCACCATGACAATCGTATTTATGCTTCCAAGCATGATCAGGAAATTTTCAGGTTTGTTATTTTTCTTTACAGAGCTTGAAATGATTGCTGCTTGGCTGGAGCCCATGCCCGGCATTGTTCCAACCAGTAAAGAAGCAAAAGTTCCCAGCCCTAAATAGCTTAAAACTTCCTCAACTTTTAATTTAGGGTAAGTTATTCTTTGCTCGGGAATTTTTGTTTTTTGCATTAAGCTGACAATCAATATTGAAGTGCCAAACAAGCCGCTTAGCATTGGAAACAGGGGCTGTTTCAAATAAGGCATTGTCAAGGTTACTATTCCCAAAACTCCAGATAATAAATAAACCACTAAAGCCCAAAATCTTGACTTAACCTCCCTTAATATCAAAACTGCTGAAAAAAATATCAGGATATAAACAATATAAGGCTCAATTACAGGATAGCCGTATTTTATTAAAGGGATTAAGATGGGAGTTAAGCTCAAGCAGACTACAACAGCGAAGAAGCTTCCTACAACAGTTAAGAACACAGCTTCATAACCTCTTCCCTGCAGCAGTAATTTATGCCCGGGCAAAACGCTCAATTCTAAACCTGAATCAGGAGCTCCAAGAAAAATGCTGGGGATAGAATCCAGAAAAGTATGTGTAATTGACATAGCAACAATGAATAAAGCCAGGCTTAATGGGCTGAAATAATTTAGCAGAAATAAAGAGGAACTTAAGACCAGAACACCAACTAAATTTATATGAACTCCGGGAATTAACCCTGTAAATATTCCGGCAAAAATCCCTAAAAATATTGCAATTAATATTTCAAATAACAATTTCCTTGGCAATTATCTCCAGTTTGTTTTGATATTCAGTTACTTGTCCTATGATTTCTATCTCTAAACCTTCTATTAATTCTATTTCTTCATCCTTGAAAACAACAACAGTGATTCTTCCGGTATCATCCTTTAAATCTATCAGGTACAGCCCTGGAGTCTCTCCATAACTTTCAATGATTCCCTTGACTTTTACTATATCATCAATATTATCCTTTGTTAAAGAGTTAATGTCATATCTCTTGGCTTCCAGTGTGTAAGTAAGGTAAAATAGTATTAATATGCCTATTAAAGAAAAAATCAGCGAAACTTTCAGTAATTGGCTCTCTTTCACAAAATAAATAAGTTTAAAAAATATAAAAAGATTTGGTAATTATGGATAAGTTGGAATTGATAAAAAGAAACACGGCTGAGATTTTGACAGAAACGGAATTAAAAGATTTATTAAAGAAAAAAAAGGAAGTTTCAGTTTACTGGGGTACTATGCCCACTGGAAGTATCTCTATAGCATATTTCTTTCAGATGTTAAAAATTTCAGACTTTCTTAATGCTGGATTAAAAGTTAAGATATTAATAGCAGATTTACATGCTGCATTAGATGGAGTTTCATGGGAAATCTTGGAATCAAGATCAGAATATTATAAAAGAGCAATAATAATTATCTTAAAAACAATAGGAGTTAATATAAAAAAACTGGAATTCATCAAAGGTAGTGATTTACAGCTTGATGGAAAATATTTTGATGATGTTCTAAAATTAAGCATGATTTCAAATATTCATGATTGTAAAAAAGCAGCTTCTGAAGTTGTAAAAATGTCTGATAATCCAAGATTAGGCAATTTAATTTATCCTTTAATGCAGGCACTTGATGAAGAATACCTAAAAGTTGATGTTCAATTTGCAGGATTAGACCAAAGAAAAATAATGGTTTATGCAAGAGAAAACCTCCCAAAAATTGGATATAAACAAAGAATAGAAATAATGTCTCCCATGATCAGGGGGTTAGTCGGTGAAAAAATGAGTTCAAGCATTGAAGCAACAAAGATTGATTTATTGAATGATGAAGAAACTATAAGGAAAAAGATTAACAAGGCAGAATGCACTGTAGGAAATCCGGATAATGGAATAATGGCGCTGCTAAAATATCTTATAATGATAATAAAAGAAGATAAAAAAGAGAAATTTGTTGTTGAAAGACCGCATAATTTTGGGGAAAAAATAGAATATTCCAATTACAATGAGATAGAAAGGGATTTTATGAACAAAAAATTGCACCCATTGGATTTAAAGAATGCTGTTGCTAAAGAGATAGTCTTGCTATTAAAACATTTCAGGGATAATAAAGAACTGCAGACCTTGCATGAAAAAGCTTATGGATAAATGCAGTCAATCAGGGATTTTCTTCATTTGCTCTTTACCCACTTAAAGATATTTTGAGCAAGTTTTCCTAATTCTTTTGGGGTCATATTTCCATATATTGGAAAATTTTGTTTTAAACTAAATTCCTTACTTCTTTTATCACCTACATAGACAAAATAAATAAAATTACACTCAACTAATTTTTTATAATTCCTAAGAATTATATTTATCTCTTCAAGTTGATTTATCTGTGCAGGTTGATTTATTATAGTTTGCAATCTCGAACCACCAATCGTCCATCTAAATTGCTTATATCCATCCAAAACATATCTAGAGAAAATAGCGAGAAGAGTATCGAAACTTTTTTTATCTAACACATTTTTTTGTTCTTCTCCAAAAGTCTTAACCATACAAAAATAATATATTATATATATAAACTTTATTATAATAAAACTATTATGATCCTTACAAAAATCCCAACTTCTTCAGGAAGCATGAACAAGAACAAAGGCTGTGAAAAAGCACC
>JAGVZB010000014.1 GCA_018302915.1 Candidatus Woesearchaeota archaeon
CTCCCATTTTTCCCTGGCTAAATTGTACTGCTCTTTTGCCTGCTCAATATGTGTCTTGTATTCTTCTATCAAAGAATTAAGCTCTTCTAAATTAACTTCAGCTGCTTTTTCTTCAGCCCTGTTACCCAATATTTCCGCCTTTGCTATCAATGTCCTCAATCTTGCGCCAAAATTCCTCAATACCACCTTGTGATAATGAACTTTTACTTTATGCCAGGATTCCCTTATTGTCTTAGTGGCTTCTTTTATATCCTCGCTTGATGTTTCCTCGTTTATGTTTTCCAAAGTTAACTTTGCTTCATTCACTTCTGCAATCTGCTCATCCAACTTAATAATCAATTCTGAAACTTCATCTTCGGTCAGGTCTGTCGATGCCTGAATCTTTGCTTTTAATTCCCCCAATTTGTTCAATATCAAGTCAGCGGCATTAATCAACTGCTCTTTTGCTTTTAATTTTGTTTCCTTTACTTTTAATTTGCATGTTTCAGCCTCTGATAGTTTACATTTTTCATACTGATTCTTTAATCTGGACACTTCCTGTTTTTTAACCTGATAGGACTCCTTTACATTCTTGTATTCCTGCCTTGCCTTCACCAATTCCAATCTTGCATCTTTCACTTCCTGCGTTGCTTTCCTCCTTAAATTATACTGCTCAATCATTTTTCTCTTTGATTCATCTGAAATCTGGGTTCTTTCAGTGTTTTCAGTCCTTTCTCTTTCCTGGTCTGAACCTGAAGAATCATCAGAAGCTTCATTATCATCCTCTGCCATTGATATTGTCGAGAAAACAAACAAGAACATAACAAGTAAAACAAATAATTTTTTCATGCTATTCACCTCATTATTCAAATAACTGAATTATATATAAAATTATCCCAAAGCCCTGAAATAATCCTTAACCCTTTCAGTTATTGACCTGATGTAAAATTTTTCTATCTTTTCCTCAAAAATATTAATCAAGGAATCATTCTCGGAAATCCTGTATTTATTATTTATGTTCTCTATCAGGAACAAATCCTTCAATCTCTTGATCTGCCTTCTTATATTGGAAGAAGCAATTCCTTTAAGCTCTAAATTATATGATTTTCTTATGTTAATCACGCTTGCCTCTATCTTCCTTGAATCAATCTCTTCCTTGGATGTTATCAAAGCCATCAAAACATCCACAATAACATCCCTTGAGTCGCCAGGCTGAAGCAATCCAACTGACAGGCATAATTTCTTGACTAATTCCCTCTTGTCCAGATCATAAGGCTTTTCATATTTTCTAAGTGTTATCTCTGCCAAGGGTATGTCCTTAGAAACCTTGCTCATCTTGTCCTTTCCTTGCCGCCCCTCTTGTAAACCCTAAAAAGCCTCTTAGCCTTCTTGTCCCTCTTTGTTTTTCTCCTGAATTCATCTGATGACATGATAAACTAATTTTTTGAAAATTTATAAGGTTTTTTAATTTGAAGAGACTTCAATCCCTTTCTTCAAAAAGAAGTCATTTATTATTGTAATTATATTATCTTGATTATCCTGAACTCTTTTTTCCAGATAAAGCTTGCCATTACTTATTATCTCAAATATATCAGTTTCTCCCCTCTTGGCAATTACCTTATCTATTGTGTACTTATTATTATCATACTGATTGATAAATGACTTATACTCAAAATTTATTTCTTTAA
The DNA here is from genome assembly GCA_018302915.1 of Candidatus Woesearchaeota archaeon. Taxonomy (GTDB): domain Archaea; phylum Nanobdellota; class Nanobdellia; order SCGC-AAA011-G17; family GW2011-AR20; genus JAGVZC01. The sequence goes on from JAGVZB010000014.1 coordinate 1,668, forward strand.
CTGTTGGTTCTAAAGTTCTATGCGCTGAAATATAATATGCCATATTATAATCTCTTAGTTTGTTTATTAATAATTTTATTATTTTAATATCAAAACCTGCCATACTATTGATAATACACAAAAATATATAAATGCTTAATTTTTGAAAATTATAATGGCAACATTAATATCATGCCTATCAACAGGGAAAGGGACATGGGGGCATGTCAACAGGCTGATTGAAGACGGAAAATATGACCATATCTTTCTTATAACAAATGATTATGGGAAGGAAAACTTCAACAAGGGTAAAAACACTGAATTAATTGCATTGAACCTTGACCAGGGGCTCAAGGAACTTAGGGATGACATAATAAAAAACCTGAAAGGGAAAATCAAGGAAACTGAAGTTGATACCAATTTCATTTCAGGAACAGGAAGAGAGCACATGGCACTGATGGCTGCATTGCTCAAACTGGGCATAGGGATAAGGCTGAAGGCCCTTACAAAAGAAGGTATTGAAGAAATATAGAAATTCTTATATTATTTCATAACAGCATTATTTCATGGCTTTTTTTGAAGATGAAGGAAACAGGAGGATATTCCTAAATCCTGTAGCTCTTGATTATTCATTCATCCCAAAATTAATCCCATACAGGGAAAACCAGCAGCATCACATAGCAACATGCATAAAGCCACTGCTTCAAAACAGGAACGGAAAAAACCTGTTCATCCACGGAAAGCCGGGAATAGGAAAAACCGTGGCAACAATGCATGTTCTTAATGAAATGGAGGAAAAAACAGACATCGCTCCCATTTACATAAACTGCTGGAAAAAAAACACAGCCCATAAGATTATACTTGAAATCTGCGAGAGAGTAGGATACAAATTCACCCTGAACAAGTCAACAGATGAACTGACTGAAATAATAACAGGGATATTAAACAAGGGAAGCTGTGTTATCTGCCTTGATGAATGCGACAAGATGGAATACAATGACATAATTTATGACCTGCTGGAAAACATCTACAAGAAAACAATCATACTCATCACAAACAACAAGTCATGGCTTGATAAACTAGACATGAGGATAAAATCAAGGTTAAACTGCGATTTGATTGAATTCAAGCCTTACAATTATGAAGAAACACTCGGGATCCTGAAACAAAGGATTGAGTATGCATTTCATCCAAACACACTCAACAAGGAGGCACTGGAAAAAATATCAAAGAAATCATTTGAGCTGCAGGATGTAAGAACAGGAATTTACCTGCTCAAAGAATCCGGAGACATTGCAGAATTTAAGAACAAAAATAAAATTGAAGTTGAAGATGTGGATGAATCAATAAAAAAACTTGATAATTTCAAGATAAAAGATTCAGAAGACATTGATGAAATCCTTAATGACATTCTGGAGCTGATAAAGCTGAATGACGGAAAATCAAGCAGGGAATTATTTGATATTTACGGAAAAGATTCGTATAAGACATTCAAAAGAAAACTTAATGAACTGGAAAAAAACAAACTTATTTCCACGAAAGAAGTTAATTCTGGCCTTCATGGAAAGAAAACAATCGTCAATTACGGAAGCCTGAAGAAATTAAGTGAATACTAGAATATATATTTTAAACACAACGGACGCACCGGACAACCGTCCGCGCCAAATATATAAACAAAGCTTCTATTAATGTGTTATGGAGGTGAAAAATATTTTATTCAAAAAAAGAACATATCTCGACTGGGAGCAATACAACAAAATTGCTGACAACATCGAACACTGGTGCTTCATCTCAGATCAGTCCAAGGAAAACTGGGGGAATTCAAGATGAACACAAAAGAAATTGATCACATATTCGGCAAGCAGCTCAGGCAGCTAAGCATCAATGACTTTGAAAAAAGAGTTTTTAATTTGAATAAATATATTGAAAATGGTATACGATAAAAAAGTCTTGAATTATCTGCATGAAAATGACAGCATCAACTCATGGGAAGAGGGCTTTATGCAAGGTTACCTGGATGATGAAGAAAATTAACTTTTAAAATAAGTAAGAGAAGGTTATCTCTTCCTTCTCTTAGTTGTTCTTTTTTTTAGTTGCTTTTTTTTTCTTTTTCATTCATATCACCTCTTTTTCCCATGAAGAATACATAGGAAAATTATTTACACTTAGTTTAGAAATAAATCCTCTTTTTACTTTCATAATCATAATTAATTTTATGATTAAATCATTTATATATCTTTCCATTAATTAATTTTTCAGAAAAATTTTTTGAAAATTCATGTAAATTAATTTTTTTACCTCTTCTTTGTCCAATTTTTTTATTTCGGAAATTTTTTCTATTGTCTCGACGACAAATGAAGGCTCGTTTCTCCTGTCCCTGTAAGGGCTCAGGTATGGTGAATCAGTCTCTGTCAATAATTGCGACATTGAAGTCTGCTCAACAATTTTCTGAAAATGCAAAAGCCTGACAATATTTGTTGGTATTGAAAAATTCCATCCATTATCCTGAATTCTTTTCACCAACTTGAAATTCCCGCCGAAGCAATGCATATCAACATGCCTTATCTTAAAAGTTTCAATGATATCAATGCATTCCTTCTCCGCCTTCCTTGAATGAATCACGACTGGTTTTTTTAATTTCTCAGCCAGGGACAGAACTTCCCTGAATATTTCAATCTGCCTTTCAATCCTGTGATCTTCCACACTTTTATCCAGGCCAATCTCACCGACGGCAATTATATCATCCTTATTCTTACTTATAAAATTGATTTCTTCATCAAGCTGCCTCTCATTCAGATTAATTGCATACAATGGGTACAAACCCAAGGAAGATTTCACTATCTTATACTTCCTGGAAAGCTCAAGGGATTTTCTGGCATCATTGATATTCGTCGCTGAATCAACAACAGTCATTCCTAATTTTTCCGCTCTATTCACAACTTCATCCCTATCCTTATCAAAATCTTCAAAATTAAGATGGCAGTGCACGTCAACTAGCATTTTATATTATGAACGAGAATATCCACATTATCAATTTCACAAGATAAGGCAAAAGATTTATCACTATCAATCCCAAAACAAAGAAGCTTATGTATTTCCAAAATGTCTTTATTTTATTTTCATCTTTGGTGAAATAAGACAATCCAACCATCAGCATTTTTCCCCCGTCAACAGGCCCCAATGGAAGCAGATTAAACAGCCCGACGCCAAATGATATTATCCATAACCATCTCAGCAATTCTATGAACCATCCAAAAAATGAAGTTCCTAAATTTTTATTTTTGTAATCCCTAATTTGAGTTGCTTGTATCCCTATCAAATTATTTCCATCTTCCCTTATTGGATTTATTGTATAATCACCCCTGTCTGTATTAAGGACAAATTCATCTTCATTATTTTTTATGAATTCCAAAAATTCATCTGAAGATTTTACTTCATAACTATTTACACCATAAACAATAGAGCCCGGCTGCACCCCTGAAATGTTTGCAGGATAATTGGATATGGTGCTTATTATTATTATTCCTGAATTTTCAGTTAAAGACTGCTGTATCGGCATGAATATCAACAACATCAGCAGCAAGACAACAAAAGCAAGAACTATATTTGAAAAAGGACCTGCAGAAAGAATTGATAACTGCGCCTTCCTGCTTTTCTTCTCCATCTGCTTTTCATCCGGCTCCACAAATGCAGCAGGTATCGGCCCAAGAAATGCAAAACCAGAAGACTTAATCTTAATCCTGTTCAACCTTGCAAATATCCCGTGGCTGAACTCATGAACCAATGCTACAATGAATATTATTATTATCCAATGCATGAAACTCAACACCGGAAGCAACGGAGAAACTTTTATCCCGGGCAATACAGGAACCAACCCCGGCTGTGCAGCAGGCTGAATTACAAGCTTGATGGTAGTCTGAATCAGCAAAACAAGCATTGTTATCATTCCAATAAATCCTACTATTATTCCTGTTATCCCAATAACCTTCAACAGCCTAGGACAAAACATGGACATCTTATCCATCAATTTCAAACCAAACCTAGTCCTGTAAAGAAAAAATATTTTTCCCTGAACATCAAATTTTTTCTTGTTTGTAAGATAAAAAATGTAAACAATCAGGAAGAACATCAATAATAAAATTAAATCCCAGTTCATTTTTTTCTGGCTGGTCTCAATGCCTTACTTCCGCATTTCCTGCATGAAATCTTTTTCTGAATTACTTTCTGTGGCTGAGCCCTCTGTTTACTCTTGCATTTCCTGCATACAAAAATGTTTTTATATAATCTTGCATGAGCTTCCGGGAATTTTACCATTTATTTCACCTGTTTCATAACCTTTTCACCAAGAATTTTCCAGTAAACTATCTCCTTGCCCTCATGAACCTGTGATTTCAATTCATCTGGAATCTTCAAGTCAAAATTTTCATATGTATCCATATCCATTAAATTTACAACATCATTATTTATTGACAAAACCTGCGCTGAATGCTTTGTAATTATAGGGACACTGATCTTGTCATGCGATGGAGCCACTATTATCTTCTTCTGGTCCCCCATCATTGTAATTGCCTCAACCCTGCATTTGGCATGACCATGCTTTCCGGGACGGGAAGTCTGCACATCCTTAACAGTACAAGCCAAACCATCAATTATGACATAATTCCCTTTTTTTAAGGAACCAACATGCGTTTGTTTTTTATCACCTTCATCCATAAGGTAAAAAGAACCGATATAATTTATAAATATTGTGTTTTAAAATTTCTTCAGAGTTTTTTTCAGGGAACCTTTCACTTTTTTATCTGCTGTTTTTTTTACTTTGGTTTTCTTTGCCTCGTTCTCCAACTCCTTGAGAATATCTTCCGGTTTTTTCTCCGTTAATTTCAACAGCCTTTCATTCAAATCCTTAATGGTTCCTTCCAAGAATTTTATTTTCAATTCCAAACTGAAAATATGCCTGCTTAAGTTTGCTATTGCAATCCACAGCTGTGCATTTGCCGGATTCTTTGCCTTAGAAAAAGCACTTCTAAACTTGTTTGACTCCTTGACCTGCAAATCAAGATACTCCTTAATTATTGGATCAACATTTTTTCTCCACGGCATTTTCTTAACCTCACTCATAATTTGTCAAATTACTTTAAATATTTTTCCATTCTAAAGTGGTTATAATATTAATACAAACTTTTAAATAAACAACCAGAAAATTCATTAAAATGCTAAAAGAAAATGATTTCATTGAGATGGATTATGTAGCGAGAATAAAAGGCAATGGAATATTTGACCTGACAAAAGAGGACATTGCAAAGGAGAACAAGATTTACAACAACGATTTTAGGTATAAACCAGTGATAGTATGCATAGGAAAAGGGGACATTCTAAGAGGATTGGACAATAAATTAATTGGAAAAGACATCGGCAAACACAAGATAGAGCTAACACCTGAGGAAGGATTTGGAAAGAAAGATGGCAAACTAATAAAGCTTGTGCCAACAAAGGAATTTACAAAGCAAAACATAAAACCCATTCCCGGAATGCAGATGAATCTCGACGGTTTCATGGGAAAAATAATATCCGTCACCGGCGGAAGAACATTGGTTGACTTCAACAACCCGCTATCCGGAAAAGAACTGGAATATGAAGTGGAAATCAAAAGAAAAGTCACGGACAAAAAAGAGCAATTACAGGGCTTTCTCGGCATATTATTCAATGATTCAAAGGTTGAACTTAACAATGACGAAGCGATAATAGAAGTAAAAGAACTGAATGAAAACATGAAGAAAGAGCTTGAAAAAGAGATCATGGAAAGAATCAAAATCAAAAAAGTAACATTTAAAATAAATAATGAAAAATAATCATTTTAGAATGAAATACTTTAAATAATAGTTAAAGACTTTTATGGCTATGGAGTCTATAATAAACAGAGCTGCTCACAGGGCAACCACAAGTTTAAGTTTCAAAAAAGAGGTTCAAAGGACTTCTGCTATTGATGAAGAGCTTGAAAAGCTTCTGGCAACACAAAAAGCCAAGATAAAGGTCGTTGGTACCGGAGGAGCAGGGAACAATACCATCAACAGGATGACCGAGATAGGTATAACTGGAGCTGAAACAATAGCTATCAATACTGATGCCCAGGATCTACTATATACAAATGCAGATGTAAAGATTTTAATCGGGAAAGAAGTAACTGGTGGTTTAGGAGCTGGTTCTGTTCCAAAAGTCGGTGAGGAAGCTGCAAAAGAATCCGAATCTGACATAAAGAAGTCCATTCAGGGTGCTGACATGGTTTTCATAACCTGCGGCCTTGGTGGGGGAACAGGAACCGGAAGCGCTCCTGTCATCGCTGACATAGCAAAAAAACAAAACTGCCTTACTGTAGGCGTTGTTACTATTCCTTTCGCAATGGAAGGCCACAGAAGATATGAAAATGCAATAATCGGCCTTGAGAAACTAGAAAATATTGTTGATACACTAATTGTCATACCAAATGACAAGCTGCTTGAATTGGCACCTGACCTGCCATTGCATACCGCATTCAAGATTGCCGACGAGATATTAACCAATGCCGTAAAAGGTATTGCTGAACTTGTAACCAAAGCAGGATTGGTCAATTTAGACTTCGCAGACATAAAGACAGTGATGTCCAATGGAGGGGTTGCAATGATTGGTGTCGGTGAATCAGATACGGCAAACAGGGCTGTTGAGGCTGTGGAAAAGGCAATAAGCAACCCAATACTTGATGTTGACATCTCTGGGGCAAATGGTGCACTGATAAATGTTGCAGGCGGCCCTGACATGACATTAGATGAAGCAAGAAAAGTGGTAGAAACCATTTCAACAAAGCTTGATGACGATGCAAGGATAATATGGGGGGCAAGCATAAGCGAAGACCTGGAAAATACAATAAGGACAATGCTCATAGTAACAGGTGTAAGTTCCCCGCAGATATTCGGCCCAAGGAAAACAACTTCAACAAAAAGAAAGAGGGAAATCGAGAATGAACTTGGAATAGAGTTCGTTGATTAATACATTGATTAATAACATTTATAAAGCCTTTTTTTATTTCTCAAATTATGATTAGCAAATTGTGGTTCAAGCTAAAAACTTTTTTCGTGGAAAGCAAAAGAGTTTTTAAAATAACAAAGAAACCAAGCAATGAGGAATTCAAAACAATAGTCAAGGTCACTGCAATAGGGGTAGTTTTAATAGGGCTGCTTGGTGCAATGATACAGATAGGATTTCACCTTATGAATCTATTTGATTAAAATGAGCGAGATATACACATTAAAAACAACTGCAAACAGGGAAGAGCAGGTTCTTGATTTTGTAGTCAACAACATAAAGAAAAAAGGACTTAATGTTTATTCTGCATTTCATCCGCATGGAATGAGAGGTTATATTTTCATAGAATCAGAAAACAAGGATGAAGCGCAAAAATCCTACCAAGGCGTTCCATATGCAAAAGGACTGTTAAGGGCTCCTGTAAGCTACCAGGAAATTGAGCACATGCTTGAGCAGGCCAAAGCACAGGTCAACATCCAAAACAAGGATATAGTTGAAATTATTTCAGGCCCTTTCAAGGGAGAGAAAGCAAGAGTTACAAGAATAGACCAGCAGAAAGAGGAAATCGTCCTCGAACTGCTTGAATCTGCAGTACCAATACCAATAACGGTCAAATTAGATTCCGTAAAAGTAATAAGAAGAGACACTGAAGAAAATGAGTAAAAAAGAAACCATCGAGATATTAATAGAAGGCGGAAAAGCCAAGGCAGATGCCTCATTGGCACAGAAACTTGGACCAATGAAAATAAACATACAGGATGTTCTCAAGACAGTAAATGAAAAAACAGATTCGTTCAAGGGAATGAAGGTACCAGTTCAAGTTATTGTTGATCCAAAGACAAAAGAATTTGAAATCTCCGTGGGAACACCACCCATATCTGAATTAATAAAGAAGGAACTGAACCTGCAGAAAGGAAGCTCCTTTCCAAACAAGGACAAAGTTGCAAACATAGGAATAGAACAGGCAATAAAAATTGCAAAGATGAAAGAATCAAGCATACTTCACAATTCTTTAAAATCCGTGGTGAAGACAGTGATAGGAAGCTGTAATGCCTTGGGTATACTTGTTGAAGGCAAGGAAGCAAAAGACATAAACAAAGAAATAGATTCAGGAAGATACAACAAGGAAATTAATGAAACCAGAATATCGGTCAGCGAAGAAAAAAGAAAAACACTGCAGGAACAACTGGAAGCATTCAAGAAACAATATGCCGGGGAAGTTGAAATCCTAAGGGCAAAGATGAAAGAAAAAGCTGAAGCTGTAGCAGCAGAGAAGAAAGAGAGCGAAGAGAAGAAAGAAGAGAAAAAATAAGTTTTATAAACTGACTTTCTTATGTTATTTTTTATCGGGGCTATGGTCTAACCTGGCTATGATTGATGGTTTGGGACCATCCGATCCCGGAATTACTAAAAAAAATTTAGTAATGGGAAATTCAAATCCGGGTAGCCCCATTTAAACTTTTTAGAAAAGTTTACAAAAACCATAAGAAACATTTATAAAACCTATTACAAGAAAATTTAAATATTAAAATGGCAACAAAAAAAGTAGGCACTACAGGAAGATTCGGCGTAAGATACGGAAGAACGCTGAGGAAAAGGGTTGCAGAGATTGAAGGAAAGATGAAGCAATGGCATAAATGCCCTTACTGCAACAAAAAAAGAGTAAAAAGAATTTTTACCGGCGTCTGGCAATGCAGAAGCTGCAAGGCAAAATTCACAGGCAAAGCTTACCTACCAAAATAAAATGGCACTACACAAATGTTTTGAATGCGACAAGGAAATAAAAGCTGAATATATAAAGAAAAAAATAAGATGCCCTTACTGCGGTTCTAAGATAATATACAAGCCAAGAGTTGTCAATTCAAAGGTTAAAGCAGAATGAACAAAGAAACAGAAAAAAAAATCCAACAATTGCAGTTGATAGAACAAAACCTTCATAATATCATAATGCAAAAACAAGCCTTTCAGATGCAGCTGGCAGAAGATGAGAATGCAATGAAAGAGCTGGATAAAACAAGTAAAAATGCCTACAAAATCATCGGGACAATAATGGTGAGCTCCAGCAGGGAAGAATTAAAAAAAGAATTAAAGGAGCAAAAGGATATCCTTGACTTAAGGATCAAGAGTCTGGAGAAGCAGGAGAATAATTTCAAGGAAAAAGCCGAAGAAATTCAGAAGGAAGTCATGAAGGACATAAAATGAGTGACCAATTAAACAATGTAAAAG
>JAGVZB010000003.1 GCA_018302915.1 Candidatus Woesearchaeota archaeon
AAAATGCATTTAGCCTGAGGTGGGCAGTTAGAAGGCATAGTCATTACAGCAACAGGGCTTACTCCAGACAATGTTCTGTTTGGCTTTGTCTTTAAAATTTTCTTCAGATATAACTTTTGTTCCTTGTCTGCCTTGGCAAAAATAGTTATTAAAGACGGCAGTTCTTTTGGTTTTAATTTTCTTGCTAAACCATCTCTTAACTTAAGTATCTCTTCTATCGTATTCGTCTTTTTATCAATAATCTCCTTGTTTAATTCTTTTACAAAATCCATGAAAGAATAAAAAATAAGCTATTTAAAAAACTTTAGCTGTATGTATTATATAACAGACCTACTTCCTGGCTTGTGAATGCTCTTCTCCAGAACCTGAATTCATCTATGTCTCCGTTAAATCTCTGAATACTACTCGTCCTTGAGCCTAAATAAAATCCTCCTGTATTACTTATACTATTTGTTGAATGCAACTCTGTGCTAGTTACATCACTCCCATCAACATATATCTTTGTTGAAACATCCCTGTCACCGACAACCACAACATGATGCCAGTTCCCATCCAATGGTATGACTCCTGCATTTGAAGTTGCACCGACCAAATTTGCATCGGCGTTGTAACTTACATAAAACTTCAAGATGCCATTATCCTGAAGAGCCAAATGATACCTGTAGCTTGAAGATTGGAACTTTCCAAAGATACTGTCTGTATTTATTGTCGAATCACCATACTCATCTGCATTTATCCACATGCTAAATGTGAAGTCATATGTTCCTATCTGCAGTATGTTTCCATAGCTTATGTAATCATCGCTTCCATCAAAGTCATATGCTCCGCTCAATTTTCCGCTTGGGTTCCATGTTGGACAGTTTCCGCCTGAACAAGTCCCATCATTGTTATTAGGACTAGCATCATCAAAAGTTGTTGCTCCATCGCCATCATCAAGACGTGAGAATACTATAAGTTCTGTATCTAAATCCAATTCAGGTGCTGTTGTAAAATCCCAAGGATCATTTTGAACCTGATTTTCCCCATCATCAGCAATAACATACCATTGATAGAATTCTTCATTATCTAAATCAGGTGTTAAATCACAACTTTCTACCTCTATATTATCACATTTCAATTCCCAATTTACATCACTAACTTTTTTCAAAAATACATCATATGATACACTTCCATCAGGATCTCCGCCGGTCCATCCTAAATTAATATCTATAGGAACCAAGTCCAAATCATCTGCAGGACTAGGGTTTGATGGCATATTCGGTGGATGAGATAAAGAAAATTCAGTGATTCCAGATCCGCTTCCCTTTATGTCATGTCCCAACCCACTTTCTTTAGTATAGCTTATCAATATTTCAGAGGATATTTTTTGATCAACATTCAATGGTGGATTAATGCCAGTGCAGGAAACACTTGTCACCTCTCCAGAACTTAAATCTGCATTATTAACTGTCCCACCTAAACCAACACAACTATCTCCATTTATTATTATATCAGTAACTTGTGCAGTGTCTATTCCCGTAGCGCCTATGGAATAAACAACCTCTGTATCACTTGACAAGAAATCCTTGCATACAAAAGGTGCTTCTACGCTGCACGATGAAACTGTTTTAGGAGAAAAAATACCAAGAAAATATAATGCGCTTAACACGACAAGAACAGCTATTATGGCCCACCCATAGGTCATAAGAAATTCCATCGCTGACTGTCCTCTTTTTTTCATTGTAAATATAAATAATTAATCATATTTAAATCTTACTAAGGTATTGTTCTGTATTTTGTATTGATTAATATCCACTCATACAGTAATAAAATCAATGCAAGGACAATGAAAGTCATGCTTAAATTGTTGGATATCTTTCTTTCAGTGAGATTTCCGATTTTGCTGTAAGCATCTTTCAATTCATCAGTATTCTCAGCTTTATAGTATTCCCCCTCTGTATTCTCCGCAATGTAAATCAACGATGCTTCATCTAGGACAAGGATTGTTCCAAAGAAATCACTTCCTTCAGTTGTTCCCATTCCTATTGTATGGACAATTACCTCTTTTGAATTTGCATAGTTAATTGCCTCATCAATTGGCAATCCGATGTTGCCCTGCCCGTCACTCAATAAGATGATTGCTTTTCCCTTGTCGGAATTTATCAGCATGTTAACGCCGTTGACTATGGCCTGCCCCATATCAGTGCCGCCAACCTCGCTTAATTTAATGCCATCAATAGCTCCCTTTACATTAAGAAGATCATTGCTCAGAGGGCTGTCAACCAAAGAAACGCTTGAAAAGCTTAATACCCCTACAAAATTGTCAGGTCCTAATTTATTAATAAAATCCTTTGCTGCAGTCTTGGCAGCTTCCAGTCTGTTCGGCTCAAAATCCTCGACAATCATGCTGTTGCTGTTGTCCATTGCTATGACATAGTCATAATTGCTTGCTATCCCTGTATAAATGATTGTAAATCCTGAGATTGAAAATATGAACAATATCAATATTAAAACCCTTATCACCAGCAGAAACAAGTTCTTGCTTAATAACTCCCCGCCTGTTATCCTTTGTATTGCTGCAAAATTTGCAAACTTCACAGCTCTTCTTCTTATTTTTTTGAGCGTTATAAAATGTGCAATTATCAGAATAGGTATTGAAAACAGGAGCCACATGTACTCAGGCCTTTCAAAAATTATCTCCATTTTAAAGCCCTCTCCTTGAACAATGACAGTATCGGCTGCACGAAACTCTTGTCAGTTGTCAATAATAAAAAATCACTCTTATCTTTTAAAAATAAATCCTTGACCCATTTCTCCTGTCTTCTTATTTCATCTTCATAAACCTCTTTTATCAAACCCGGCTCAATAAGCAGGTCCTTGTTTGAATAAGGGTCTTCAATGACAACCTGCCCCACATCATCAGGCAATGTCCTGTCCCTGGGATCCCTTACCATTAAACCTATTGTGTCAAACTTGCTTGTGACAAATTCCAGATGTTTCACCAAATCTTCATTGAACCCGACGAAATCAGACACTATTATCACCACAGTTGTTTCCTTGAGGTAATTAAGTACAAAATCAGCAACTTCCTTAAAATTATAGCTACCACCATAAAGATTTGGGTTTACAAGATTTCTGACCAATGTATAAAACTGCCCTCTTCCCCTATTAGGGTATATTTGCTTTACAATCCTATCATTGAACATTGCCATCCCTACAGAATCCCCTGCATCAAGAATTGAAAATGACAAAGAAGCGACAAGTTCAGCTGCATACTCGTTCTTCAATTTTGGTGTGCTTCCGAATACCATGCTTGAGCTGCAGTCAATAAGAAAGAAAACATTGATGTCTCTTTCTTCTGCATACTGCCTTATTAACAATTGATTGGCTCTCATGCTTGCCTTCCAGTCTATCATTGAAGAATCATCATTCCTGTCATATGGCCTGTATTCAAGAAACTCGAGACCTTTTCCCCTAAAAACGCTTTTATAACTTCCAAAACCTTTTGTCCTGATCAGGCCCTTTGTGACAACCTCTAATTTTCTTATTGAAGGTACTATGTCAACATTTAATTTTTTTTTCATAAATTCTCGCCTCTTTACTAAAGCACAAATGAATTACTTATTATTTTCTGATATACTTTCAATATCTTTTTTTAATTTAGGCAAATCATCCTTGATAACATTCCAGACTTTATCCAGATCTACTGCAAAATAAGAATGAATAACTACATCTCTAAAACCTGCTATATCACTCCATTCAATATGAGAGTATCTATTTCTAAAATCTTTCGGAAGGTTTTTCACTGCTTCCCCAATTATCTCCAATCTGCGAATAGTAGCGTCCACTAATATTCCATTTGATTTAAAATCTTTTTTAGAGATATTTTTTACAGAATTATCAATAAGCTCAATATTTTTTGAAATATCATTCAAAAATAATTTCAAATTTCTTTTCATAGTATTCTTACCTCTTCACTTAAGATATTATTCTTAATTTCCGGTCTTATCATCTTATATTCAACTAAGTCAACTTTTTTCCCCAGAGATTCTTCCAGTTTATTTTTGATATGAATAAAACCCAACAAACTCATTTTTTTATCTTTTATTTTTACCAAAATATCTACATCACTATTTTTTTTACTTTCTCCTCTGACATAAGAACCAAATATTCCCGCCCTGACTACTCCATACTTTTTCAATATAGGTAATATTTTTAATTTTATTTTTTCAATTTTTTCAATATTATCTCTCATGCCATTATAAATCCATTTTTATTTTTAAGTCTTTCTAAAACACAATTTTATCATGGATAATTCATGGCATTGGGACTTTATTCAGGATTTCAGAAACAATGTCATCCCTGCTTACATTCTCGGCCTGGCCTTCATAATTCAGCAATATCCTGTGCCTTAAAACATCATGCGCTACAGTCTTGACATGATGCGGTGTGACAAACTTCTGTCCTCTCAGCAGGGCTTCCGCCTTTGAAGCGATGAACATTCCGATGGATGCCCTCGGAGAGCTTCCCCATTCAATGTATTTTCCAAGGCTTACTTTATATTTGTCAGGATGTCTTGTGGCATCAACAATCCTCGTTATATATTTCTCTATGCTCTTGTTTACATAAATGTCCCTGACAAAGTTCTGCACCTCTATTATTTTCTTCGGATCAATGACCTTTTTTAGATTGTAATCATCAAAGGAGTATAATGTTATGTTCCTCTTTAATATCTCAGTCTCCTCTTCTGATGTGGGATAATAAATGTTTATCTTGAACAGGAACCTGTCAATTTGTGCCTCGGGAAGGTTATAAACTCCTGCACTTTCTATAGGATTCTGTGTGGCCATCACAAAAAATGGCAATGGCAATGGATAGGTTGTCCTGCCTATGGTTACCTGCTTTTCCTGCATTGCCTCAAGCAGAGCTGACTGAACTTTCGGAGGAGACCTGTTTATTTCATCCGCAATGATGAAGTTTGCAAATACAGGGCCTTTAATCACACTGAATCCCTTGTCTCTTTCATAAGTTGTCAATCCTGTAATGTCAGTAGGCAGTAAATCCGCGGTGAACTGCACCCTGTTGTAAGTTCCTCCTGTGATTTTGGCAAGTGTTTTTACAATCAATGTCTTTGCAATTCCAGGAACTCCCTCAATCAAGATATGCCCGTCGCATATTATCCCTCTGAGCAAACCTTCAATTACCCTGTCCTGCCCAACAATTGTTTTCTTGCATTCATTCTTTACTTTAAGAAATAGATCATGGTACTCTTTTATCTTATTGTCCTCTTTATCCCTCTTTTTCATTTTAATTGCATTAAATATCAGATTTTTTTATTTTTAAATCTTCTTCTTCTGTAATAATAATAAAGCCCGTAAAAGACAAACAGAAATACAAGTATTTCTATCCCTATTATCACATTATCCGTCAGTATCTTGCCCTTTGGTTTCTGTATCTTCAATCCTAAGCTGGTCAGAAGGCTTTCACATGAGTTTACTGCACCCTCGCTTAATTTTATGGCAGTTTCATAATCTCCTTTGTCAAAACTTGCCTTGGATTTCTTTACCAGCTCATAAAGCTCCTTGCATGCAGGATTCTGGACAAACAGTCTCTCAACAAAATCTATTTGCCTTGCAGACTGGGTTTTTATGCCCTCCCCAAAAGATGTTATTGCTATCTTCGAGCTGTCTATGAAATCAGGGCTTGCAACATTCGCAATTACATTTATGTCAAAATCCTCTCCAAGGATATCGCCTATTTTCTTAACAGTCAGTATAACAGACATTTGTGCACCAGGCAATAACTCAAGTATATAATTTGTATCAAAGCTGAATTCCAGATTTTCTTCACTTGAAACTGCACTTAGCTGAATTCCATATAATGGCTGTGTCCATGGGTTCTTTAAGATGACAGTTGTTGTGAACACAGATCCTTCACCTATCTCCAATACACCTGGCTCTATAATATCCAAATCAACTCCCTGATCAGACCCTCCTCCTCCGCCTCCTCCGCCTCCTCCGCTTCCAGGTGCAGAAACAGTGACTGTTGTAACTGTAACATCCTCGGCAACCATGAATACGCTGAAATTATTGGTGGCAAATTCAATCTTGTTCTGATCGCTTGTCACCGAAGAAGATGTTAATTGCGACCAAGTGCATGATTCGATGGAATAACACTTGTATGCATCAAGATTTTCCTCGTGGGTGATTCTCTGCAGTATGTTTGTATAATTGTAAGTCATGTTAACGCTTGCATTATTATTGCTCCATCCATAATTAAGGTTGTAGCAGCTTACATTAATCTGGTCAACAGCCCTTGTATCAGTAGGAACTGACAAAGTTTCAGAAATGTCATCATAATCACATATTTCTCCCTCATTGCCGTCTAAAGTTGCATTGCTCACCAAGACAGTCAGCTTATCCTGGATAAACTCCAGGTTATAAACTCCAGGCACTTCACTAATGCTTACGCTGGCATTGGAATAAATTATTATTTCATTGCTGCATATGTCCTTGATGGTAAAGTTGCTTATGCCATTGCTCGTAAATGAAATGTTGGTTATATTGCTTACTATTAATGGAATGGTCTTGTTTGCCGTTGCTCCTGTATCATTGAAATTAACATCTCTCACCTCAATTCTTAATTGATGCTCCCCTTCTGCTATAGGTGTATAAGTGAAATTATATTCAAAGTTATAGTCGTTGTTTATGTAATTGTTAATATTGCTCGAGGTTGAATTCAGGATTACAGTATCCCCTCCAGGAGACACTATGGAGGCATTTACCAATTCCACCAGAACATCATTCATTTGGGTCCTGACAGTTATGTTAACCTGCTCTTGTGTTACATAAGTTCTGCCTGGGCAGAAATAATCGATTTGTGGTACTCCTGTAATTGCATTTGGAATCCTGAACCTGCTTGTATCGCTGTTGTTTGTGCTACTTCCTATGCTTCCATTCCATGAATATGCTATTATATCAACATATTGTGATACCACACTAGGAACTGCATATGTGGCATTATAGCTTGTATAATCAAACTGTGCAGTATAATTTGTTAAGTTGATGTAATTTGTGAAAGTGGCTCCTTTTATCTCAAGGCTTACATTGCTGACCCAGTCTCCATTTCCTGATTCTGTAACATTAAAGAAATATGAGCTTCCTACTTTCAGTATCTGGTCATAACTTGGGCTTACAATCTGCAGGATGGCATAAACAACACTGAAGTTTGTGTAATTATATTCATTGTATATTAAGCTGTCATTAGCCCTGTATCTTATGTAATAATCTCCGACAGGAGGCATGCTTGCTGCCAATAAAGTATAATTGCTGAAGCTGGAATTGAATGCAAATATCAAATATGTTGAATTAAATGCAGTATTGTTGTATAATTCCAATTCATAACTCATATTGTCCAGATCATAGTCTGTTGAGTTGTCCCAGTCAAATATCGTAAAGTTGTCATAAAGCATGTGAGTGTTCATTGTTGGATATCTCCATACTGCTATTGTCGGTGCCCTGTTATTTACATAAAACTCCTGCCAACTGCTTACATTTGTATTTCCCAATGTGTCATTAGCCCACCACCTGTAGGCAACATTCTGCCTATGGCTGAAGTTCCCAAAGCTTATATTGTAATAATAAGTGTTTGAATTAATGTAAAATGCACCGCTTGAGTTTGTATAGTTCACCCAGCTTCCTGACCAGTTGCCTTCAAGCCATACCTCATAAAGGAACATGTCATAAATAGTTGCATTGAGAGTTACATTGCTTGATAGATAGCTTGGCTCTGGAGTTTTGTTTACATTGTCAATGGTTGGGAAGGTGCTATCATTTACATAAACAGAGTAATTAACTGTATTATTCCAGTTGCTTGAGTTATCATTGAACAAGAAAAAGAATGTGAATGTCCCTGCTTCCGTCACATTCGAGCTTAAGTTGTATTCAGTATAATACTCATTGCCATTTTTTATCATGCTGATATTGAAGTAATTAAAGCCTGGCGTGTTTACCTGAACAATTGACTTGTTTATGCTGTGCCTGTCCTGTGCAGTTACGTTTATCTTTGTTATATTCCATGGCGCTATTGAGTTGCCTGAGAATCCAAGCAAAGTTGCATTGGCATTCGTCAGGTTTGGCGCTATAGTATCCTGGACTGCAAGATGAGTAAGATTATTCCTGAATGTGTAATATTGGCTGTTACGCGATGCATTTACGCTGACAACATAATTTCCCAGATTGATGTCATAATAGCCGATGGTATCGTTATAATAAAATCCTCTGCTGTCATAAGTTGCAGTATAAAGCACATTGGAAATTGTTGCATTTACAAATGATCCCATTATGGCTGAACTATTTGTGTAGTTGTAATTAATTATAATTGTGACATTATCTCCATATTCAACAGTGTAATAATTGAAGAATGAATCCAGTGTGGTGTTGTATTCTACATAAAAGCTGTCATCATACTCAACAGTATTGTTAATTGTGTCATTTGCATAAATAGTGTAGTTTACCTGCCCTGGCGCATAGGTATAGTTTACTGCAGGCAGTGTGATTTCCCATATGTCTCCTGTTACATGTATCAGCCATCCGAAAAACAACATTATGCCATCCTTGACTGTCTGCCATATCTTTATCCATGCAGAGTTTACTCCAAAGCCAGCATCAGTGATGTTAAATCTCAATGTTATATTTTCTCCAGTAACTACAGGGCTTGATTCATTAACTATCACCTCTCCGATTGTTCTGTTGATTGTTATGTTATGCACAGCTGCAGTTGGTGCCTGCGAATCAAGATAAAATTCAAAATAATCGCTCCAGTCGGAATATGCACTTTCATAGTTATTGTCATTTATTGTTGAATTGTCTATTGTTCTTACTCTCCATGTATAATTCCCGTCCATTAACCCGATGCCTGAGTAATATAAAAGTGAAACTTCATCTGCATTCAAACTCCTGTTCCAAATGTGAACTTCATCCAATGTTCCATTGAATAGTTCCCCATTTAATCCTGCTCCAGAACTTCCTGCTCTTGTTCCTACATTTATTGAGCTTACTGGAACATATTGTTTATATGTTCCTTGTTGTACTAATTGTCCATTAAGATATAAATACATATTATTTCCATCAAGAGTTACTGCAGCATGATTCCACTCATTGTTTATTTCATTAGTTAATGTAAGTCCTGAGTCTCCATATCTATACACATTTCCTGAAACAGAAGTCCCTCCATATAAGCTTCCATTCCATACTGCTAATGAATAAACACGAACATTTGTTCCTAATTGCCCTGTATATATCCATCCAGTTTCATTATATCTGTAAACCTTTCCTGAATCTGAACCGCTTCCTCCATACAAGCTTCCATTCCATACTGCTAATGAATGAATAAAGGTACTTGTTCCTAATTGCCCTGTATCTATCCATGAACTTCCGCTATATCTGTAAACCTTTCCTGAAATATAAGTTCCCCCATACAAGCTTCCATTCCATACTGCTAATGAATAAACACGAACATTTGTTCCTAATTGCCCTGTATCTATCCATGAACTTCCGCTATATCTGTAGACATTTCCTGAACTAATAGTTCCTCCATACAAGCTTCCATTCCATACTGTTAATGCCAAAACATTGTCATCTGTTCCTAATTGCCCTGTATCTATCCATGAACTTCCGCTATATCTGTAAACTATTCCTGAATCACTTCCTGAACCACTTCCTCCATACAAGCTTCCATTCCATACTGTTAATGAACGAACAAAAGTATTTGTTCCTAATTGTCCTCTATTATCCCAATTCTGTGCAGTTATATTCACTCCTGAAACTTCTAACTTACCTTCTTTACTAATACACATTTCTATTTGCCCAGTATCTAATACACAATTCTTTCCACTATAAGACTCAAATCCTGTTTTATGTTGATAATTAAACCATGCAGAATAAGTAGTTCCATTATTCATACTTAAACTATAATAAATATAATCATCCATACCATCAAATGTAGTTGCATTATTGTCAGGGAATAAAGATTGACTGTCACCAACACCAACACCTCCATTCAAAGTTCCAGTCAAGTCATTTACATAATCATCTTTACTACGCCCATTCCATCCAAAATTCAAACCATAAAGAGATTCATGAACCCCTACACCAAATGGAAGTTCAGTTTTGTTGTACAAAGAAACATTAATTATTAAAGAGTCAGTTATGTTATAAACCTGCAGCCAAGAATACAAATCATCATTATCCAGATCACTTTGATTAGTCCAGTTTAAAGAAGTATGATTATTATTTATCCACGTATTATTTCCAGGGTAAGATAAGCTAAAATTGCTCAAAGGTTCATAATTGAATATTCTAACTTTATAATCAACCTGCTTCATGACAACATCATACAATGAAGGAGTGTAATTTGCATCTATCGTTTCAAGAAAAGCCCTGTATTGTATATACCTGTTATTGCTTCCATTGTAGGTATAGTTGATATTCTCTCCTGTTGAATTGGCATAAGTGGCATTTATTCCTATAGATGTAGTATTCCCCCATTCTCCCCATTTAGTCTGGCTTGTCAGGTTATTTCCCAATCTTGTCTGCATCTTGACCTGATTCAGCCCATTCAGATAAAGGTTGTTTATTTCATTTGCATTCAGGGTTCCATTCCAGATATGCAGCTCATCAATAGCACCTGTCCAATTTCTTAAACCTACAGCTGCAGTGCCTATTTTTCCTATGTTAAAATTAGCCTGTGCAGTTGTAACATATCCAACAGTTAAATCATTTCCTATCTCAATGCCATCCCTGTATAAGAATGCTCCATAAGTTGAATCAAATATTACGGTATACATGTGCCATTGCTGGAATGTAGT
>JAGVZB010000004.1 GCA_018302915.1 Candidatus Woesearchaeota archaeon
CACTGGAAAATCCATTATTGGTGACTTTTTAGTCAAATACCATAAATTTGTTTCTGGATTGTATAGAAAAGCTTCTCTTGTCCAGTTTCCGTTTCTTGATTTTCCTTCCTGCATCCTTAATCTTGCATTTTGCTCTAAAGAAATTATGCTATAACCATCTTTTTCTAAAGCTTGTTTTGCCTTATCAAAAGATGCATCTACATAAGCTGAATACATTCCTCTTGGTTGAATATCCTGTATTATTTTCATTTTTACCTCAGAATCAGTGTAAATTTGATGTTTATAAACCTTTCTTTTTTGTTACTACTTTAAAATTATTATTTCTTCTTTCCCTTGACAGCATCTTCCTTCATTGTAGCGACTAAATCAGGCAGCCCAGTGCCAAGAGGAACAGGCTGATTAAGCATTACATTCTCAATGACAGAATTTAAATTATCAACTTCTCCTATCAAAGATGCATTTACTATGTGCTTTATTGGAGTTTCAAAGGAAGCTCTTGCCAGGACAGATTCTTTTTCAGAGGTTATTCCGGTTCTTGTTATTCCTTTTATGACTCCTGTATTTGTCATCACGTCTGCCAGGAACATTATATGCCTTATATCAATATCCAGTCCCTGATTTTTTATTACTTCAACAGCTTCATCAATTATTATTTTTCTTGCTGCCTCTATCCCCAATAAATCAGCAATGACAAAAGGATTGTTTGTTGTTGTCTTTGTCTCGTCAACCCCTTCAACTTTGAAAATATCCTTCAGGTTGTCGGTTGTGCAGTAGATTATGTACTCATTCTCCTGTTTTACGGGCGTTACTTGCTCTACGCCTTTAACCCCTTTTATTGCAGCATATTTCAGCTTCTCTTTTAACTTGTACAGGCCTGATAATGAATCTTTTTCTTTTGGTTTTATCCTTAATGTCCCGTTGTCATCCTTGACATCAAGATCCTTCAGGCTTTCCTTTAATACATTGACAACATGTGTTTCAGTTATTTTCAGTTCCTTCATCTCTTTCTTGTTCAGCAAAACTTCTATCCTGAATTGTGTCAGGTTGAATGAAAACTCGTCAGAAATATCCTTCAGCTTTGTTTCCTTGATTGATGCAGCTATTGCCTTTACTTTGTCAACGTCAGTCTTGTACCCGTGCTTCAGATAAATTTTTGTTAAGGGTGTTGAGGGGCTTTTTCTTGCATCGAATAATTCTATCAGCCTTGTCAAGCCAAGTGTCAGGCTCATCTCTGCAACACCTGCAAAGTGAAAAACCCTCAATATCATCTGTGTTCCTGGCTCACCGAATGATTCTGCAGTTATGATTCCTATTGCTTCGCCGGGATTTATCTTTGCTTTTTCATATTCTTCGCTTACTCTTTTCAGTACTTTTTTTCTTGAACTTTGATCCATGCCTTTTGTCAATTCCTTAATCTCATTCATTGAAGATTCAGGTATGTTGCTAAATTCTTCATAAATGCTAGACATTTGCCTTTACCTCTCTGACTATCCTTTGGATATTCACATTACCGCCCTCTGTCTTGGACACATCAAGTCCATCATCTCCAAAATTAAACTGGATTATTTTCCCGCTTGCATCCCTTACAGTATTATCATATTCAATTCTCATGTCCTGCAGTGCATTTGCAAGCCTTCTGTATAAATAACCTGACTTTGGTGTCCTTAATGCAGTGTCCATAAGGCTGTCCCTCCCTGTTATTGAATGGAAGAAAAATTCAGAGGGTGTTAACCCCTGCTTGTATCCATCTTTTATGAATCCTTTTGATTCAGGGCTTAATTCACCTTTTTTATAAAGCGACAAAGTCCTTTTCTTATAGCCTATGTTAATTCTTGATTCACCCATTGCCTGCTGACCGACCATTGCAGCCATCTGTGCCAGGTTCAAGAAGTTGCCTCTTGCCCCTGATCTTGCCATGATTATTGTTGGATTGTCCTCTGAAACATTCTCATAGACATTCTCTCCTATCTTGTCCCTTAGCTGGTTCAGCTGCCTCAATATCAATGTTTCAACTGTCTGCTCTGCACTCATTCCAGGAAGCAATTCCAGTTTCTTTTTCTGATAATCATCAATTGTTTCATTGATTTTATTTTCAACATAACTTAATTTTTCCTTGTTCTTTGCCAGAACATCCTTTGACAGGTCAGTGTCTGATATGGATGATGTAAATCCCTTCCTGAACAAAATCTCTATGCCCAGCCTGAATATTTTATTTATTAATTCTATCCCTGCATCCTCTCCATAAACTGCATATAATCTCCTTATCAGGGTGCCGTTGTCTTCTCCTATTGTTGCCTTGTCAATTACTCCTTCTGTTAATTTTCCATTTTTTATTATGACATCCTTCTTTTCCTTTGAGCTTCCTATGAAGTTCAGATTATCAGGCAGTATTGCAGAAAAAATATCCTTGCCATCCAGAGTTTTGGTTGATTTCAGGTTGGAAAAATCCTTTACGCCTATTGAGTATAATATGTCAATGGCTTCCTCCCTGTCTATCTTCAGGTATTTGGTAAGTAAGTAATTTCCGCTGATTGCATCTGTTGTTGTTCCTATTATGTTAAGTCCGTTCTTTGGGCTTATCAGCTGTGTCTGTACATCCATCAGTATTTCTGCCTCAGCCCTTGATTCTTCCGTCTGCGGGACATGCAGGTTCATTTCATCGCCGTCAAAATCTGCATTGTAAGGTGTGCATACTGCAGGATTTAACCTAAAAGATTTCCCCGGCATTATCCTTATTTTATGGCACATTATTGACATCCTGTGCAGGGAAGGCTGTCTGTTGAATACCACTACATCCTTGTTTAACAAATGTCTTTCAACGATGCATCCCGGCTGCAATTCTTCAAGTATCTGCTCTTTTGTGCCATCAGTTACCTTCTTCTTTTTTCCGTCTATTGAATAGAAATAATTAACTCCAGGGTATATTTCAGAGCCATTCTCTATAAACTTCCTCAAGTAATTTATGTTCCATTCTGTGACTCTTTCAGGAATTGTAAGTTCCATTGCTATTACCAGAGGAACACCCACTTCATTGAACCTTATTCTTGGATCCGGAGTTATGAAAGTCCTTGCAGAGAAATTAACCCTCTTCCCTGCTAAATTATATCTAAATCTTCCTTCCTTTGATTTTATCCTTTCAGTTAATGTCTTTAATGGCTGACCTCCCCTATGCCTTGCCGGAGGCACAGAAGCAATTGCATTATCAAAATAAGTTGTTATGTGATACTGCAGTAAATCCCATAAATCCTCTACAATGATTTCAGGGGCTCCTGCATTTATATTTTCAAATAATCTCTGGTTTATCCTGACAATATCGGATAGCTTATGTGTTAAGTCATCTTCAGATCTTTCTCCTGTCTCTAGTGTTATTGAAGGTCTCATTGTTACGGGAGGCACCGGGAAATTTGACAGTATTGTCCACTCTGGCCTGAAAAATTTTGGATCAAATCCTATCATGCTGAGTTCATTGTCAGATATCTTTTCAAACCTTGCCTGCATCTCTATTGTGGATAATCTCCTGTCACCTTCAACAAAGCTTGTTGGCTTTTCAATCTTGAATGAATACTGCTTTGAGCCGCAATGAGGGCATTTCTTGGCATTTTTCAGGAAAAGCAACAATTCCTTCCTGGTTCTCTTCTTGTCCTTTAACTTCTCTTCTGTAATTAATATCTTATTGCAGTCCCTGCAAAAGCTTCTTAATGTTAGGATGATTATGTCGACATATTTCACATGAACAACAGGCCTTGCAAGCTCCATGTATCCGAAATAGCCCGGGCAGTCCCTTAATTTCTTTCCATCTGTAGGGCACACCAATCCTGGATCAATGACTCCCATTCTTACATCCATCAATCCTCCATCAACGGGATAGCCTTCCCTGTCATAAAGCTCCGGAGTTACAACTTTGCATACTGCCATCTTCTTTATTATTTCAGGAGAAAGCAATCCGAATGATATCCTTCCGACTTTTTTGTATATGTAATTCATTTTAGTATTTTGATTTCAACTCCAGTTTTGGATATATGCACAAAGCCTTCAGCTCATCCAGCAATAGCTTGAATGCATAGCTTATTTCAACATTGTTAACTTCCACATTTTCCCCGTATAAGGGGCATGTGCTTTTGTTCTTTCTTATATCATGGATTGCAACCAACCCTGATTTCTCTGATATTGGCAATACTGTCCTGTCAGAATCAAATCTTTCCTTTAACAATAATGATGCTCCATGAGCTATGAAACAGTCCTTCTCCATTTCTCCAAGCCTTAACCCGCCGCCTTTTCCTCTTCCTTCAACAGGCTGTCTTGTCAGCAATTGTATCCTTCCATAAGCTCTTGCATGAAGCTTGTTTGCAACCATGTGCTCTAGTTTAAGGTAATACATGTTTCCGACGAATATCCTTACTTCATACCTTTCCCCTGTAATTCCATTGTACATGATCTCGGTTCCATTATCCTTGAATCCGAATTTTTCAAGTTCATCCCTCAGCTTTTCTTCCGGATAAACATCAAATGTTGTTGAATCAACTTGTAATCCTTTCAAAGCTGAAACTTTTCCGGCTAAAGCTTCAAGAAGATGTGATATTGTCATTCTTGATGGTATTCCGTGCGGTGAGAAAATAAGGTCAGGTGTTATTCCTGATGCTGTGAATGGCATGTCCTCATGAGGCACTAACATTCCTATGACTCCTTTCTGTCCGTGCCTTGAAGCGAATTTATCCCCTATCTCCGCAATTCTGTTATCTCTCATCTTAACCTGGACTATTTTGTTTCCATCTTCATTTTCTGTTATTATTATAGTATCAACGATTCCATTTTCACCATATTTTACCGTCGTTGAGGTTTCCCTCCTTGTTGATGCAGCAACTGAGAATTCCTCCAGCTCACCCAGGAATCTTGGTGGTGATGTTTTTCCTATTATGACATCTTCCTGGTTTACTTTTGCCCCTGTGTATACAATGCCGTCATCCTCCAATAGCCTATAGTCCGTCTCTGATTTGTAACCTTTAACTTCCTTGTCAGGGATTGATATCTCATCGACTAATCCTCCAGAGTATCTCATTTCTTCTGTAAGATATGGCCTGAAGAATGTTGATCTTGCAAAACCTCTCTGCACGGATCCTTTATTGACAACTATAGCATCCTCCATGTTGTAGCCTTTGTACGACATTATTGCAATTACAACATTTTGTCCTGCAGGATGCTTGTCATAGTTAAGCACATCATGCATGAATGACTTGACCAAAGGCCTCTGTGGATAATGCAATATAGAAACATCAGTGTCCATCCTTGAATGGAAATTTGACGAATACAGCCCCAAGGACTGCTTCTGGATTTTATTACCTCTTATCAGCCTTGAAGAAGATCCATAATTTGAATAAGGTATCAAGGATAGCAATAACCCAAGTATGGCTATTGATGATATTTCCATGTGGGTGTGATCTTTTGTCAGTTCATTCTCATCAAGTGCAACCAGTGCATTTTCCTCCTCTGAAGCATCAAGGTATTCAAGGATTCCTTCCTTGATCAAAGAGTCCCATGTAATTTCATTATTGACCAGCTTGTCCACACACTCTTTGGTCATCAATGATTTTCCGTCTTCAACCCTGACTAAAAGCCTGATGGATCTTCCTTTTGTTGTGTTGATGTAAACCTCGTTGAATTCCTCGTTGTGATAAATGCTCATGTCAGGATGGAACTTGGAAGTTCTTCTTTTTTCCTTTACATCCTTCACAAATCCATCTATGTTTTCAACATTGCCTACAAATTTTTCATTCAAGTATACATCAAACATTTTTCAGTCCGCTTACCTCAAGCTGCTTTTTTATTTTATCTTCATTGACATCTTCTTCTGATATTCTTGCCAGCATGGCTAAATTTTTCCTCAAACCAATAGGGGTTCCTTCAGGTGTCTCAATGGGGCATAATCTTCCAAAATGAGTCGGATGCAAAGCCCTTGCTTCAAAATTTTCCTGCGTTGAGCTTAGCAATGAAACAACCCTCTGCAGATGAGACAGAGTAGCAAGGTAATTTGTCCTGTCCATGTTCTGCGAGACTCCTTTTCTTCCGCCTATCCAGGAACCGGTGGCCATTGCACTTTTTATTCTTGAAGTCAAAAGCTGATCCCTAATGATTATTTTTATTGATTGGAATTTTCCTCTTTTAACAAGCCTCTGGAAATTATACAGCATATCCTGAATAAGTGATGCCATGTTTACCCTGAACAAATCCTCCAGCAAATCCCCGGAAAGCTTTAACCTCTTGTTCATGTAATGATCCTTTGCTTCCTGCTTTATTTCTTCCTTCGACACCATCAAAAATCTCTTTATATATTTGCACAGGTTATATGCCTTGAACATTCTCATTTCCTTTGAAGAGCCTATATGCGGCAGTACATACTTGTCAAACATCTCAAGGATTCTTTTTTTCCTGTCTTCCTGCTGTGCCATCCCTATTTTCTTTGCAAGGAATTCTATGGCATCATCCTGTGTCTTGATTTCAACATTTTCATAAAGGTTTATGAATACATCATCATATTGGTTGTCCTCTGAAATGAATCTTGCTATGTCCTCGTCTTTAACCAACCCTAAAGCTTTTATCATGGCAATTGCTGATACCCTGTTAAACCTCGTAACCGTCAGATAGATAGATCCTGTCTTCATTTGCTCGATGACATGCGGAATCCTGTATGAGCCCTTTTCAGAATACACCCTTCCTACAAAAGGGCTCGGGCCGACTTTGCTTTTTTCAACGAAGAATTTATTTGAAACAAGATCCTCCACGATGATCAGGACTCTTTCATTTCCATTAAGTATGAAATAACCTCCTGGGTCATTTGAATCCTCGTAATGCTCCATCAACTTTTCATTTGACAGCCCATTCAGATTGCAATATTTTGACTTGACCATTATTGGGATTTTTCCTATTAATGCCTTGAATGATTCCCTTTCAACACCGTCGATAATAGCACTTACATTAAGATAAACCGGGGCTGAATAGGTTAATTTCCTGATTCTTGCCTCGATCGGGAAAACTTTTCTCTTCGAGCCGTCAGATTCAACTATCTGCGGTCTTTCAACTTCAATCTTTCCCAGCTTTATCTTGAACTCAGAAACCTCCGAAGGAATTATCGTCGGGAGAACCTGCTGGGTTTCATCAATAATCTTTTGGATGCCCCTGTCCATGAAATTATTGAAAGATTTTATGTTTGATTCTACAAAAGAATGCTTTTCAAAATAATTTTTTATTACGTCCTTGTATCTGTACATTATGCAACAACCCTGTAAAAAAGAGATTTTCCCGTTGTGGGTGACTCCCTTATGATTTCAATTATGTCCCCTTTTTTTGGTTCAAATTTTAGAATGGCAGGATCATTTGCCTTTATTTTTGGCAGCTGTTTCCTGGAAATGTTGAATTTTTTTAGAATTTTTTCAGAGTCCTCCTCATTGAGTTTTTTATGCTCTGGAATTAATGTATGTTCTACCATTTTTTATTGGGCCCGGTGGGATTTGAACCCACGACCACCTGCTTACTTTCCGCTTTTAGTTAAAAGGCAGATGCTCTACCAAGCTGAGCTACGAGCCCTTATGAAGCAAGCTAGGTGATTTATTGATAAAAATAACGATGAGGTTGGAATTGAAATGCATTTTGGACTTGTTTGATTGTAAAAGCCTTATTTTATTAAAATTACAAAAAGAAAGGTATTTAAGACTTTCGATTTAAAAATTTTTTACAGAATTACAGTCAACCAACAATAAAAACGCTGTTGCTTCTGGTGACTGCTGGTCTGTTTCTTACTTTATATCTCACTAATGCTCCAGGAAGCCTCATTTTATTTCTGATTTCAATATTAACCCTGTAGCTTATGATTCTTTCTTCCTTTCCGACAAGATTTATATTATCCCATACAAGAACTACGCTATCGCCGCTCCTGTTAACTTTGGAAGGCCTCAATGTTCCATAATCGCTTGGAACAGTCTTAACATTGAACAGCTGATCAACAATTCTCAGGTTTTTTATTTCTTTCTTCCCTCTGTTTTTGATCATCAGTAAAACCTTCATGTAGCTGATTCCATCCTTGGACTTGATTGTCAGTGCTTTCTTCTTTATGGAAATTCCTGACTCAACAAGGTAAGCAATCAACCATACAATTACGATTAGGGCAATCAACAAAAACAAAGGATCCCTGTAATTTATTTCAACGCTTATTCTGTATTCCTCTCCTGGTTTTATGTTAAAATTCCATACATAGTAATAGTCATCCCCTGATTTTTCTATAAATGACGGCTCTGGATCAACGTTGCTGAATGATCTTTCAAACGATGTTAATCTTAGCCTGTAAACTTCCTCGCTTATCGTGCTTCCTTCATTTCTTTTTATGATGTTATAATTCTTTGTCATGAAGCCTGAAATAATCTCCTTATCTTCCTTGATGTCAGGATGCTTTCCTACCATGACTCTTCCAATGTCATCCAATAGCACGGAGCTTCCTCTCTTTACTATAACATTGATGTCATGCCATCCTTCAATGGCTCCATTCAAATCAACTGAAAATCCCTCTGTTTTTAATTCAGCTTCATTGAAATCAACCTTTTTTGAGACAGTGTCGAATATATCGCTTTCCAAAAAGATTTCAGCATTATCAATTGGCTTGTCATACCTGTTTTTTATTGTAACCTTGATTACATTGCTATCTTTGGAAGGATCCAGCCCCCTGACTGAAGAATCAATTTTTTCAAGTTTCAGGAAGCTGCTCTCATCAAATACATTAACCAGCAATGGCTCATAAACATAAACGCTGCTGTCTAAAGTTGAGTAAACTTTCAGGTTTATGGAATATCTGTCGGGTTTTATTGTACTTTCCGGGGCCTTCAGCCTTAATCTGAATTGCTCGCTTCTCCCGGGAGAAATGTCAAAGAATTTCTTTTCCCATTCCCAGTTCAGATCAGTTATGAGAAAAGTCACCCTGTCGCTTGACCCCTGATCATTCTTTACTGTGATATCAAAAATTGCATCCTCTCCGACAAGGATTAAATTATCAACTACTGTTGTTTTAACGCTTAATCCTGCACCATTAACAGTTATAGCTAACAGAAATATAAACAAGAACAAAAAAATCAACCTCTTCATACAAAATTAATGCTTACACTATTTATAAAATTTACTCTTCAACAAAATCTTCAATTTTTCCGTCAAAATCTTTCTTTCTGCTTTTTAAATACTCTCTTGTCATTATGTAAAATATCAGGCCAAGGCTTTTCTTCCCTTTATTGTTGCACGGAACGCATAAGTCAACATTCAATGAATCATTGTTTGTGTCGCACAATGCAACCACGGGAATTCCTATCTTGGCAGCATCCATGACAACATTCTTGTCCATCCACGGATCGACGACAAAAATCAGCTTAGTTTCTATGAATGTATCAAGCTCCATGTTTGTCAGGATTCCCGGTGGATATCTGCCGGTGAATGCTTTTATTCCTGTAAATTTAGAAAACAGGTTTACAGAGGACCATCCGTTCTCCCTTCTGCATACTATTATCATGTCCTCAGGATTATACTGCGAGATGAAATTTGCCAATAGCTTCAATCTTTTATTGACTTCCTGAATATTAAGGACCAGTAAGCCATCAGGTCTTGCCTTGTATATGAAAGGCTCCATGTATTTTGTCTTGTTCTTCGTCCCTATATGGATTCCTGCTTTTAGATAATCATCCAGTGGAACCAGCAATTGCTCTTCTTCTTTGGCCATAAAGATTTGGTGAAAAATAGTGTTTATAAAATTAACTAAAGGAAAAATCTTAAATATGCTTATTCCTGAAAGATTATATGGAAAAATTTTACGTTACAACAGCAATTGATTATGTCAATGCTGAACCTCACGTAGGGCATTTATACCAAAAAGTAATAGCAGATATTTTATCAAGGTGGCATAAAAGTTTGGGAGAAGATGTGTTCTTTTTGACAGGAACAGATGAACATGGTCAGAAAATATTCAATGCTGCAAAAGAACAAGGATTAACACCACAGCAATTAGTTGACAGAAATTCAAAGAAGTTCAAGGAAGCATGGAAATTATTCAACATAAATCCTGACAGATTCATAAGAACAACAGACAAAGATCATATAAAAACAGCTCAGGAAATAACAAAAAAAGTCTATGACAAAGGAGATATTTATAAAGGGGTTTACGAAGGATTGTATTGTGAAGGTTGCGAGGCATATCTGACAGAAAAAGATTTAGTGAATGGTGAATGTCCTTATCACAAAAAAATACCAACAAAATTAAAAGAAAATACATATTTCTTTAGGCTAAGTAGATACCAAAACAAACTTTTAGAGTTATATAAAAAAAATCCTAATTTTATTTTGCCATTAACAAGAAAAAAAGAGATAATTAACAGGGTAAAAGAAGGGTTGAAAGATTTGAGTATTACAAGAACAAGTTTTAAATGGGGGATTCCCTTCTCTATAGATAAAAATCACAATACTTATGTATGGTGGGAAGCTTTGTTGTCATATATATCAGGAATAGAATACCCCAACTCTAAATTCAAAAAATATTGGCCGGCAGATATTCAATTACTTGGAGTTGACAATGGATGGTTTCATACTGTAATTTTCCCAGCATTGCTTATGTCAGCAGAAATTAAACCCTCAAAAACAATATTTATACATGGTTTTCTAACATTCAATAAACAAAAGATTTCAAAATCATTAGGTAATGTTATATCTCCAAAATTCCTTTCAGAAAAATATGGTGTTGATGGATTGCGTTATTTTCTTGCAAGGGAAATTCCTTTCGGGCAGGATGGAGA
>JAGVZB010000015.1 GCA_018302915.1 Candidatus Woesearchaeota archaeon
TAGAAAATTCAAGGCAGACAACAAGAAATCTTTAAAAGAGCATATTAAATTAACTTTAAATGATAATAAGCTTGAGATGTTTAAGGAAGATTTGGAAGCTGTATGCAATGCAGACATATTTTTTGGCAGGGAGTTTAGGATTGAATTAAAATGAACACCAAACAAAGAAAAAAATTATTGAGGTTTATAAGGGAACTTGATCAGTATAGAGGAAGACATACAGAATTAGTTTCTATTTATATTCCACAAGGCTATGACATAATAAAGATCATACAGCATGTCCAGCAGGAGCAGGGAACTGCAAGCAATATCAAGGACAAGACTAACAGGAATAATGTCATAGATTCACTTGAAAAAATAGTGAGGCATTTGAGATTGTTTAAGAAAACACCTGAAAACGGGCTTGCTGTTTTTGCAGGAAATATATCTGACAAGGAAAACAAGACAAACATACAAGTTTTTAGCATTGAGCCTCCTGAACCAATTCAATTGAGAACTTACCGATGCGATCAGACTTTTCTTTTGGATCCTTTAAAGGATATGATTGAGGAGAAGGATATTTATGGCTTGATTGTTATAGACAACAGAGAGGGCAATATTGGAACATTAAAGGGAACCATGATCAAGGAAATTAAAAGATTAACATCCGATGTTCCTGGAAAGACAACCAAAGGCGGCTACAGCCAGCAGAGATATGCAAGAATAAGGGAACTGGCTGCCAAGGATTTTCACAAGAAAATAGCTGAGGTTGCCAACAAGGAATTTTTAACAATGGAACATTTAAAAGGTGTTATAGTTGGAGGACCCGGACCAACAAAGGAAACATTCCTTGATGGTGGTTATTTGAACAATGAAATCAAGAAGAAGATTTTGGGGGTCAAGGATTTAAGCTATACTGGGGAATTTGGACTTAAAGAACTTGTTGAAAAAAGCAAGGATTTACTGGCAGAGCAGGCTTCTGTCAAGGAGAAGGAATTATTAGACAGGTTTTTCACTTTATTGGCTAAAGATTCTAGGAAAGTTGTTTATGGAAAAGAGAAAACTTTGAAGGCCTTAGATATGAGTGCTGTTGAGATATTAATATTGAGCGATGATTTGGATGATAATCTTGTAGAAGATTTAGAAATTAAAGCTGTTGATTATGGGACTGCTGTAGAAGTTGTTTCTTCTGAAACTGAAATGGGGAATCAATTAAAAGAGTTAGGAAGCATTGCTGGAATATTAAGGTTTGAGGTGTATTAAGATGCAGGACATTAAAAACAAAATAGAGGCTGTTTTATTTACTATAGGAAGACATGTTGATTTAGATGAGTTATCACAATTAACTGGAATGGCTTCCAAGGGAAGTTTAAGCGATGCCATGAAATCATTGGTTGAGGATTATAAGAAAAAAGAAGGTTCTTTGGAAATAACAGAGGATAATGGAAAATTCAAATTAAACATAAAAAAAGATTATTTATACTTAACAACACAGTTATTAGATCAAACAGAATTTGACAAGCCAACTCAGGAGACTTTAGCATTGATTGCTTACAAACAGCCTGTTATGCAATCAGAGGTTATAAAGATAAGAGGCAACACAGCATATGATCATGTAAAAAAATTAAAGGAAATGGAATTTATTGGTTCAGAAAAATCAGGAAGAACAAGATTATTAAAAACAACACCCAAATTTTATGATTATTTTGATGTTGTCGGAGAGGAATTAAAACAAAAATTAGAAAATATTCAAAATGAAGAAAAAACCTCTTAAAATACTGGCAATAATATTTTTATTGAGTTTAATCTTTAATTTATACTTAAGTCTTTCCAGCCCTTACCTGAATAATGACAAGAGCTATTTTAATTTAAGAGTCATTGATCAGATAAAAAATACCGGATTGCCCCTCTTTTATGATGAACTAAGTTATGGGGGAAGATACTTAATCGTACAACCTTTTTTTCATTATTTATTTATGATACTGTCATTCGTTCCATTTTATTTCAATATATTTCCGGCCTTGCTTGTAAGCTCTTTGGTTTTAATCAGTTATTTCATTGCAAGAGAAATAACAAATGATGAAAATTCATCTTTGATTACAGCTTTGCTTGCAGGTTTTGTTCCAATATATTCTAAAACTTTGATAAATCAATTCACCATATACACATTGGTCCTGCCGTTGATTGCTTTTATGATCCTTTGCTTCATTAAATTAGAGGAAAAGAAATATTTTGTTTTCTTCATTATTGGGGGAATTATACTATCTTTGACTCATTCGTCCTCATTCCTGCTTTTGTTCATATTTTTGTTCTATATTTTACTGGTTAATGTGGAGAACATAAAATTAATCAAGCTGAAAAAAGAAACCTTGCTGTTCATGTTTTTTTTGATATTCATGATAAACATCCTTTTTTTCAGGAAGGCTTTTTTCCAGTATGGCCTTGATGTTGTTTATGGAAACAATCCTTTGTTTAATACCATTAACATATTTCAAAGCTTTTATCTTTTAGGGGTCATACCCTTATTCTTAGGGATAATTGGATTATACCAAGGATTTTTCGGACCAAAGAAAGAGCAAATCACATTAATCTATTCAATCATACTCGGGATTTTATTCTTGTTTTTAATTAGGCTGATTGATATAAAAATAGGATTATTATTCTTGAGCTTTGGACTGGTCATTGCTTCAAGCCTGGCCATAAAAAATTTCTTTGTTTACCTTGATAAAACCAAATTCAGCAATTCAAGGAGATTAGCAATCCTTGTTTTCATTATCTTTTTCATTGGACTGTCATTTCTGCCCACTTATTTTAATTACAAGGAAGAATTCACCGATTTGAATGATTTTGAATGGCTAAAGAACAATGTCGATGAAAATTCAGTGATATTAACCCCGTTGGAATATGGGCATCTGGTACCTTATTTTTCTGACAGGAGTAATGTAATTGACAGCAATTTTTTACTGGCTCCTGATCCAATTCAAAGATATCATGACATTAATTTAATTTATTCAGGATGGTCTTACAACAAGGCAATAGAATTATTAAAAGATTATAGTGTTGATTATATTTATATAAGCAAGGATGTTAAAAATATTTATAACATAGATGATTTACCTTATTTAGAAAATGAAGAATGCATTAGAAGGATTAAGGAAAGCATATATCAGTTTGTTTGCTAGCCCTTATGCTATTTTTTCAGTCGGCCTTGTAATTCTGATATTGCCTTATTTTTTCAGGGGTTTTGCATTGCATGGCCAGGAAAGCTATTTTTTCAAAAGGATTTCAGAATTCATACTTGAGAATAACATTCCTGATTATGACTTTCTGAGCTTTGGAGGCAGAGCTTTCTTTTATAGCATGGGAGCTCCCTTGTCCTTGGTCATTGCCAATTTATTATTCAAGATCAACATAACAAACCTGTTAGTATTTACACCAACAATATTTGGATTTCTGTCTTTGGCATTCTTTTACCTCATATTAAGGCATTTTAATGTAAAAAAAAATACGCTAAGCTTTGCCTGCTATATGCTTGTATTAAGCCCGCCTTTCTTATATTCCTTTACTCACTTTACATCATTTACAATCCCTTTATTCCTTAATCTTTTAGGGTTTTACTTCATCATCAATGAAAAGAAGAAAATTAATCATATTGCAGTAGCTGTTTATTTTTTACTGACATTTTTTGATGCTGTTCACATATTGTTTGGACTGCTCCTGTCATTATTTTATTTTTAT
Source organism: Candidatus Woesearchaeota archaeon (assembly GCA_018302915.1). Lineage (GTDB taxonomy): Archaea > Nanobdellota > Nanobdellia > SCGC-AAA011-G17 > GW2011-AR20 > JAGVZC01. The sequence goes on from JAGVZB010000015.1 coordinate 3,718, forward strand.
AAAACAAAAAATCTGAAAAGGTTCATTCCGTATTCTTTTGTCTTGTTGTTTGCAATGTACCTGAATAATCATTTCATGAAATACGGGCTGGATATAACAAATCACAGGTTCTATGAATATTTTTTTACCTTCGGAGGTGTTTACGGGCTTAGCATTTTCCTGCTGTTCCTTTCTTTTTTTGGATTAATTTGGTTGTGGAAAAGAAAATACAACAATCTTATTTATTACATATTCTTGATATCAAGCCTGGTTATTTTATTATTGAACATAAAATATCTTGTATATTTCAACATGGCACTATGCATTCTTGGGGCTTATGGCCTGAAATACATATACAAATTTAGGTGGAGCTCCACCATCATAAGAAATTTAACTGTCATGTTATTGATAGGAGGAATACTTTTTTCTGGAGTTTCTTTCTTGATTGAGAATTTCAAGCAGGATCCAAGTGATGAACTTAATGATACTCTGGATTACCTTGAGAAAAAAACCAGCCCAAGAGATGTCATATTGACGCATGAAAAATATGGGATGTACATAAACTCGATATCCAAAAGAAAAAATTTTGTGGATTTCAACAAAGTTTATGCTCCCGGATCAAAATTAAGATTCTTTTACATGGAAAAGGTGTTTCATTCAAGAAGATTGGATGAGCTGCTGAACTTAGTCAGAAATAACAGAGTGTCTTATATATTAATAACACCCGAGATGAAGAATGGACTGGTATGGAACAAGGATAATGAAGGCTTGCTTTATGTAATTAAAAAGAATCCTGATTATTTTAATCTGGTTTATGACAAAGACGGCTATGAAATATGGAGAATCTTATGACATATTCAGCATTTACATATTATTTTTTGTGGATTGTTTCTTTCATAGGTTTGTTTCTCGGGGTCTTTTGGATTAATCTGTTGTTTGTCAAGGAGAGCAAGAAGATTAAAATGAAAAAGTTACCCATTGTTTCTGTGATAGTTCCAGCATACAACGAGGAAAAAACAATTTCAAGAACTATCAGCAGCTTATTAGGGTTAAACTATCCGAGAGGTAAACTTGAAGTAATAGTAGTTGATGATGGAAGCACTGACAATACTGTTGGCATTGTTAAAAAATTCAGGAATGTTAAATTAATCTTCAACAAGCATAGAGGTGTGGGGAAAGCATCTGCAGTAAATGCAGGGCTTAAAATTGCCAAAGGAGAATTTCTTGGAGTATTGGATGCAGATTCTGAGGCAGGCAGGAATTCCTTGATAAATGCCCTTGAATATTTTTCAAGCAATAAAGTGGGATGTATCATAACACCAATAAAAGTTGTAGAGACAAAAAATCTGTATACACGGCTTCAAAGGATAGAATATGCCTTTACAGGAATGATAAGGGAGCTCATGTCAAGGATAAGCACATTGTATAACAGCCATGGTGTTCTCAGCATCTTCAGGACAAACCTAATAAGAAAGTTAGGAGGCTTTGATGAAAATAACCTGACTGAAGACCTTGAAATAGCAATGAGGTTAAGGACAGAAGGATATGACATAAGAATGGCCCATACTGCCCTGACTTATACGAGGGTTCCATCAACTTTAAGGAATTTATGGGAGCAAAGAATAAGATGGTCAAGAGGATTTATCCATAACGTCCTGAAATACAAGCATGTCCTTTTCAACAAGAAATACGGGCTTTATGGAATGTTCCAGCTTCCATTAAATGTTTTCAGCATAATCCTTCTCTTGTTGATATTTGTTCTTTTTTCGTATGAAATTGCAAGAAAAATATACAACTGGATAATAAAAATTATAATCCTGAAACTTGACATATTTTCCATAGGGGAATTGCCCTCATTAAAATATTTGCTTCTGGGGATTGATATAAAATACTTCTTTCCGATAATAGTTGTTATTCTGATAAACCTCTTTTTATTGTACAAAGCCCATAAGATAATAAGGGAAAAAACAAGATTTTTCAGCTTGACACTTTTAGCATATTTTATATTATTTCCCATATTCACCATGATTAACTGGGCAATAGCATTTGTTCAGGAAGTATTTCAAATAAGAAAAAAATGGTAAAGAAAAGAAATCTTGCAAGGGCTTTTTTTGTAAGCGCAATTATAGCTGTGCTGATATTTTCACTGGGCTTGTTCGTAGGGTATGGGCTGGATATATTAAGGGTGAAGGATGTTTCAACTTCGCTAAAGGATGTGGAGCTTGAAACACTTAATTATATAACAAGCCAGGAATTTGTGGAGGTTTTCGGAGGGGATAACTGTGAACTGTTAAGTTCAAGAATGTCTTTGCTGTCTCCGCAGATTTTTGAGATAGGCCAGACCCTTGTCAAGTTCGAGGAGAAAAACATTTTCAGCGGTGATGAATATAAATACTTAAAAGGGAAATATTTTTTGCTTGAGATAAGAGCTTATGTTTTGTTCACAAGACTGAAAAATGAATGCAGCCGTGATTATGATTTAATACTTTATTTTTATGACCAGCATGACGAGGATTCAAAGAGACAGGGAGAGGTCCTGGACAAACTGGTTGAAATTGACAAAGCAAATGTATTTTCATTTGACAGGAATTTTGAAATCATAAATTTTTTAACTGACAAGTATGAAATCAAGGAATCCCCAACCATAATTGTCAATGAGAAGAAAAAGTTTGAAGGTCTGACTTTCTTGGGGGAGTTAAGGGAATCCTTAAATTAACAAAAGCTATTTAAATTTTTTATACCTATTCCTTTTTATGGGCAGCTGTGAGATATGCGGGAAAAGATTTGACAATCTCAACAAAGCAGTGGTTGAGGGCGTGATGATTGATGTATGCAGCGGATGCTCCAAATTTGGCAAAGTTATTGCCATAAGAAAGCCATTGATAGAACCAGAGAGGTTTATACAGGTAAAAGCCAAGGAAGATATAGAAGACATAGTGAATAATTATCATGAAATAATAAGAAAAGCAAGAGAAAGGAAGGGGCTTAAACAGGAAGAATTAGCAAAGAACGTTGCTGAAAAGGAGTCTGTCATCCACAAGATTGAAACTGGGAGCTTAAGACCTTCATTCATTGTTGCGAGAAAATTGGAGCAGTTTTTGGGAGTTAAATTAATTGAAACCATTGAAGAGAAAAAAGATGTTAATTTAAACCTGAAAGACAACAGCCTGACTATTGGCGACATTTTGAAAATTAAACATAGAAAGGTTTAAAAGCAAAGTATTTTCTAATGGAATTATGGAAATCAGCATTTTAGAAGAGGGGAAAGGAAAGCTTGAGATTGAGATTGAAGGGGAAGACCATACTCTCTGTAATGCATTAAGAAATGAGCTGTGGAACCATAATGTTGACATTGCCGCTTATAACATAGAGCATCCTTTGGTAAGCAACCCCACTTTAATGGTTCATGGCACTGGAGATTTAAGAAAAAAACTAGTAAGCGCCTCTGATTCTCTGAGAAAAATGTTCAAGGAAATAAAAGATAATTTTGACAAGGCAGCCAAATAAATCAAAAGTTATTTAAATCAAAACAATATTTTTATTTCATGGAATATGAAAAAAGAGAGGTATCTTTTTTAGTATTTGTAGTCTTCTTTTTACTGTTCCTTGTCTTTATGTTTGTCGGTCCCAGCGAAGAAAAAACTTCAAATGCCATAATAGGATCCATCACCCTGGGAGAAAGCCCATCAATCACCACCTTGATAGTCTTGTTCATCATACTCATTGTTGCTCTTGCAGTTGTATTCGTTATCTTCAAGAAATTAAAAAGCAGGAAACCAAGGATTGAAACTGTAAAGCCAAATGAAATAAATGATGAGAAGCCATCTGAGAGAAAAGAGCCTAAACTTGATTTGGAAGAGGGGGATATAGAAAAATTATTCTCTGAAAATAATAAAAAAGAAAGCAAGCCCCAGACTGAGGAGGAAAAATCAGGAGAAGAGCATCTGGAGAAAATACAACCTCAAAAGAAGGAAGTTTTAACCAACCTTCAGGACCTAAAAAATAAAATCAAAGGAATGCTCACACAAAAACTTAGCAAGGAGCAAATAATAAGCAGGCTAAAATCACAGGAAGTCAGCATGGATCAGATCAACAAAGCTATTGAAGAAGTTAATATAGACAGCTTGAGGGATTATGTTACGCAGGCTTTAAGGCAGGGGTTTACCAAAGACCAGATTATAAGAAATTTAGCAGTTCATGGATGGAAAAAGGAACAGATTTCCAAAGTTATTTAAGCATCAAAAAATAAAAAGAAAGTTTTTTAAATTGTTCTTTTTTAAATTAGTCTCAAATGCTGAAGAAGATATGGCGCTTTATATGGTATGATGATTCTCTTCTTTCATGGATTGTCAACATTCTCCTTGCTTTTCTCATTGTCAAGTTCCTGGTGTATCCTGGCCTGGGCTTGATGCTGGGAACCACACATCCTGTCGTTGCTGTCGTATCCGGGAGCATGCATCATGATGGTGATTTTGAGCGGTGGTATCAGGAGAGAGGAAGCTGGTATAATTTCAGCAAGGAAGAGATAAAGGAATGGCCTTTTTCAAATGGATTTAACAGAGGGGATATCATGATACTGAAGAAAGCGAAGAACATTAGGATAGGGGATATAATTGTATTTTATGGAAATTCAAACAACCCGATAATTCACAGGGTTGTGTTCATAGGTGATGATTATTACCAGACAAAGGGAGACAATAATTTTGATTCTTTCTCCCAGCTTGGGGAAATGAACATTAAGAAAGAAAAAATAATAGGAGAAGCCATCGGAAGAGTTCCTTTATTAGGCTATGTTAAAATTTTATTCAGTGAGGTGTTAGGAGGGATAATAAAATGATGTTTTGCCCAAAATGCGGCGGGATACTGCTTCCTGATATGGAAAAAAAAGGCATAAAATGCAGCAAGTGCAATTACAAGGAAAGCAAAAATAAGAGCATGGTTATAAAAGAAAGAGTGAATAACAAAGACAAGATAAAAATCATTGACAAGAATATAGAGACATTGCCAAAGACGCAGATAGAATGCCCAAAATGCGGGAACAACCAGGCTTATTACTGGCTTGTGCAGACAAGAGCAAGCGACGAGCCTGAGACACAATTTTTGAGATGTGTGAAATGCGACCATCAATGGAGAAATTATTGAGCAATATACATATTTAATTACAGTAATGATTAAAAATATAGGCATCACTTCTCAATTATGAAACTTATGTTAGCAGAGCCTAAATTCTTCAAGGAGCCCATAGTAATCATCTCTGATTTGGTCAATGAAGTTGTTTTTAGGATTGACAAGGATAAGCTTGAACTGGTTGCAATGGATCCTGCCAATGTTGCAATGATAATCTATAAATTGCTTGGAAGCGTTTTCGTTGAATACAACATAGATGAGCCTGTCGAGATAGCAGTCAACCTTGACAATTTGAAGCAGGTATTAAGAAGGGCCAAGCCTTCAGACACATTAACTTTAGAATTGCTGGAGAATAAATTAAAGGTTACATTAAAATCAAGCTCTACAAGAATTTTTACCTTAAGCCTTATTAACATGCAGGAAGAAAGACAAAAAATTCCCGATCTTGATTTCAAGTGCATGGTTGAAATGCCTTCCAGCCTTTTTGATGAGGCCATAGAAGATATGGATGTCGTTTCTGATTCAGTTGCCTTTGAGATTCATGATGATACTTTTAATGTTCAGGCTGCAGGAAACATAAGCACTGCAAAAGTCTCTTTCAAAGCCAATGAATTAATCAAAATAAAATCAAAGGAAAATTCAAGGTCCAGATATTCTGTCGAGTACCTCAAGAAAATAATCAAGGGCGGGAAATTAAATGACACAATGACATTATGGCTGAGCAATGATTATCCCTTAAAGGTTGAATATAAAATAATTGACAAGCTGAGTTTTGCTGCTATCCTGGCTCCGAGAGTAAGTAATGACTAGATTCTAGAATAAAAAGATTTTTATACTATAGCTATTTATATAATCACTATGGTAACAACAATTCAGATAAGTGAGAAACTCCAAAATAATTTAAAGATGAAAAAATTGTATGAAAAAGAGAGTTATGAAGAAGTTATTTGGGATTTGATAGAGGATACTATGGAATTGTCCAAAGAAGCTAAAGTTATGCTAAGGAAGGCAGAAGAAGACATAAAATCTGGAAGAGTTCATTCTTTTGAAAAGGTAAAGAGGGAGCTTAATTTATGACTTATGAATTAATATTCTCCGATACAGCTTTAAAACAATTTAGAAAATTAGAAAAGAACATTCAAAAGAGAATTAAAAACAGTTTAGAACGCATTTTAATAAGACCCGAGGATTATGTTAAGAAATTAGTTGGAGAGCCTTATTATTCTTTTAGGGCTGGAGATTATAGGCTTATATTGGATATACAAAAAAATAAATTAATAATTTTTGTTGTTATTTTAGGCCATAGAAAATCCATCTATGAAAATATATAAATCTCTATAATGATTAAGTTTATATATTATTTTTGATTTTAAATTATGATGAATAAAAGAGGCCAGGTTACTGTTTTTGTTATTGTTGGGATTGTGATAGTTATTTCTGTTTTTTTAGTATTTTATTTTTTAGGGGTGACAGAATAAAAAGACAGACTGAAGTTGAAGCTGTTTTTGATGAATCAAGTTTAGAGCCATTGCAGGATTATATAGGCAGCTGCATCGAGAAGCATGGGAATGAAGCTATTGAACTGATTTTGAAACAAGGAGGGAAGATTGATCCCGGATTTTATTATTATTTCAATGACAACAAATTGAATTACATTTGTTACAGCGATGATTTAAGCCCCTGCGAGAGAAAGATTCCATTCATTTCAAAAATGTTTGAGGATGAAATGAAAAGTTATTTAGAATTGAAATTACCTTCCTGCATTGATTTGGATGCAATCAGAAATGAGGGTTATAGTGTCCAGGAAGTCCAGATGAATGCTGATGTTGATGTCCTGGAATATTCTGTTGTCGTCAATTTGAATTATCCGGTTACAATAAGCAAAGGGAATTCGTCAATAGAAGAGGATAAGTTTACAAGGACTTTCGATGCTCCATTGGGAAGAATTGCTGAAATTTCAAAAGATGTAGTAGATAGTGAGATAGCTTATGGAGAATTTTTCAACCAGATTTATGAAGTCAGGCATCCTGAGGTTACTGTCAAATCCTATGGGCCTGTCAATGTTGAAGTTTATACTGTTTCATTAAGAAATTATGATTATGAATTTCAGTTTGCAGTAAGGAGCTGGGCATGAACCATAGAAAAGCAAAGGCAATATTTGAGATATTTGTTTTAGTTTGTGCTATCTTCACAGT
>JAGVZB010000016.1 GCA_018302915.1 Candidatus Woesearchaeota archaeon
GAAAATTACACAGTTAATCCCAACACAATAATTTCACCAACATACCTTGAATATCTCTGCGAAGGTGTCTTATTCCTGCTGGAAAAAAACATCAGGAATGAAACAGTCCACATTGCCGGGAAAGATGCACTGTCAAAGTTTGAGTTTGCAACAAGAATTGCCAAATTATTTGGTGGTAAAAGTTGTGAAAAAAGAGTAATGACACTAACAAATATTTTGAACATTAAAAATACAAGCTTAAACACGGAAAAGATGCTTGGCCTTGGATATCCGCAAATAAGCATAGAAGAATCATTAAAGAGGTTCAAAAAAAGAAGAAGTCTTATACTAAACTAATTTTTATTACTTATTTTTTCCTACAATAATCTTTATAAATAACCATAACTCTTTTAAAATAACAAAAGGGGGTTATAATTCATGAATAATAAACTGGTGATTGTACTTTTAGCTATACTAATAGCAATTCCTATCTCTTCTGCCTTTGAACTGAATTCAAATGAGATAACAAAGAATGCATGCAACGGCAATACTTTATTATTCACGGCAAATGTCTTTGGAACCGGGAGTTTCAATGTAAACCTGGATGGAAGCGCATCCTCATGGAGCACTGCAGTCCCAAATGGATTCATATTAAACAACCAGGGAAAAACGATATATATCTACTCAACCCCAAACAACAATGTTGCTGCCGGAAGCTATTCATTAAACCTGATAGTCTCAAGCCAGCAGGAAACAAAGACAATACCATTCACAATAAACGTTGAAAACTGCCATAAATTAAAAATAAGCGGAGAAACCTCAAAAGAAATCTGCAGGGGGCAGATAACATCATTCACATATCAACTGGAGAACTTAGGAAATTACAAGGAAAATTATCATCTTGAAATAGAAGGCCCTGATTTCATGACCTTAAGCCAGGAATTAATATCCCTGAATCAAGGCGAAAAAAAGAATTTTTATGCATACGCTTCAAAAGACTCAGAATCGGCATCATTCACTGTTTCTGCATTCAACCAATACGGCACCGGAGAAATAACATCTAATCTAAATGTAAATTCATGCTATGATTTCAGCGTTTCAACTGACAGGGACTTGGTCAATTTCTGCGAGCATTCAACTGAAAATGTATTCATCACAATAACAAACACAGGAATAAGCCAGGACAGTTACAACATCCAGGTTAAAGGCCCTGAATGGGCAAATTTAAACCAGCAGACACTGTCATTAAATCCACAGCAGTCAGGAAGCGTTAACCTAGTGCTAAGCCCGGACTACAATGTAAAGGGAAACTTTGATATCGAAATATCTGCAAGCTCAAAAGAAAGCATTAAGACAAGGACAATAAAAGCACAGGTAAACAAATGCCATTACATATTTATAGACATCCAGGAAAAAGAAATCAATTTATGCAATAATGTCCAGATTCCATTATTAGTCAAGAACACAGGATCATTTGAAAAGGAATTCAGGCTGGAAACTTCAGAGCAATGGGCTTCCTTGAATAATTATCAGGTCAAGCTTGGAGCTGGAGAAGAATCCTTTGTCAACATGATTTTGAATGTCAATAATATTGAGAAAAAGAGCTATGATGTCTATGCAAGAGCACTTGCCCTTGATGGATCAGGATTAAGCATTGATGACAAGATAAAAGTAAATGCCCTTGGTGAAATGCAATGCCATAACACTGAAATAACATCAGACAGCAGCTTAAAAGTAACACAGGGAAGCTCAACAACCTTGCCAATAACGATAAAGAACAACGGCAATGAAAAATTAATATACAAAATAAGCCTTACCGGAGAAGGAAGCTCATTCACACAGTTAAACCCCTCCATACTTGAACTGGATCCAAATTCAGCAGAAATAATTTATATGTATTCTGCACCCTCTGTTGACATAGAGCCAAGAGATTATAATACTGATATAAGCGTTTCCTACAACAACAACATATTGTCATCAAAAAGCATTTCAATAAATGTAAAGGAATCTGAATTAAACCAGAAAGAATACATTCCTTTCCTTTTAAGAATTTTCAACTTTTTCAGCGAATTATTTTCAGGGCCTGTTGAAAATGTAACAGAAGTTCTCATAGAGGAGCCCATAGCTGAAGAGCCCATAATAGAAGAGCCTGTTACAGAGCAACCTGAAGAAGAGCCAAGGACTGAAGATGCAAATGAAACAAGCTTCATAACAAATGCTTACAACCAGGCAAAATCCTACTGGATATACATCACAGTCGGAATTGCCATCATAATAATACTGATAATAGTCCTTATGTCAGGAGATGAAAAAGAAGAAGACAACATTGAGGAATGGGAAGAGGAAGAAGATAAAGAAGAAAAAGATGAAGAAGAAAAGCCATTGAAGATCGGAAGATGGATTCTGGGGATAGTAATACTGTTATTCCTGATATATTTTGGAATTAATTACAGCTGGCTAAGCAACATAAAGAAGTATATATTGATGGCATTTGAATATATTATATTGTACAAATTTTATGTATTGATAGGGCTTATATTTTTATTGATAATAATACTAATCATAAAGTACTGGAGTTCAATACTTGAATTCTTTGAGGAAGAAGAAGAGAAACCAAAGAGGAAAAATAGGAAAAAGAAATAATATATAAAAATAAGTTTAAATTAAAAATGAAACCTGAAGATCAATTATATTTTACACACTACTTCAATGATACTCCCCCACTTGAAGGATTGAAACCACTTTCATTTATGAGCGGCTCTGAAGAAAGTATTAGAAGAAATGAGTATTATCATGGTTATGGAACTTTAGTAGCCATTCCAAAGAGGAAAATAGAAGACGAATTGTCAAAAGGATTTATCAAGGAACTTCGTCTGGAGATGAGATTCAAAGGTGGAGAAAAAAGGGTGCTATGGATGGACAGTAATTGCGGGGTTTGGGCAGCCGATGCAGATCAGCCATTTTCAGACCGTTCCAAGGAGCTTGTTTATGTGCCTGTTGGATATAAACTGCCTGGTGACCTTAAGGCAAGTGGTGCAAGAATTAAGAAAGGAAAGAAAATTAACGGCTGGAAATTTAAAACATGTCTAAATTAATAGAATATATCAATTTTTTACATAAATTTGCTGATAGAGAATTATTTGGAGGTAAATATACATTTAAATTATTCACAGACAACCCTTTTGTTTATTTTAAATCAGAAGAAAATCCTAAGATAAAATTTAGAGTTCATATATATCAATTCAAAGAAATGGAAGAATCCCTTATGTGGTTGTCTGCAGGATATAAAAATAAAACTGCCTATTTTAGAGGTCATATAAGAAATAATATTCTTGATGGCATTATAAAAATGGACGGGAGAATGTTGGAAGTTACTGCTAAAATGGGAAATGGAATAATTAACTTAAGAAATAATAAAGAATTATGGAATGAAAAAATAAGATTATTCGCTCCCCTTGATTTGTGGATATTAAAACAAGAAAAAAAAGATTAGAATCTAAACCTTCAGGCTTACAATCTTAGAAATGCCCTGCTGCATTGAAATTCCATATATCTGGTCAGCCTCAGTTATGACCTGATCATTATGACTTATCACAATGTACTGCGCCCTGTTTGAATACTGCTTTATCAGCTTGCTCAGCCTCATTGAATTATGCTTGTCAAGAGCTGCATCAACCTCGTCAAGAAGATAAAAGCTTGCAGGCTGGAACTCCTGAATTGCAAATATGAATGCAAGAGTAGCCATTGTCTTTTCACCGCCGCTCAATCCCTTGATGTCCATGAACCTGTTGCCTGGGAGCTTTACCTTTATCTCTACGCCATGCTCGAGGGGCTTTTCCTTGTCCTCAAGCTCCATGTAAGCCTGACCCTTGTCACTCAAGCTCATGAAATTTTCAATGAACCTTTTGTTGACAATATTAAATGTCTTCATAAACAAATCTGCCTTCCTGCTGTCTATCTCCTCCATCATCTTGATAACATCCTGCCTTTCAACACTTAATTTCTCGTGCTTCTCGGTCAATTTTTCAAATTCCTTCTCAAGCTCCTCGTAGATTTCCAAAGCCCTCAAGTTAACGTTGCCAAATTTCTGGAATTCCTTCTCAAGACTCTGAATCTCATATTTTATCTCATCAAAGTTGATGTTCCTTTTTATTTTTTCATTCCTGAAAGGCTCAAACTCCTTCTCAAGGGCCTCAATCTCAGCTATTATCTTTGCCCTGTCAATATTAATTGAATTAATCCTCTGTTGTGCATTCCTTATCTTTTCCTCCTCCCTTATAAGACCTGTTTCCTTAACCTGGATAAACTCCTGCACCTTGTTCCTCCTGTTGAACAAAGACCTGAATTCATTGTAAAACTCCTTCTCCAGCTTTTCCTTCTCCTTCAATTCAGAGCCTATGCTTTTTATCTCCTTGCTCAATGCATCAAGCTCCTCGTTGAATTGATGAACTTCCCTGTCATGATTCCTTATGATGGAAATTATCTTCTCCTTTTCAGGTATTAGCATGGAGCTAATCTGCATGGAGAAATTCTTGTTGCTTGAATCAAGCTCAATCATCTTCTCCCTCAATTTTGACCTTTTCTCCTCGAGCAAGTCAAGGCCCTTCACATTTTCATCCTTGGATGATTTTAATGCATTTGAATAAACACCAATTTCCCTCTCAATAACTGCCAACCTTGAATTTATCTGCTTCAGATTACTGTTTAATTCATTGACATTAATGGAACTGTCAAATAATTTCTCGAACTTTATCAACTGGGCTTCCAGTTCAGACTTATTCCTCTTCATGTCAGATATATTATTGTCATTTTTCACCTTAAGATTTTCATAATCATCAACCTGCTTCTTCAACTGTGAGATTTCAAGCTCAAGCTTGTCTATCTTGCTGTCAAAATTCATTTCCTTAAAACCATATCCTGATCTTTTCCTGTGGCCTCCGACCATTGCCCCACTCAATTCCATAAGGTCACCAGACAATGTAACCATTCTTACATTTCCTATGCCTATATTCCTTGCTGTGTCAATGTCATCCACAACCAATGTATTTCCAAAAACATAACTAAAGATATTTCTGTATTTCGGATCAAATTTTACCAGACTGAAAGCAGTACCATGAACCCCTTTTTGATTTTGAGCAGAACTTATGCTCGTGCCCTGCATCTTGTTCAATGGAAGGAAAGTGCATACACCCAATTTTTTCTCCTTGAGATAACTTATGCATTTCTGAGCTATCTTATCATCATCTACAACTATACTCTTCAACCTTGGGCCTGCTGCAACCTCAAGAGCAAGGGAATATCTGCTGTCAACCCTTCCAAGATCAGAGACAATATTATGAATGCCTTTTATGCCTGACTCAAGAATTCTTTTTATGGCGATGGAATCAAATGTCATCTGCTTGTAATTGACGCTTTCCATGCTTAATTTAGCCATCTCCTCACTCTTGCCAACAAGGCTCTTCCTTAACCTGCCTAATTCAACAATATACTTATCATCATTCTTCAGGCAATTATTCAACTCCAAAGTAACTGACTTGAATTCCTCCCTCAACTTGTTTATGTCCTTAAAATCACCTTTAGAGAATTTTGAAAGTTCAAACTCAATTTTATCCTTATTCCTGAGCAATTCATTCTTTTCATCATTAAGCTTGTCAAGCCTGTCCCTTATCTCATCAAGATTTTTTAAATTATTCTTCTGCTTGAAATCCTTTATCTCCGCCAATATACTGCGCTCTTCCTGCTCAAAGGATTTCCTATTTTTATCATACTGCTCAACTGTCTTCTTCAAATTTTTTATTTTGTTCTCTATTTCATCATGCTCCTTCCTCAATTCCTGCTTTCTAAGGGAAGTCCTTTTAATTTCATTACTGCAGATATCAACCCTTGATTCTTTTTTCAATAAGCTAGTTTTTAATTCCTCAACTTCCTTGTGAATCTTTAACTGCTCCTTCTCCCCTCTTTTTTCTATCTCTGCATTTATCTGCCTTATTTCTTCCTTCTTGTCATTAATTATTTTCTTAAATTCATCAATTTCAGACTGGATTTTTCCTATAGACAGCTCATGCTCCTTTACTTTCTTGTCAATTTCTTCCTTGCTTTCTAACTTATTCTTTGTCTGCAGGCTTATGTAAGTTGCCTTGTTTGATTTTATGTCATTCTCAATTTCCTTATACTTTAATGCCTGATCCCTGTCTTTTTTCAACTCTCTCAGATGAGCCCTTCTTTCTGTAAGAATTATTTCAGCTTCCTTTAATCTTTCTTCAACTTTATTTAAATCATTAATAGCCCTCTGCTTTTTATCTTCATAAACAGAAATTCCTGAAATTTCCTCCATAACTTCCCTTCTCTGCTCTGTCTTTAATTCCATAAATTTCACTATGTCACCCTGCAAAATTATATTATGGCCGTCAGGGTCTATTCTGGCAGCATTCAATAAATCAAGAACTTCCTGCTTGTTTCTTGTCCTGTCATTTATCTTATATGCAGACTGACCATTCTGCTTGACTATCCTTGAAATTTTTATCTGCTTTTCCTGCAACGGAAATGCCTTGTCCTTGTTGTCAAACCACACCGACACTTCAGCCTCCTTCATCGGCTTTCCCAACTTCCCCCCGTTGTAAATCAGATTTGCTGATTTCTCAGCCCTCATTCCCTTGGCAGAGCCCTTGCCGAAGACAAAGCAGAACGCATCCATTATATTCGATTTTCCTGAACCATTCGAGCCGATAACGACCGAATAACCCTGAGGAAATATTATTTCAGTGGACTTAGGAAAAGACTTAAAACCATGCAACTTAAGTTTCTGTATGCTAGTCATATAATCTTAGTTTTTTCATTATTTTTAAAGTTTGTCTTTATTATCGCAAAAAGATTTATAAATACATTAAATAATCTATTTTTAAACAATTATTACAAAATAAAGGGGGTTTAAATTATGAAAGAGATGATAGGAAGATGGGCCTTCATTGTAGGTCTTCTAATTTCAATAATTGCAGGAATTGTGAACATAGGAACAGCAGGATTAGCATGGTTGGTAGCTCTAGGATTAATAGTAGGGTTCATTAATGTAACAGGAAAAGAAGTCATGAATTTCTTGCTGGCAACAATTGCATTGATGATGGTCGGCAGCATCGGACTGAACATACCAGGTGTTGGAAATTTTGTCACAAGCATGGTGGCAGCATTCACGGCATTCGTGGCAGGCGCTGCATTCATCGTAGCCATAAAGGAAGTGTTTGCAATAACAAGAAACAAGTAAAGTTTTTTCTTTTTTTATTTATAATCAGACAGACTTTTCTGCTTTTTTGTCTCTGATATATTCCTGTATGTCATCCATGTTTTCCTGAATATTTCCGGATATTTATTATAATTCTTTTTCAGGAATTCCTGAGTCAATGGATCTGAAGGATAACCTGAACCAAATTCTATACTATATTTTTTCTTCAGTTTTTCAATTTCTTTATCACGAGTTACTTTTGCTAAAATTGAACTTGCAGACACCTCACAATATTTATAGTCTGCCTTATGCTCTGCCTTTATCTTTGGCTCATATTTCAGAAAAGTTTTAAGATAATCAACGTAGGCATTGATATTCGTTGAAGGGCAATCTATCGTAACCTTGTCCGGTTTCAGATAATTAATGATTATTGCTGTTTTTATGGCCTCTAATTTATTCAGATTTAATTCCTCAGAATTTAAAACATCATCAATTTCCTGAGGAGGAATTATAATCGTTTTTTCCTTGATAATTATTTTTTTAATTTCCTTGAATAGAAATTCCCTTTGCTTTGGAGTCAATAATTTAGAATCCTTTACCTTTATATTCCTAAGTTTAGGCAAGTCTTTTTCTTCTATAAGTATCCCTGATATTACAAGGGGGCCAATGACTGGACCTCTACCAGCCTCATCAATCCCGCATATTGTTGTCATATCATAACTAATTTCTTTCTATTTATTTAGTTTTTGGAATAATTTATAAACAATCCAATGGTAAAAAATTCCATGAAAACCCATCCTGAATACTCAAAAATACTAACAAGGATTGCAATAAGCATTGTTTTCCTGTGGTTTGGAATCAACCAATTAATAAATCCCGAGAATTTCATGGGTTATCTGCCTGGGTTCATTCTATTGTCAAGCTATGCCAAAACATTTATATACATTAATGGAATCCTTGAAATAATCTTTGGAACACTCCTAATATTAGGGTTGTTCACAAGGATTACAGCCTTAATCTTAGGAATTAATTTGATTGGAATAATTATTGGATTAGGGTACAATGACATTGCAGTGAGAGATTTCGGCCTGATGCTGATAACACTTGCAATAGCCTTAGGAGGTAGGGACAAATGGTGTTTGGACAAAAAAATAAAAAAAGCTTAGTTTTATTTGTGTTGGCTGTTTTAGCCGTATTTGCCACTGGATGCTCCAATGGATCTGAAGGATATGCTACAGTTGACACAAATGGAAATGTGTTAGAAAACAGCGGAAGCGTGCAACAAGAAGCCAAGACTTTTGTCATGAGCGGAGAGAATTTCAAGTTCATGATGGATGGTACTGAGAATCCTGACTTGACAGTTAATGAAGGGGACAAAGTAAGGATAGAGTTCACAAGCGGGCAGGGATTCCATGACTGGGTGATTGATGAATTTGGGGCAAGAACTTCACAGGTAAAAGATGGCGAATCAACCTTTGTAGAATTCACAGCAGACAAGAAGGGAACTTTTGAGTATTACTGCAGTGTCGGAAGTCACAGACAGATGGGAATGAAAGGAAGGTTTATTGTTAATTAATTTTTCTTTTTTTGTTTTAAATAAATATGACTAAGTAGATACAAAAATTTCTTTTAATTCAAGAGATGATTTTGATTATATTTACTATGTTAAAAATTTGATTTATGATCAATTCGGATATGAAACTCCTTTGAATTTTAGAAAAGATGAAAACACGGCAGAATTAATAATAACAAAGAGAAACATAATTAATTATTTTTTAGAAGATGGATTAAAAGAATCTCCTAAATGGAATACAGCAAAAATTCCAAAAAAATATATTAAATTTAAAAAACATGTTTTAAGGGGTTTGTTTGATACTGATGGTTGTTTAGTAAAAACTAACAATAATGGAACTTTGTATCCCAGACTTGAATTGAAAATATGCCCTTCTCCTATGCAAAATCAAATAATAAAAATTCTTGAAGATTATAAATTTAAATTTGGAGTCTATCAAATAGGAAAAGGACAAGTAAGAATACAAATGAATGGAAAAAAGCAATTAGAAAAATGGAAATCTCTTATTGGTTTTAGCAATGAGAAACATTTGACCAAATATATTTTTTATGAAAATAAAGTAGCGGGAGGAAGATTTGAACTTCCGACCTAAACCCATAAAGACAATTTCTTACCTTTATTCCGGGTGACTCAGGAAACCGTATGAGCCTTCCGCAACCATGAGATCTATGGTTTCGACGGGCACTCCTGGCTGCCCTATCCCGCTAATATATCCCTAAAGAAAGCTATTTTTAAAGGTTTTGAAAAGATTAATAAACAATCAGTTCACAAAAATAATATGGTGCTATGTTTTATTGCATTACCTATATTTCTCATATTAGGCATATTCTCGGTTAAGTACAGGATTTTAGCCAAGGATGCATTGGAATGCCTTGGAAAAACAATCATTTTCAGAAAATGCAAATCCAAATTAGATG
>JAGVZB010000017.1 GCA_018302915.1 Candidatus Woesearchaeota archaeon
AAGATAAAGGCACTAATAAGAATAGCAGATTCTGATTTAAATGGCAATAGGAACATTTACATTGCTTTGAGAAAAATCAAGGGGATCAGCTTCATGTTTTCAAATGCAATATGCAATTCTTTAAATCTTGACAAAAGCAGAAAAGTAGGCACCTTGAGCGAGAATGAAGTGAAGGATATCGAGAATTTAATAAGCAGCCCAGACAAATTTCCAAAATGGATGCTGAACAGAAGAAAGGATTATGACACCGGAGATGATTTGCACTTAATAGGCTCCAAGCTAAAATTAAGGAAGGAGTTTGACATAAAGAGATTAAAGAAAATAAGGTCTTACAGAGGAATGAGACATGCATTTGGTCTGCCTGTAAGAGGTCAAAGGACAAGAGGTCATTTCAGGAAAGGAAAATCTGTTGGTGTTCAAAAGAAAAAAATACAACAGCAAAAGAAAAGCGGCAAAAAGGAAGGAGGGAAGAATTAAATCCCTTAGAAAATTTTTACGGGAATAATACAAAATGGGACATCCAAAAAAGAAAAGAAGAAAATACTCCGTTCCCAAACATCCTTGGCAGTCTGGAAGGCTTGAAAAAGAAAAAGGTATTCTTGAGAATTATTCATTGAAAAATAAAAAAGAGATATGGAAGATGCAGTCTATCCTTAAAAAATTCACCAATCAGGCCAAGAGACTGGCAAACACCAAGACAGCGCAAGCAAAAAAAGAAAAAGAGCAGATGACAGACAAATTATTCAGATTAGGCCTGATGAAAAAAAATGGGGAGATTGATGATGTCTTAGGGTTAAGAATAGAGGATATACTTGACAGGAGATTACAATCATTGGTTTATAAAAAAGGATTGTCAAATACAATGAAGCAGGCAAGACAGTTTGTAATTCACGGGCATATTTTTATAGGAGACAAGAAAGTCAGTGTTTCTTCCTATCTGGTCAAATCAGACGAGGAAGACAAGATAGGATTCAAGGAAGGTTCAAAATTAACCGGTAAATTCGGCAGGAATGAAGAAGAGGAAAATAAAAAAACTAAAAAGAAAGAAGTTAAAAAAGAAGAAACAAAGAAGGAGATTAAGAAAGAAGAAACAAAGAAAGAAGTTAAAAAAGAAGAAGTAAAGAAAGAGAAACCAAAGAAGGAAGAAGATGGAGTATAAAGAAAGAAAACTTAAGTGGGGAATAGCAAACATTTATTCAAGCTATAATAATACAATTGTTCATATAACAGACTTGACTGGAAGCGAGTCTCTCGGAATAAGCTCCGGCGGACAAATGGTAAAGGCTCACAGGCTTGAAAGCTCTCCGACGGCAGCCATGGGAGCAGCCAAGAAAGCAGGAGAGATGGCCAAGGAGCAGGGAATCAATGCCTTGCATATAAGGATAAGGGCACCTGGAGGACATCAAGGGCCTAATAATCCAGGACCCGGTGCACAGGCAGCTGTAAGAACATTATCAAGAAGCGGATTTAAAATAGGGACGATAGAGGATGTAACTGCACTGCCGACGGATGGGTGCAGAAAAAAACATTTCAGAAGAGGAAGAAGAGTTTAATCATATTCTCCTGTTTAACATTTTTGAGAACATTTTAATTCATATCAAGAATAAAATCCCATCATAGATAAATTTAAGGCTTATTATAGCAATTATATAAAGTACAAATTTTCTAAATGAACTTTGCGGGATTCTATCAACAATTTTCTTGCCTGTAAATGAGCCGGCAATGGCAATTACAAAAAGCAATGGAAGATAAAAGTAAAATTGTGATTCAAGAAATCCGCTTCCGAAATAAATTGGAATTCTGGTTATGTCTACTGCAAGTGCAATGAATGCGGCGGTTGCAATGTAAACTTCCTTCTTTAAATTAAAAGCTGTAAGGAAAGCGCCTCTCAAGGCACCACCAGTACCAATCAAACCAGCTAAAAATCCTGATAAACCTCCGCCGATAACTGCATTTTTATCTGAAGATTTGAATTTGAAATCTGGTTTTACAATTGAGGCAATTGAGAAAATAAGAAGAAAAATGCCTAGAATTAATTTTAAAATGTCTTGAGGAGTATGATTAACTAGAAGAGCACCGAATACAGTTAGTATTACACTAGGCACACCAAAAATAAAAATCAATCTTTTATTAAATCCATGCCTGAAAAATGTTATTCTGCCAATGTTTCCAGAGATGTGGAAGAAAGCTACAAGTATCAATGCTGTTTTAAAATTCACAAAAAATAAAGCTAACGGCAGAAAAATAGTGGAAGAGCCAAATCCTGCAGTTGTTCCAATAATTTCTGCAATGAAAGCCAAAACAAAAAATAACAATTCAACCATAATATAAACATTTCAAGTATTCTATAAAAGCATTTTGTTTAAACCAAAACTTTAAAAAACCCTCTTTTTGTAGATTAGCATATGAAAATTGAGATTTTAGACAAAAAAGACAATGAACTTGTTTTTATGATAGAGGGCATAAACAGCGCAATAGCAAATACCATAAGAAGGGTTATAGTGGCTGAGGTGCCTGTATTGGCAGTAGATGAAGTAAATTTTGTCAAAAATCAAACTGCTTTATATGATGAAATCTTAGCCCATAGAATTGGATTGATTCCGATTAAGACTGACTTGAAAGCATATTCCTTCAAGGATGAAGGAGGAAGCAAAGCAACCACAGAATTAAAATTAACTCTGAAAGTAAGCGGGTCCAGGACTGTTTATTCAGGAGATTTCAAAAGCAAGGATCCCAAGTGTATTCCTGTTTATGATAATATTCCTTTGGTCACTTTGTTGAAGGACAAGGAGCTGGTTTTAGAGGCTACGGCAATTTTGGGCAGAGGGAAGGAGCATATAAAATTCTCACCTGGGCTGTGCCATTATGTGAATGCTCCGATGAAATTCAAAAGCATGGAAGATCTGAACTTAAAGGATGACCAGGAATTCAGCAAGGATAAATTTATTTTTTTCATTGAATCATGGGGCCAGCTTTCCTGCAAGGAAATCTTTGATGAGGCCATGAAAATTCTTGACAAGAAACTGGATGAATTTGGCAAGAAAGTGATGAAGGCAAAGTAAGATGGTTAAGAGAACAGGCCCACAAAATCTGGAATTGAAGGAATTAATAAATGACTTGAAGATTTTAGGGAACAAAAATAATATTAATTTATGGAAAAGAGTTGCTATGGATCTGGAAATGTCTACAAGGGCAAGAAGAAAAGCAAACATTTACAAAATCAATGAGAATACAAGAGACAATGAAATAGCTCTTGTTCCTGGCAAGGTTTTAAGCATGGGGGACCTGACGAAAAAAATAACCGTCGCTGCATATCAATTTTCTGAAAATGCAGAAGAAAAGATAAATGCAGTCGGGAAGGCAATTTCAATAAGGCAGTTAATGAAGGAGAATCCAAAAGGAAAAAGAATAAGGATAATTGGATAAGATGAGCGAATGTGATAATCTTTTAAAAAGAATTAAGAAAGAGATAGTAGATAATGGAGGGATTGTACCTGAAGAAGAGAATGCAATAATAGGTTATGATCCAAATACTGACACTTATTTTCATTTGACTGATCTTGATAAGTATGAAATAAAACATGGGGTGGATTATCTTTAATAAAATGATAGTTGACGCTAAAGATTTGATTTTGGGAAGAATGGCAACCAATGTAGCCAAGAAAGCATTGCTTGGCGAGAGTATAGACATTGTCAACTGTGAAAAAGCAATAATTGTGGGAAGCAAAAAAAATATTTTTGAAAAGTATAAGATAAAAGCAAACAGGGGTGGCCCTTTTCACGGACCCTTCCTGCCGAAAATGCCTGACAGGTTTGTAAGAAGAATCATAAGAGGCATGCTTCCATACAAGCAGTATAAAGGAAGAGAAGCTTTTAAAAGAGTGATGTGCCACATTTCAGTACCAAACCAGTTTAAGGACAAGAAAGCAGAAAAAATAAAGGATGCAGACATTTCGAGGATAAAAACTTTAAGGTATACAACTGTGGGGGATGTATGCAAATTTTTAAATGGTAAAGAATGGTAAAGAAAAAAACTGAGAAAAAGGAAGAAAGCAAGCAAACCAATGTTGTTCATGTTTCCGGGACAAGAAAAAGATCAATTGCAAGGGCAACATTGAAGGAAGGCAGAGGGAGAATAAAGATTAATAATTACCTGTTGGATAATTATGAGCCTGAGTTTGCCAGAGCCAAGATAATGGAGCCTTTGATGATAGCAGGTGATTTATCAAATAAAGTTGATATTAAAATTAATGTTCATGGCGGAGGATGGCGCTCCCAAAGTGATGCTGTAAGATTAGCTATTTCAAGAGCTTTGGTCAAGTATTCCAAGGATAAAGCCTTGGAAAAAAGCTTTCTGGATTATGACAGGCATTTATTGGTTGCAGACATAAGGAGAAAAGAGCAAAGGAAACCAAATGATTCAAAGGCCAGGGCAATGAGAACAAAGTCGTATCGTTAATTCTAAAGTAATGACAAATAAGAATATTTATAAAATGATAACTCTTACTGGGGTTATAATATTAATAGGGGGGAAGTTAAAATGTTAGAGGGTTATACTGGTCATTTATCTGAATTTGAGTGGAAAATGAGAAAAGATAAAGAAATTTTAAGAGCATTAGGTATATCTGATTGGAGAAATTTTTTTATGATGAATGGAAGAGAATTGTTAAGTTTAGAAGAAATTGCACAAAGAATTAAACCAACTTTTGGTAATATAAGTTCAGAAGAAACAAAACAAAAAGCTAATGAATTATCTAATAAATTTATTGGGAGTTATCATCTTAGAGAATTAACTGATGTAAAGGGCAATAAAAGATATAAACTTTTTTATATACATTCACCATTTTAAATAAATAGTTTTTTAAATCAATATTCTTTAATTATCATGCCTGGTCGTAAAACAATACGATTAATGAATATTGTAATCCAATCCAGGCGACATTCAAAAGATTTATAAAGCAGATTTTTAAAATAATTTTAAGATGATAATTCCAGTCAGGTGCATATCATGCGGCAAGCCAATTGCGCAGTTATATGAGTCTTATAAAGAAAGAGTAGCTAAAAGTGAAGAGCCAAAGAAAGTTCTTGATGAATTAGGATTAAAAAGATATTGCTGCAGAAGCATTTTTATAGGGCATGTCGACCTTATTGATGAAATTTCAAAGTTCAGAAAAGATTAAATTTTTTTTAGGAGGTTAAGATGAGAAATTCAAATTATAAAATAAATAAAATAATTTTAGATAGATGGTCTCCAAGAGCAATGAGTGGTGAAGAATTAAATGATGATGAGTTGATGCCTTTATTTGAGGCTGCAAGATGGGCACCTTCTTCATATAATAACCAATCTTGGAGATTTATTTATGCAAAGAGAGACTCAAAACATTGGAACAAGTTTTTCAATTTATTAATTGAATTTAATCAGCAATGGTGCAAGAATGCAGCCGTGTTAGTCTTGGTAATTTCAAAAAAAACTTTTGACCATGATGGCCAACTTTCAATAACACATTCTTTTGATACAGGAGCTGCATGTGAAAATTTAGCTTTGGAAGGTTGTTCAAGAGGTTTGGTTGTCCATGGAATGCAGGGTTTTGATTATGAGAAAGCAAAAGAAATCTTTGAAATTTCTGATGATTATGAAATAGAAGCAATGATTGCCATAGGTAAAAAAGGAAATGAAAAAAATTTGCCTGAAGGTTTGAAAAAAGGAGAAGTTATGTCAGATAGAAAACCTTTAAATCAAATTGTTTTTGAAAATATATTTGATGAGAAATGATAAATTTTTATTAGAAAGACTGGAGCAGATCTGGCTTCTTTTATTCAATGAAATTCCAAAATTAAACAATGTTGTTATAAAGTTCAAGGGCAAATCCAAGAATAAGTTCGGGCATATAAAAAAAACAGGAGAGGATACAGAGATAGCAATAAACTCCTTGTTTAAATTTGATATGATCCCTGAATACATAATTGACTTGACGATAGCACATGAGCTGAGCCACTATGCACATGGTTTTAATTCTCCTTTGAAGAAAAAATATAAACATCCCCATAAAGGAGGGATTGTAACCAAAGAACTTAAGATAAGAGGATTTGACAAGATGCTCAAGAAAGAAAAGATGTGGTTTAAGTATGAATGGCCGAAGATTTATGAGCAAATAGCAACCTTTAAAAATTAACATTCAAGGTATCTTAACATGAAAGACCTGAAAGAAGCAGTTAAGGAAGGCAAAGGCCTGGTGATAGGCACGCAAAGAACTTTAAAGAAGCTTAAAATGGGTGAGCTGAAAAAAGTCTATGTAAGCTCAAACTGTCCTAAGGATGTTCTTGATGATCTGGAGCATTACTCAAAATTGCATAATATCCCTTTGGTTGTATTGAAGGAAAACAATGAAGAGCTTGGAGTTATCTGCAAGAAACCATTTTTTATTTCTGTCCTGAGCTTAGAATGATACTTGACAAAGACTTAATACAAAAAATAAACCTTTTTGAAAAGTTGACAAAAGCAAGAGTGAAGGATGTGTTCAATGACAATGGACTGTTGGTTGTTGTTAATTTTGGAGACATAGGAAAAGCCGTTGGAAAAAACGGGGCTAACATAAGAAGATATTCTGAAATGATAAATGAGAGAGTTAAAGTTGTCGAGTTCAACAGCAATCCCATTGTTTTCTTCAAGAATCTGGTAATGCCTTTAAAGATTGGCAATATTGAAAAAAATGACTCTTTTATAAATGTAATAGCTGACGTTGAAACCAAAGGTTTATTAATAGGAAGAAACCAAAAAAATTTGGAGCAATATAAAAAGATATTCAAGAAATATTTCAATGCGGAAATCAAGGTAAAATAAAATCTTAAGAAAATGGGAAAAAAACCAAAAGGACTAAGGGCAATAAAAAAACTCAAAGCCAGAAGAAAAAAATCAAGATGGCAGAGTTCTGATTACAAGAAGAGAGTGTTAAGATTAAAACGAAAAGCAGATCCATTGAAAGGAAGTTCACAGGCAAAAGCAATTGTTCTTGAAAAGACACAGAGAGAAGCAAAGCAGCCAAATTCAGCGATGAGAAAATGCGTCGTTGTGCAATTAGTCAAGAATGGAAAGAAAATTGTTGCTTTTGTTCCGGGATATAATGCCATCAAGCAATTAAACGAGCATGATGAAGTAATAATTGAGTGCATCGGCGGAAAACAAGGAAGAGCCAAAGGGGACATTCCAGGAATCAGATGGCAGGTCATCAAAGTAAATGACCAAAGCCTGAATGCTTTACTGAGAGGAAAGATAGAAAAAGGTAGAAAATGAAACTATTCAATAAATATGAAATTAGTGATATCAAGGTCAATGATCCCGGATTGCAGAGATATGTGAATTTAAATCCCTTGATTGTCCCGAAGACAACCGGAAAATTTTCAAACAACAGGTTCTGGAGATCAAAATATAATATTGTTGAAAGATTGATGAACAAGATAATGGTTGCAGGCCATAGGGGTAAAAAGCATAAGATAACTTCTGGACACAGCACCGGAAAGGGAGTCAGGGTTTATAACACTGTCCTGAAAACCTTTGAGATCATAGAAAAAAAGATGAATAAAAATCCTGTTGAGGTTTTTGTAAAAGCTTTAGAGCATTCTGCTCCGAGAGAGGAGATTACCACAATTGAGTACGGAGGCGCTAAGTATCCGCAGGCTGTTGAGGTTGCTCCACAGAGAAGAGTCGACATTGCCTTAAGGCAGATGGTTAATGGCTCCTATCAAAAATGCTTCAATAAAAAAGTTAAAATTGAGCAGGCTTTGGCTGATGAAATAATGAAAGCTTATAATATTGATCAGCAAAGTGCAGCTATTGCAAAGAAATTAGAATTAGAAAGACAAGCTGATTCAAGCAGGTGAGGTTGATGGCTGAAAGTTTATCTCAACAAGTTACAAGATTGATGAAAAAACCTGATTATATCAGAAATATAGCAATTTGCGCGCACATTGATCATGGGAAGTGTGTTTCTGGTGATACTAGGGTTTTTCTTGGTAATGGAATTTTTGTTAGTGCAGAGAATCTTTTTTTAGAGTATGAACATAAGAGTAAAATTGTCAAGAATGATAATGAAAAAATAATAGATGTTAGAGATTTGAACATTAAAATTCCTTCTTTTAATAAGAAAGCTGGTAAAATTGAAGAAAGTGATTTAAGCTTTATGTGGAAAATAAAAACTCCTGAAAATTTTGTTGAATTAGAATTTTTTGATGGAAAAAAAATTAAGACAACACCCGAACATAAATTTTTAATTATAAATGAAAATTATGAAATTATTGAAAAATCAAGTTATGATTTAGAAACTAATGATTTTATTATTTCTCCAAGAAGATTAAGTTATAATCCAATAAACTTAAAAGATTTGGAATTAATTTTTATTAACGAGTTATCAAAGGATAGAAATTTCCTTGTTTATCTCAATAAAAATTTTGGAAATCAGTTACATAAAAAAATAATTGACAGTGGAAGAAATGATGTATGGAAAGAAATAAATTCTGATTTAAAATTTTTGTCTTTTTATCATGGAGTATGGAAGGGAAGGTATAAATTATGTGATCTAATTAAGATATTTAAATTCTTCAAAATTCCTTTGTTTAATCTATACAAAAATATTTCTTATCTGGGTTATAGAAAAAGTTTAAAGAAAGAGTTTAAGTCATCAGTTAGAATAAAACTTCCTAGAAATCGAAAAGATTGGATGGACTTCTTTTATTTGCTTGGATTGCTATGGGGTGATGGGGATGTAAATGTTTTTCTTCATAATAATGACAAACAAATACAAGATGAAGCCAAAAGAATCTGCAGAGAAGTTTTTGATACTGATATCACATTAAGATTAACAAAAGATAAATGCTCAAGAATTGATTTAAGGTTAGGATTGGCTTTTACAAAAGTATTAACCATACTATTTGATTATCCTCTGAAAGCTAAATCTGGAAATATAAACTTCCCTAAATTAATACAAAAATTACCCAATGATTTCGTTTCGAAGTTTATTTCGGGATATTTTGATACTGATGGTACTGTTGGTATTAAACATCCTGTTTCAGCTTGTTCTAAAAGTGAAGAATTTATCAGGGAATTACAATTGGTATTAATAAGGTTTGGATGTTTGTCTACTATTCATAAAAAAGATGCTTATTTTAAAGGAAAAGTTTTTCCATTGTGGGGATTGGAGATTAATGGTAAAATATCAAATAATAATTTTAAAGATAATATTGGATTTAATCTATTTTATAAAAAAGAAAAATTGAGCATTTTTTTATCAAATTCCCAATTAAGCAAAAAATTTGATTATTTACCCCATAATAAAAGCACTGAATTTTTTAATTATAGAAGATCTTATTTGCAATTAGAGCACAATAACCTATTAATTCAACAATTTTTACAGCAAGAGATTTATTTTAATCAATTAAAAAATAAAAGAGAAATTGAAAACTTAGATGGTTATGTCTTTGATTTTAGTGTTTATGGCAACGAGAATTTTATTGCAGAAGGATTAGTAATTCATAACACAACTTTTTCAGACAACCTTCTTTTTGGTGC
>JAGVZB010000018.1:0-9549 GCA_018302915.1 Candidatus Woesearchaeota archaeon
CTTGTCCTCTTAATTCTTCATATTTTAATTTTTTTTCATAAATTTTATTATGAACTTCTTTTGGAACTACAATTTGGGTTGTTACTTGTCCTGGAGCGTCTGCATATAATATAAGTAATGTTCCATCTTTATTCATACTGCCTGGTATAAAATTCTTTTTTATATCCAGTATTCCAGTATATTTTACATCAAAAGTTGTTGTGTCTATATGAGCATCATCTAATGGAACCTCAAAATCAACACCTTTTTTAACAATTGATTGTAAGCTTGCTCTTCCAATTTCTCTTAAATCATTATAATCAATAAAATTTCTAATTTGTTCTGAAGAAACTAATTGATAAAGGATTGCACCTGCTGTATGTGCCTTTTCTGTATCTTTTGGATGTCTTAATCCTCTTGGATTATTTTTTGGTGAAACTCCCCAAAAGTACAAATCTCCATTTTTTTTATTATACCCATTAGTAAACCATAAGTTAGGTACTTCTGAGATAAAATGATTTATAGCATTTAAATTGAACAAAGAATCTTCAGCGATTTTTGCTAATGAATCCTGATATGCTTGTGTTAATGAATCTTCAAGTGATTTTTCTCTTGACAATGAATCAGGTAATGCCAATGAATCAGATAAAGTTGTATCTGGTTCTACATTAACAGCAACATTTACTGGAATATTTCTTTCCTCTTCATTTTGAGTTGCATTAGCATTGTAACCAACCAAATTTAGACCAGAAAAGATTCCTGCCTGAAGAGCTCTTTTAAGCCAATTAGAATTTTTATATTTTGAATTTGACAATCCTATCATATTATAACCCCCTAAACACTATTTTGGAGAAGTAACTTCTTTATAAAACTTTCTATAAGCACCATTTTTAAGAAGTAACATGGGGATATGAGGATTTGAACCCCAATCAATCGGTTTCTTCTTTTCCTTTAAGGATTTTTTCTAAAGATTTTAACTGGAGCCGATTACACTAACCAGGTTGTGCTATATCCCCTTAAAACTAAAACAGGAATTTAATTATTTAACTCTTTCTATTTTAAGTATTTCATCTATCTCTTCGGTGGAAATTGCACATCCCCTGAGCCTTAAGCCCCATAGAATTCCGTCAAGGATTTCTGCCCTGTTTGTATACTTGTTTTCAAGATCCTTGAATAATCCAAGTTCAAAAGCAATGGTCATCATGTCAGCGCTTCTTATTATGTTAATGTCTTTTATCTCTGATTTGAACAGTTTTATGTTCTGGTTGTTGATTGTTATCTTCCTGTCCAACTTTCTTTCAAGCAATTGCGCTAGTTTTTTGTAATCCTCAACTAATAGCCTTATGTTTCTTTCATCAACGACAAATGTCCCCTGCAATACCTGCGTCAGAACAAGGGATTCAACTTCTGCCTTGTCAAGGATTTTTATTGGTGTTTCATTGGCAAGGAATATTTCATTGGATATGCTAAGCAGGTTCATTGTCTTTTTTTCTATGTTTATGTTTGTGTATTTTCTTAATATGTTGTTGTTGATTAAATTTGAGATCATGATGGCTTCCAGCTTGTATTTTTTGATTGTAAGCGGATGATCCAGGACTTCCCTCTTTACAGCATCTGATATTATGAAGTCATCTTTAAATCTTTTCTTCAGTTGCTCAAGAACATCCAGCAGGTTGTTTGTGGCTATGGATATTATTGAGGATGTGTCAAACACGAGATCATTCATTTGAAGAGTCTCCTTGCAATCTTTAGTCTTTTTTCAACATCCAGTGTGAATCCTTCCTTGACTTCAGGGATTCCAGTCTTGCTTACATATTCCATAAGCTCCCATTTGTCTATGCCTAATAATTCTGCAGTCCTTCCCATTGACAGCCCGTGCTCATGCAGCCTTGAGCCTCTTGCAATCTGCGCCTCATGCACGACATCCTTTATATAATTCTTTAATTTGTTGTCGAGTTTGTCAATGACATCAAGTATGTTTTTTATGTTGTTCTCGAAGTTGATTATGTTGTTGTTCTCAAGGGCAAACAATGCTCCCTTCAATGAGTTTAATGTAGTTTCATAGAACAGTTTCCATCCAGAATATTTCCTGTAGTCGGTCCTTTCAAGTATCTTTGAAAGAGAATAAGTCACTACGGCAATTGTTATCACATCCTCGTCCTGAGTTATTGATGAGGAGTTTATTATCCTGTTGGACAGGTCCCTTATGGTTTTTATGTTATCCCTTTTTATTGCATCAAGAGAGTTCCTTAATATTTCAATGATCTCTTTTTTTACCTCATTATCCATGGATTTATTGTAATCTCTGTATATTTAAATTTTTATATGTTTGCAGCCATTTTAGCGCATTTGCAATTTTCAGGCAGTAATTCATATTTTTTTTCAAGCTCGTCTATTTTTTTAATGGATGTGGAATAACACTTAAAACTTCTGTCTTTTGTATGCAATTTTAACCTGCCGTGTTTTGTTGTTCCAAAAAGATTGTATAACCTTGAATCATTCAAATTATCATAAGTGTATATCCCTACTGAATTTAATAAATAATATAGATTTGAGAATAATTCATTCTTATCTCTGAGTGCATAAATAAAGTGGTTGAATACTCTTAGTCTTGTACCAATACTAGTGTCATTGGAAATAATTTTTATTGGTTTCTTTAATTTTTTTAGTAGAATTATGGAACTTGCCACCAGTTCATCATCTGCGCATACCTTTTCATATCCTGTATTGCCACTCTTTCCACTCCTGAATTTATTATATAATTGGTTGATTAAAATTTTATGCTTATCAAATATTTCTCTGACAAATTGATCTTTTGCAATAAAATCTTTATAAAGTTCATTTTCAGATAACATCAACCCAAGATATTCAAGAGATGTGCAAATATCCTTTATATGTGCCATAACACATTTGATTTTCTCCCTTTTTTCATTATTTTTAGTTTTTGATAAATATCTTCCTGAGTTTTCATGTTTTACTTCTAAAAATTTTCTTAACCTGAACATTTCTTTGTCTATAATTTCAGGGGTTGTTAGGACATTTTCTCCTAAATTTATTATCTCAAAGAGCCCTGTTAAATAATCATTGTAAAAATGCAATATTGGCAAATCTATGGTTTCTGAAGATCTTTTGACTAATTTTAGAATGTCTAAATGGTTTGGAAATCCGAAAATGGAGTTATCTAGTATAGTTATGCCATTAGACATTATGCTTTTTAAGGAGCTTAAATTTTCATGCACCAAATTTTCCAGTGACTTCCTGTTGTTCATTCTAATCATTTTGGAGTAAATATAATCCTTTATAAATATTAATTACAGAATATTCATATGAAATACAAATATCTGGAGCATACTGCAGACATTAAATTCCGGTCGTTTGGCAGGACATTGAATGAAGCCTTCTCAAATGCAGCATATGCAATGATCAACATCATTTCAGAGGATAAGATAAAGGAAAAGATGACAAGAAAAATCAAGGTAAGGGGCATTGACAGGAAATCTTTGCTGTATTCTTTTTTGGAAGAGATCTTGTTTTTGCTGAACACAAAAAATTTCTTATTATCCAAAGTTAAGGAAATAAAAATCAAGGATAAGGAACTGACGGCTACATTGAGCGGAGATAACCTAAGGAATTACAGGCTCGGCCTTGATGTAAAGGCAGTGACTTACAATGATATGTTCATAAAGGAAAAGCCGTATGTCATACAGGTTGTTCTTGACATCTGATTTAAAAAAAATAAAAAAAATAATGGGTTTTTACTTTGCTGTTGCTCCCCATACACCGAAAATAATTGCTGCCAGACCGCCAATCCACAAGAAGTATGGATGTGCAAACCACATGTCCAATATGGCAACCAAGCCGCCCAAAGCAGCTATCCATCCTGTCCAACTATCCATTTTTTAACCCCCTTTTTAATTTTAACTATTAAAGATATCAGTGATTTATGTATATTTAAATATTGTGATTTGCCAAAAGAAAATTTTATAAATAAATCATTTCTTAAAAAATCATTTCTTAAAATAGGAAATTTAAATAAAAAGAGATAAATATGAGAAATAAAAGCTTGTTTGCAGGATTGTCCTTCTTGGCATTATTATATTGCAATAATGAAGTCAATTCAGAGCCGATAATAGTTTCAGCCCCGCCCCCGTTAACTGCCCCTTTGCGCCTTGAAAAAAGGCTGTCTGAACCTGTGAAAAGAGAAAAAATAAAGTGTTTTTTGCCTTTGTCTGCAAAATATGATTATCTTGATGAAATCTTTGAAGAGTCTTATTGCAATAACCTTGATCCTATAGAGATTGCTGCAATAATAAAGCAGGAGTCAAATGGTGATCCTTATGCGGTAATTGACGGAAAAACAAAAAAAGAAAGCAGGGGTTTGATGCAGTTGAATATAAGATATCATAAACTAACAGATTACTATAATCCTTTTAGCAATATAATGATTGGGACTTTTTATTATAAATTTTTAAGGGATAAATATGATGGAGATGTCGTTAAGGCTTTGGCTGCATATAATGCCGGTCCTAATATGGTTGATATGTGGATTAGAAAAGGATGGAAGGGTGAAATAGATAAGATTCCTTTTAGAATAACAAGGGCTTATGTTAAGAACATTATTTCTATGATTGATGAATTAAAAAGGACTTAAAGAAAAGTTTATTAATGTTGAAAAAAAATTATTATCATGGAAGTTAAGGTAAAAAAAGTTTCTGAAAACATCTGGGAGATTCCAAGGGAAGATGGCATGCTTGTCCCAGGAAGGATTTTTGCTTCTGATAAGCTGATGAAATACATTGAGAAAGACAAGACATTGGAGCAGGTGAAGAATGTCGCTCATTTGAAGGGAATCTTGAAATATTCTTTAGCAATGCCTGATGCACATCAGGGGTATGGAGCATGTGTCGGTGGTGTGGCGGCATTTGATTTGGATAAAGGGATAATATCTCCTGGAGCCATTGGTTATGATATAAATTGCGGCGTCAGAGTCCTCCAAAGCAATATTAAAGTAGATGACTTTCTTAAAAAAAGAACTGATATTCTCAATGCTCTCTATAAAAATATTCCTTCAGGTGTTGGTGGAAAAGCAAAAATAAAATTGAACAGGGAAATCTTAAAGGAAGTTTGCGAGACAGGAGTTGACTGGTGCATTAAAAATAATTATGCAACAAAGGAAGACAGGGAAAGGACAGAAGAATATGGAAGTATGAAAGGTGCTGATTTCAAAGAGGTCACTGAAAGGGCAATAATTAGGGGGATGCCTCAGCTGGGAAGCTTGGGGGCAGGAAATCATTTTCTTGAAGTGCAGAAAGTGGATGAAATATTTGATGAGAAAATAGCAAAAGTATTTGGAATAAAAAAAGATGATGTTTTGATTATGGTTCATTGCGGTTCCCGTGGATTTGGCCATCAGATTGCTTCCGATTACATTAAGATAATGGAGGAGAAGATTGGCTTTGAGGATTTGCCGGATAGGGAATTGATATGCGCTCCATTCAAGTCAGAATTAGGCCAGAAATATTACAAGGCAATGTGCTGTGCTATTAATTATGCTTTCTGCAACAGGCAGATGATAACTTATTGGATAAGGGAAACATTTAGGGAATTTTTTCCGGATTCTGAGTTAAAATTAATTTATGATGTAGCTCATAACGCTTGCAAAATTGAAGAGCATATTATAGATGGCAAAAAAGAAAAGGTTGGAGTAATGAGAAAAGGAGCTACAAGGGCATTTGGTCCGGGAAGAAAAGATTTGCCTGAAATTTATCAAGAAACGGGACAGCCCATTCTCATACCAGGATCTATGGGCACTGCAAGTTATATTTTGGTCGGCACTAAAAAGGCGGAGGAAATTTCATTCGCTACCACTGCGCACGGAGCAGGAAGGGTTATGTCAAGGCATGCTGCATTGAGGCAGTTCAGAGGGGAGCAGATAAAAAAAGAATTAAGCGAAAAAAATATTGAAGTCAAAGCTGGTTCCTGGAAAGGTCTGGCAGAGGAAGGTCCTGGAGTCTATAAGGACATAGATGAAGTAATTGAAGTAAGCCATAATTTAGGCATTGGAAATAAAGTAGCGCGTGTTATTCCGTTGGGAGTCATTAAAGGTTAACATTTTAAAAATTTACTTCTCTTTATCTTTTTATGAAAATAGGCAGGATTACATTTGAATCGCTTTCCGAAGCGGTATTAGCATCATCTTGCGGGATATTTCTTGGTGTGTTCACATATGGTCTGTCAAGAGGAAATTATTCCTTGGCACTTATGTCCGGTGCATGCAGTTTTTACTCCGGATTGCTGGTTTATAAAATTGAAAGGCATGAAAGGGATTTAGAATCTGAACTGGAAAATGATATCAAAACTAAAATATAGAAATTATTAAAAACATCAGAATTTCTTGAATTATATGGCATTAAAGGGGTTTTTTAATTTGTTATTGAGCTTGTTTGGCAAGAGAAAAACAATAAAGCTTGGCTTCTATGGCCCAGTGAATGCCGGAAAGACCAGTCTCGCAAACAGGATTTCTAAGGATTTCACCGGGGAGGAATTAGGAGTAGTAAGCAAGATTCCCCACGAGACAAGGGAAATACAGATAAAGGAAAAAGTTAAGATAAAAAAAGGGAACAAGCAGATGGATTTTAACTTGATAGACACCCCTGGGATAGCTACAAAGATAGATTACACTGATTTCATAAGGCATGGATTAAGCCAGAAGGAGTCAAAGGAGAGGGCAAAAGAGGCAACGCAGGGAGTCATTGAAGCTATAAAATGGCTGGAGAATGTTGACTGTGTTCTGGTTGTTCTTGATGCGGCAGAAAATCCTTATAATCAGGTTAACATAACAATAATAGGAAATTTAGCAGCAAGAAAAATACCTGTTTTAATAGTTGCAAACAAGATGGACCTTAAGAAAAGCAAGATAAGAAGCATAGAATCCACATTCCCTCAATACAATGTTGTTCCTGTGTCGGCATTGACGGGGAAGAATATGGAATTATTTTATGATGAATTATTCAGGTTGGTAAAATGAAGAAAGGATTGACGCTGCAGTTTGTGCCTTACAATGAAATAGGAAAATTGGACAGCAACAGCAAGATCAAGAAAATTCTGAAGGTTGTCAAGGACAACAAGATAGTGCTTCTTGAGGGAAAATTAAAAAGCGAGGAAGAGGCAATGTTAATTCAAAGGACAATGGAGCAGATTGACAGGAATTTCAAGGGGATTGAGATAGCAACCATAGAGGGAAAGGATGAGAAGGATTTCATAGCAGTATTGAAGAAAAACCTAGCAAGGGCTCTTCTCGGGGACAAGTTTGGTTTGACAATAATAGGCCCTGCTTCTATCGTGAAAGAAATCAAGAAGGATCCTAACAAGATAGAGCTGTTCACAAATAAATAATTCTTAGCAAACCTTTTTATAATATTTCAACATTCTTATACTATGCCACACCAATGTGTCAGATGCGGGAATATGTATGAAGATGGTTCAGAGGAGATACTGAAAGGATGTAACTGCGGATCCAGATTTTTCTTTTTTGTCAACAGGGCTCAGATGGAGAAGATGAAGAATCTCACAGTTGATTTGAGCGAGAAGGAAAGGACTGATATAGAAGTTGATGTGAAGGACATGATAGGTGATTTGCTGGAGGACAAGCCGGTGATTCTTGACTTGGAGAATGTGAGGATATTGAAGCCAGGCCATTATGAAATCTCTTTAATAGATATTTTCAAGGGAAAGCCCCTCGTATACAAGCTTGAAGAGGGAAAGTATGTTATTGATTTGGCAAGCACCTTTGAAAGCCTTGGTGGCTGATGAGCATGTTATACATCCATTCACCAAAGGATTTGAACATAAAGACTGCAGAAGTTGAAAGTGTCCAGATAATTAGGAATGTAAAAGGCAGGCTTAAGATCCCGGTTTCTAAGGAATTATTGCTGAATGATTTCAGTCAGTATCTTATAGATATAAATAATATTGATGTCATAATTAATTCATCAGAGATTGTGAAGCCTGCGATAAGCAAGATAAATGAGCTGATTATCAGCAGGAATTCTGTTTATGAACTGATAAATCTTGGCCGTGCAGTATCAATGCTTGAAGAGCTCTATGAGCCCATGATCAGCAACATAAATTACCTGAAGGATATAGAATCATGGCAGAACCATATGCTTGGCAGCCTTGCTCTCATACTTAGCAGTTTGCCATCAGCAAGAACAACGGATGAAAAAATAAAATTGAACAACGAGCTTAATTTCATATTTAAAAGAATATTGAGGAACGACCAGATTCTGTTCAATTCAAGCGGGATGATAAATGAGGGGAAGTTTGCAAGGATAAATGACTTGAACAAGTCACTGAATGAAGGTTTTTTCTTTCATTTTACCGTGAAGGAGCATCTTGATAAGGTTAAATACAACGAGATAAAGGCAAGGATTCCTGACTCTGAGTTAAATAAGGTGAATGACATAGCAAAAGATATCATTGAAATAAAAAAAGGTGTTGACAGGGCTTATGATTACAACATGAAGATGGTTCAGCTGATAGTCAACATTTATTCCTACCTGAAGGTTCTTGTCAGTTAATTTTTTCTTGTTTTCGTAGAACCTATTCTCTTTATTACAATAATAAGAAGTATAACTGTTAAACTACCTAATATTATAAATTTGAATATAATATTCTTTGGAGGTTCATATGGTGTTTCAGTTAATTCATTACATCTTGATGTTTCTTGATTACAGCCATGCTCACATATACTTGAATTCCATTTGATGCCTTTATCACATTGTTCCAAATTGCTTCCATTACATCTTACTTCATTAATTTCACAGGTTTCTCCAGATATGGCAAAATAAGACAATCCGCTAGTTTCAGATTCGTAATAATAGTAATCATTTGTTTCTCTTATTAGTTTGGTTGGCAGTTTTTTCCATTCATCAGTAAACCTGTTTAAATATAATTTATTTTTATCAAAATTATCATCAACCCATTTTTTATCTACCTTAAACCCAATTGTCATCTCCTGAATGCTATTTTCATTTAAATTTCTATGATCTAACTCTAAATATTGATAAACTCTGCCATTGATGTTTGTCGCAGGGTTTCTTTTTAATAATTTAACTGTTATTTTTACATCTTGTAATTCTTCATTAACTTTAAATCTAATTTCAGTTAATTTTATTTCATCTTGATTAATGTACATTGTTTCTATCTTATTTGTAAATATTTTATTCCATTCTCTTGATATTTGGGATATTCCGGATGTTAATGATCTTGATGTTGTCTCTGATGAACCTCCTGGACTAGTTGATGGGGGGATATATACAGTTAAAGTTCTTGTTTCTGTTTGATTGCTACTTCCAGAATTATTCTTCGCATAACCATAGTAGCTATAATCTCCATTTGCTAAATTTCTTTGGTTGGAATGAAATATCCATTCATCAGCATCATATTTGTAGAGATTAGAATAATAATCCTGTAATACATCACCTTCTGTTAAAGTTCTGTTCCATATCCTTACTTCATCTATTATTCCGTTAAAATTCTCCTCTCCTGTGGAGGAATCCCCTAGGAATC
>JAGVZB010000018.1:9567-11713 GCA_018302915.1 Candidatus Woesearchaeota archaeon
TTGTAAAATTCTTGGAAGTATCTAATATCCCATTTATGTAAATCTTGGCATTCTCAGAACTCAAATCTTTGTCATAGGTTACAGCAATATGTGTCCATTCATTTTGTGATATTTTTGTATTTGAATATAAATTAAAGCCATTACCCATATAATAAATTTTTCCATTGGGGGTAGTTCCTGCATATAATTTACCTTTATATACAGCAAAATTACGGATATTACCTTGACCTGTACTATTTATTTCTGTCCATGTTGTACCATTTGAACTACGAAGGATTTTACCATTTGGATAACTCCCACCATACAAATAGCCATTAAACACTGTTAAGGAACGGATGTAACCATTAGATCCCTCACCTGTATCTTTTACTAACGTCCAGTCTACACCATTTGAAGTACGAAATATTCTAGCACTAGTACCTCCTTCTCTCTCTCCACCTCCTGCATATAAATAGCCATTGAACACAGCAAAAGTAAAAAATCTTCCTACATCTCCTACTTGCACCCAGTCTATGCCATCTGAACTACGATATATTTTACCACTGCCCCCTGAATATAAATAATTATTATATTTAACAAATGAATTAGTGAAATTACTTGGTGTGTCTTCTATTTCTGTCCAGTCTATACCATTTAAGGTACGAAAGATTTTTCCATTTGGATTACTTCCTGCATATAAATAATCATCAGATACAGCTAAACCACGAATATGCTCTTCACCCTTATTATCATATATTACTTCTGTCCAGTTTGTCTCATTATAATCACTTACAATGCCAAAATCTATGCTATTATCTGGTTTTATTTTAAGAGAATAAGATTCTTTACTTAAGATTGTATTTGGTCTATCTAACTCATCTAACTTAATCCAGGCTGAAATGGTTATATTATTTGTGATGTTCAGATGATTGGTATTATTTACAATTATTGTGGAATTATCCCCATTAAAATTAAAAGCTCCATAGTATTTACCTCCCGTTAAACTCATCACAGAAGTCCCGTTGACAGTTCCATTATTGCTGTATTTGCTTAGATCAACAACATAAGTATCATTCTCCCCTAAAGCAGAAACATTATTAAAATTAAACATCAAAACTAAAGAATTGTTATAAAACGTATAATTAGCCCCATTCCAGTTCCATATAAACTCTTCTAAATCCTTTTCAGTTATGCTTATGTTAATCTCTGTGGATGTGCTTGCTATGGTTGTATCATTATTTAGAGTGGGATATGTAAAATTTATGACAGGAATAGCACTCACATCATTTGTAAATAGTAAGAATGTTAAAATTAACAATAAAAAACTGAATTTCACCTTCATACTTTTAAATATTTTAACAGTTATTTAATATTTTCTATTTATATCTGCTCGATATATCTTCTCTTTGAAAATGCCCTTACACCAATTATTAATCCTGCTAAGATGATTATGTAAATAAGCAAGGTGTAAAACTGTGTTGCTATTGAAGCTAATGGAGCATCAAACAATAATATTTCCTTCAGTGCATCTACACCAACTATGAATGGATTATAGTTTGCTATTGATCTTATTGTCGTTGGCAAAGTCTCAAGTGGTAATATTGTATTGGAGAAAAACAACAATATGCATGCAAGCGATATTACTGCCAGATTTGCAGTCTCTCCAGACCTGAAAAGGTATCCTATAAGCATTCCAAGAAGTATGAAGACAGATGCTGTCAATATTATTATTAATATAAGGTTAACAAAAATGCTTTGCGATACAAAAGTTTTTGAGAGTATATATAAAACAATAAATATGACTACAACCTGTGACAACACGACAAGCAGATTAGAAAGATAATTCCCGACAACAAATAATATATTTGGCGTTGGTGTTATAAAATTTCTGAAGAATGCCTTTGATTCTTTCTCCTCCATTATTGTTGTTGACGAGACTAATAATCCTGAAAATAAAAGCACAATTACAAGCAAAGCAGGGAATGTGTAACCGAAATGTGTTGAATCAGATGATATTGGCTTTATTTCAGTTGATATTGGCGATACAATTTTTGATACTTCCTTTATTTCTATTGAATTGAATTCATTTGATATTTTCTTCAGGTCGCCCTTTATTTCCTTTACATTTGTTATTTGTGCTTCTAATTTGAGTGATGAGTCAGCAAGG
>JAGVZB010000027.1 GCA_018302915.1 Candidatus Woesearchaeota archaeon
AGATTTGATAGAAAAAGATGTTATGATTCGTAAAATTCTTTTCCATTTAATGCAAGATAAAGATTTTTCACAAAATTATGTTTTCAAGGGAGGAACTTGTCTAACAAAGTGCTATTTTGGTTATTATAGATTCTCTGAAGATATGGATTTTACGTATTTAAACCAAGAAGAATTTATCAGAAAACCAAAAAATAAACTTAGAGGATTAATGTCAGATAAAATCAACAAGTTAGGAGGATTAATTGAAGCTGTATCTAAAAAACTTGATTTGGATTTTAAGATGGAAAAAGAAAATGAAAGATATTTTCAATTTGGGGGGAGCAATGCATTTGTAACCTTTAAAATTTGGTATAACTCTAATGAATTAGAAAAAGAAACATTTGTTAAGATTCAAGTAAATCATATTGAAAAACTAATCTATCCTATAAAAGAGTTAAATATAGGATTTATTGTCCCAAGGAATCTTGAAAAAGATTTTTATTTTATGGCTTCTGAAGATGCAGAGACTCTCTTAAAGCCAGTAAAAATTAAAGCTTATGATTTAAAAGAAATTCTTATTGAGAAAGTAAGAGCAATATTAACACGAAGAGGAATTAAAACAAGAGATTTTATTGATGTTTATTTTATCATAAAATTTCTGAAAAAAGATATTAGTGACTATAAAAAAGAGATTATAGAAAAAACTTTATTTATGCTTAAATATGAGAAATATTTAATAAATTTATTAAAAAAACAAGATTCATTTAAATCATTAAAGTTAGAAGATAAAGAAAATGTCTTACTCAAACCTATAAATAAAAAGGATTTTGATAATTTTATGCGGGATTTTTGTCCTTTTTTGGAAAATATCTTGGAAAGAATAAAAATATCCCTAAAAAAAGAATAAATTTATGGCTTGAATCTTGTCATTGTTCTTGGAAATCCTATTGCATCCTTTACATTGTCAAGGCCGCAAATCCATTTGACCAGCCTTTCCACACCCATTCCAAATCCTGAATGTGGCACGCTTCCGTATCTTCTTGTATCTAAATAATAGCTATAATCCTCAATTTTTTCCCCTTTTTTCTTTAGGGTATCAACAAGCTCATTCAGGTCCATGTCCCTTTCGCTTCCGCCGGCAAGTTCTCCGTTATTTTCCGGTGCTATCAGGTCAAAGCATACAGCTACTCTTGGATCTTTTGGATCTCTTGGCTTGTAGAATGCCATTGCATCTTTTGGATAGTGCGTTACAAACATTGGTGTATTGTAATCACTCATCAATTTTTCTTCTTCAATTGTCCTTAAATCCTTCCCCCACTCAACTTTCATTCCTTTTTTCTTAAGGATTTCAATGGCTTCAGAATAATTTATTCTTGGGAATTTTTTCTTTAGAATTGGCTCCAGTATTTTAATATCTCTTTCCAATAATTTTAGTTCTTTTTTGTTTTCTTTAAGAACTTTTTTTATGACATGTTTTATCAGGCCCTCGCATAAATCCATCAGTTCATAAAGATTGATCCATGTGGCTTCAACTTCAGCATGCCAGTATTCAGTCAGATGCCTGGAAGTTTTTGATTTTTCAGCCCTGAAGCTTGGTGCAATTGTGTAAATCTTTTCCAGGCCGAACATTGCAGCCTCTGCATACAGCTGCCAGGTCTGGGTCAGATACATCTTCTCATTGAAATATTTTATTTCAAACAAGGTAGGCCCTTCCTCAGCGCCTCCAGGAATTATTATTGGGCTTTGAAATTCATAATACATATTCTTCCTGAAATATTCATGGATTGCTCCAAATACTGTGCTCCTTATCTTCATTATTGCAGTCATTTTTCTTGACCTTATCCAGAGATGCCTGTAATCTGCAAGGACTTCCACGCTTTGGTCTTTTGTTATTGGATATTTTTCTGCAAAATGAATTATTTTTAATTTGGAAACCTTGACTTCATAGCCTGTGGGTGCTCTTTTTTCCTTTGCAATTGTTCCTTCTATTTCAACAGAGCTTTCAATCAGCAGTTTGTTGGCGTCTTTCCATTCTTTCTCGGAAATTTTATCCTTGTCTATCACGCATTGCACTATTTCTGTAGAATCCCTTAAGACAATGAATTTTAGCTGGTTGCTTCCTCTTTCCCTGTAAACCCATCCCCTTAAGCTGACTTTTCCCATGCCTTTTTTTATGGCTTCATCAATTGAAATGAATTTCATCTAATCTCACCTTTTAAATCAAGATAATCCTTCCTTGACATCTTGAAATATCTTGCATTTTGAATCTGGGAGTTTATCAGAATATTCTGCTGTCTGCTCCAGACTTCATCTGAATTGTTTTTTATATAACTTGCCCAGTACTTGATAAAATTCATCCTGTCTTCCTTGTTATTTTTTCCTGGTTTAAGCTTTTTCATCTTTCATTATTAAATCCTTGAATATATTAATCTTTTTGTGATCAATGTCTTTCTTAAACACCTCTTCAATGTGTTTTGCATCCTCCAAATCCTTATCAGACTTTAAGTAATATCTTTTAAATGCAATCTGCCTTTCCAGCGAAGATATCTTGATATTACCTTCTTTTGTGATTACATTTATCCTTTCATTGAAAGAATCTTTAGACAGCTTATTTCTTGCAAACTTGACTTCAAAATTAGGTATTGTTTCATCCTTTAATGCAAATCTTATTGCTAGACCATCAATCAAATAACTATATAACTCATCACTTTCTTCAGAATTTAAGCACCAATAACCACTTTTTTTTAAATTATTATATAAACCAATAAATTTATTTTTGCTTAATCCCTTTATAAAAACATCAATATCTTCAGTTCCTCTTGTTCTGCCCAATAAGATTGAAACATATCCGCTTATGATAACATAATCAGTGTGTTTTTCCAGTATTTTTATAAAATCAAGAACAAACTTGTCCAATTCATTTAATTCTCTATCAACTTTTATTGTTTTTTTATCCAAGAATTTCATATCCTGTTTAGTATATAATTATTTAAATATTTATGGTGTTAACCTTTCTGTATCTCTGGGTAATAAAATGCTTTCTCTTACATTTTCTAATTTCAATAAGCATTGCACCATTCTGTCTAATCCTAAACCTACACCTCCATGAGGGGGGCATCCGAATTTGAATATTTCTGCATATCCTTTTATTCTGTCCAAATCAATTCCTTTTTCTTTTGCCTGTTCTTTTAGTATGTGATATCTATGTTCTCTTTGTGCTCCAGTTCCAACTTCAACTCCATTCCATATCAAGTCAAAAGATCTTGTTCCTTTCTTGTCATTTTCAGGCTTCATATGATAAAATGGTCTTTTAGTCCATGGGTAATCTGTGACAAAAACAAAATCATTGTTATATTTTTTCTTAACAATGGTAGAGATAAGTCTCTCAGATTCTGCATCTAAATCATCATTTTCGCTCAAGTTTTTCTTCTCTTTCTTTAAAATTAGTTTAACATCCTTCATTTGTATCCTTGGAATTTTTTTAGGTATTTCCAATTTAACATTTAATAATTCTAATTCATTTTTGCAGTTATTTTTTATATTTTTAACAACATAATTCATTAAATTCTCAACAATGTCCATAATGGAATTTTCATCTTGAATAAATCCGACTTCCATATCAATGCCGGTAAATTCAGTCAAGTGTCTTGTAGTATGGCTTTTTTCAGCTCTGAACACAGGAGCAATTTCATAAACCCTCTCAAAACCAGCGGCAACCATCATCTGTTTGTAGATTTGCGGGCTTTGGCTTAGATATGCTTTTTTATTGAAGTAGTTTATTTCAAATAATTCAGCACCTGATTCAACTCCAGAAGCGGTTATTTTTGGCGTGTTAATATTGACAAATCCTTCCTTGGAAAAGAAATCAACAACTATTCTAAAAACCTCAGACCTTATTTTAAATATAGCACTTATCTTTGGATTTCTTGTATCTAAAAACCTGTAATCTATCCTCTTGTCTAATTGGGTTGTGTTTTGCACCAGATCAACAGGCAGTGGAGTTTCAGCTTTGTTGATTAACTCATAGTTATCAAGGATTAATTCTTTCTCGCCTGATTTTTTCTGTCCTTTTTTTATTGTTCCGGAAGCGACTATAACGCTCTCAGGTGTTAATTTTCCCAGATCATTGAATCCTTTTGCAACTATCTGTAGTATTCCAGTCATATCCCTTAGATTGATGAAGGCAAGGTTGCCCATCAGCTTAATTCTTTCAACCCATCCTGCTACAATTACTTTAGAATTATCCTTCTTGTTAAGGACATCTTTGGTATATTCTCTTTTGCTTAAGTCCATATATTAAATCATCAAAGTATTTATTTAAAACTTTCCATAACTTATATAAATAACCTGTTTTCTCTAAAAAGTATGAAAGAGGTGGCTGAATTCTCATTGAAAAAAGCGCAGGAGCTTGGATGCAAGTATGTTGAAGTGAGGGCGGAAAAAAGGACTTCAAATTCATTGACATTGAAGAATGGAAATCCTGAGCTGGCGGGTTTTGAAAC
Organism: Candidatus Woesearchaeota archaeon; assembly: GCA_018302915.1. Taxonomy (GTDB): domain Archaea; phylum Nanobdellota; class Nanobdellia; order SCGC-AAA011-G17; family GW2011-AR20; genus JAGVZC01. Next base: position 4,482 of record JAGVZB010000027.1, read on the forward strand.
AACAAGCGGGATTGGAATAAGGTATATCATAAATAATAATCTTGGGTTTATATCATTGAATAATTTTGACAGGGATAAGGTGTTTTCTTTGATAAAAAAGTCAGTAAACATGACAAAGAAATCATCCAGGATATCAAAAAATATTTATCTTTCAGGGGAAAAATCGCAAAAGGCTGATTATAATGTAAGCCAAAAGGAAAAGATACAGGATTTTACCGAGGATAAAAGGTTGAATATCCTTAGGGAGGTAGACAAGGAGATAATTGGTCTGTCTCAGAGGTATTTGACATTGGGTGATGAGATAGCGGAGAAGTATTACATTAATTCAGAAGGCTCTGTGATTTCTTCAGTTATCCCGAGGATTTCTTTTCTTTATTTCGTTACAATAGGGGAAAATGGGAAGACAATGCAGAGATATCTTCCTTATGGTGCAGCATCTGGGTATGAAATAATAAAAAAATGGAATTTAGCCAGGAAAATTCATGATGAAATTGGTATCCTTAAAAATAATCTGATAAATGGGGTTAAGCCACCGCAGGAAAAGCTTGATCTGGTTATAGGCACTGAAGTTACAGGGATTGCAGTCCATGAATCAGTGGGTCATCCTTTTGAAGCTGACAGGATTCTTGGGAGGGAAGCAGCCCAGGCAGGGGAATCTTTTGTTAATGTTGACATGATGAATACTCAGATAGGCTCAAAAATTGTTAATGTTGTTGAGGATCCGACAATTGAGAATTCTTTTGGATTTTATCTGTATGATGATGAAGGTGTGAAGGCAAGAAAAAAATATCTTATAAGGAAAGGGATGATAAATGAATTTCTTCATGACAGGCAGACAGCATTTGAATTAAAGACAAAGTCAAATGGCTGCTCAAGGGCAAGCAATTATGATGTTGAGCCCATGTTAAGGATGTCAAATACTTATGTTGAATCTGGTGATTCTTCAGAGGAAGAAATAATAAAGGAGACTAAAAAAGGTATTTACATGAAATCATACATGCAGTGGAACATTGATGACAAGAGATTTCATCAGAGATATACAGGAAGCGAGGCTTACCTGATAGAAAAGGGAGAATTGACAAAGCCTGTTTTTGCTCCTGTTATGGAGCTTACAACCCCTACTTTATGGTCATCTATTGATATGATAGGAAAGAAAGTTGAGATGTATGCAGGTTCATGCGGAAAAGGCGAGCCTATGCAGGGAATCCCTGTGTATTTTGGAGGCCCTGTAATGAGATTGAAAAATATTAAGATACAATAAGATGGAAAAAATAATTAATTATCTAAAATCAGAGTTGTTGAAAAGAGGGATGGATGATGTCATAGTTAATTTTTATGAGACTGAGGGAAGGCAGTTGAAGTTTGTGAATAACAAGGTTGTGAAGACAGGCTCTGAATTGATTTCAAACATATATATTTTTTCTTCAAGGAGTAAAAGGGTGATTTCAACATCATTGAAGGATATAAGCCAGGCGAAGGCGGAGGAATTGGTGAAGAAGATAATTTCCATGTCAAAAAATGTCCCGCCAAACAATGATTATTATGGTATAGCAAAGGGTCCTTTCAAGTACAATTCTAAGTTTGATTATGATAAGGATATAATGGAGATAGATGAGTCGGATCTTCTTGAAAAGGGGATTAATAAGGCCCTTGAGAATTCAAAGAGAGTTGCAGGCAACCTTGAAGTCTGGCATTTGAAATCTCATCTTGTGACTTCAGGGGATGTGGAGGTTAAGGATGGTTCTTCTAATTTGTATTTTTCGATAAGGGCATTTAATGAGAATGATGAGTCAGGGCACATGACTTGCTGCTCAAACACTTTGAAAAAATTTGACATTGAAAAGACAGCTGAAAGAGCTGCGGAAATTGCAACCCTCGCTAAAAAGCCAGTCGAGGCAAGAGCAGGGAGATTTCCAGTTGTATTCTCGCAAATGGCATTTGCTCCTTTGCTGAATAATGTATCGGAGGCTTCTTCAATTTATAATGTGGAGTCTGGTTTTTCCTTCTTGAATGAGTTAAATATGAAGTATGGTGATTTTACCCTTGAGGATGATGCGACGCTGCCAACCGGTTTTAACTCAGTTTCATTTGATGATGAGGGCGTTCCAACTAAAAAAACTACGATTATTGACAAGGGAATATTGAAGACATACTTGCATAACACTTCAACGGCAAAGAAATACAAGGTGGAAACGACTGCAAATGCAGGCTTGATATCCCCAAAGCCGTTTAATGTTGTGTTTGACTGCAGGAAAGGGGACATCTTTGATGTCAAGGAGGGGATTTACATAACTAATGTCTGGTACACGAGGTTCCAGAATTATTCAAGTGGTGATTTTTCGACAATACCGAGGGATGGGGCATTTCTGATAAAGAATGGTGAAATAGTCCAGTCATTGAAAGGAATGAGAATAAGCGACAACATGCTTGACATCCTGAAGAATATACAATGCTGCAATAAAAAATTATGGCAGATTAAGTCATGGGAGGCTGAAATACCCACATTCACTCCTGAAGTCCTGGTGAACAATGTTAGTATAACCAAACCTACACATTAAATTATATTTTTTGTAAAATAAGGTTTGATTCTTGATTATGCTTATTAAGAATAATTTTTTGAAATTGTTATGGAATTATACCTTGGGGGTTATAATGTAGATGCTGACTTCCTTAGAGAGATAAAAGATGGTGTAACTTCTTTTGATGATATTTTAATAGGTGGTTTGACTTTGAAAGGAATAATTATCCCACCAGAACTCACTGATGAACAAAGAAGAAAATTCATAGGGGAAAATATTTGTAATTTGGATAGTAATTATATGAATTATATTCTAAGGGAATTAAATAAATCAATAGGATTTATTTTTGATTATAAGGAAGGCTTGACTCCGGAACCTTTGGCAGCGGCATATGCAAGGACATCAAGGCTGCCAGAAGCAATAAATGAATTGAGAAGGGATGCGAGATTAAATCCCGATAAGTCAGCAAGATCTGTCGAGACTATTGTTGGTGTTTATGGGCATAGTTCCATAGCGGAGCATATAGTTGCAAATATGGATTTAATAGGTGGTTCCAGGTTCTTGATGGAATTCTTGGAAAGGATGAGGATTGCTGCTTATACAGAAAAATCAGGAAGATACCAATTGTTTAAAGATGATTTTATTAGGCCTAAAGAAATTATTGATGCAGGTTTATTAGAGCCTTTTGAGGAATTGCAGAGAGCGCAGATAGCTCTTTATCATGATATTTATAGCAAATTATATGAACATCAGTGTAAATTAAATCCGGATTTAGTGAATCAGATGAATTATGCTGAATCCAAATTAAAAAGAACAAGTGCGCAAAAAACATTGGAAGGAATGGCAAAGGAAGATGCAAGATATATCTCTTCATTGTCTATGGAAACTCAAGTTGGAATAACTTTAAATGCAAGACAGATAGAAAAAGCAATCTCCAGATTATCTTCAAGTAAATTGGCAGAAAATAGGGGTTTGGCTGTTTTGATGTTGGATGTTGTTAAGCCAATAATGCCTTCAGCAATTAAATATTCAGATCCTACAGATTTCTTTGGAAAAACTAGGCCAGACTTGGAACAAATGACAGACAAATATTTATCTGAAGTTGATCCAGATGAAAGACAAGACACTGGTTTTATTGCAAGAAGAAATAATGTTACATTAATAGACTATGATTTAGATACCGAAAATAAGATTCTTGCTGCAATTATGCATTCATCACAAGGTTCTACAGGACTAATTGATTCAACATTATCCTATCCAGCTTTGTTGAATTTAGCAAGAAATATGAGCCCTGAGGATAAGGGAAGATTCTTTTTGAAATCTTTTGAATATATGGATGATCATGATGCGGTGCTAAGGGAATTCGAGCATGCCTCAATGAAATGGGAACTGATAGTTGATGCCTCGGAATTTGCACAATTGAAAAGGCATAGGATGGGAACGCAGACTTATCCTGTAAATTTTGATCCAAGTTTGGGAATTACAATACCTTCGCCAATAGTAGAAATTGGAATGGAACAAGAATTTAGGGATATGGCAGAAGGAAAAACTTTGGACTTTTATAGAGAAGTTGAAAGAAGAACAAGCAGATTAGTGGCGAATTATGTTTTGACAAATGCTATGAGAAGAAGAGTTGTCTATGAAATGAATCCTAGGGAAGCATATCATTTTTCTAGAATGAGGGAAGATGGCCATGCACAATGGAAGATAAGAGAAACAGCAACCATTATGGGAGATATGTTAAGAAAAGAAATTCCATTAGTTTATGCATTGCTCTGTGGGAAAGATGGGTTTGAAAAGATGAAGTCTCATCTTTATCAATAAAATGAGCAAAGGAAAATATATTCTTGTAGAAGGTGGAGATGGTTCTGGAAAATCCACACAAATAAAACTTCTTGAGGATTATCTTGGTAAAAAAAAGATTCCTTTTGTTATAACTAGAGAACCGGGAGGAACAGAAATTTGTGATATTTACAGGGATATTGTTTTAACAAGAAGGAAGGAAGAATTGTCTCATCAAGCAGAATTATTTACTTATTTGGCAGCAAGATCTCAGGTTATCTTCCATGTTGTAAAGCCTGCTTTAGAAAGGGGAGAATGGGTGATTTCTGACAGGGGTTATCCTTCAACGGTTGCTTATCAGGGACATGGGATGGGAATAAGCAAATCTTTGATAAATGAGTTAAATGAATTCTCAGTGACTTTCAAGGATGAAGAAATATTGCCGGACTTAGTATTTATAATAGATGTTCCTGTAGAAGTAGGATTGGCAAAAGCAACAGAACATGGAGCAGACAGACAGGAATCAAGAGGGATAGAATTTCATAAAAGAGTAATAAATGGTTATAGACAGATAATATCTCATGATAAAAAAGTAATTCCAGTTCCTTACATTGAGGATGGTATAATGAAAATGCA
>JAGVZB010000009.1 GCA_018302915.1 Candidatus Woesearchaeota archaeon
AATTCTTTTAACACAAACTAAAGGTGGGGATTTAATAAAATATAATGAATTAATTGTAAGGGGTGATAAAGAAACAGAGGTTAAAGGTGTTTTCTACAAATCGTTTGATTCAAAGACAGAATACAAAGGAAAGCAACTGGGAGAAATTGTTAGTGAGCTTATGCAAAGTGAAGTTCCTGTTATTGAATTGCCTGCCGTGCCGATAAAAAATTATGATGATATTAAAGACTTAAAAAGAATAGAGATGATAAAAAGAGTTGATAGTTTACATACACAAAATGAAATTATGCAATCTCTTTTAGAATTTATTAACCCCTCTTATAGATAATTTTATATACATAAAACAAGATAATTTAATTAATGAAACCAAATTTAAAGCATTCAAATTATTTCTTCATAGCCCTGTTCCTGATAATTGCATTAATATCATTCTTTGTTGTAAAGGAATTGATATTTGCCATACTTTACAGCATTGTCCTTGCATATTTCTTCTATCCCTTATATGACAAGATAAATTCATTCATAAAAATAAGATGGATTTCTGCAACACTCGTGATAATACTCATAGTGTTCCTTTTAATCGTGCCATTGATTTTTGTCTCAAACCAGCTCATAGAGGAAAGCCTTAACTTTTACAGCGCTGTAAGAAAATTTGATGCAAACCTGACCCCATTCCTGAGAGAAGGGCTGCAGAACATAATGCTGAGCTTCAACAAGATAGCATCTGACTTCTTATTCTCGCTGCCTGCAAAATTACTGAGCATTTTTGTAAGCCTGTTCCTGCTGTTTTACTTCCTGATTGACGGAAAAAGCCTGCTTGAAGGATTCAAGAGGATCATTCCATTGGATGAGCACAAGAAGGAATTATACTTCAATGAGTTCAAGAATGTCTCATACAGCGTCATATACGGCTCTGTCCTTACAGGAATAATAATTGGAATTCTCACCGGAATCGGATTTTACCTCTTTAATGTAAGCTCCCCCATATTGCTGTCATTTGTCGTCATGATACTTGTCATACTGCCCATCGTTGGAAGCGCATTGGTATGGCTGCCAATATCAGTGTTAAAATTAACCAACGGAGACAGTGCAGACGGGATGGGGCTATTAATTTACAACATAATACTGACAATAATAAGCAGCATATTAACATACAAACTAGTTAGCAAGAAATCAAAGATGCATCCTGCATTAACCATACTTGGAGTCATAGGAGGATTAAAATTCTTCGGATTCATAGGAGTTATATTCGGACCTTTTGTACTGGCCTTATTCATAACAATGCTGAAATACCTGGCTTTTGAAAAATGAAATTAAAAATAAAAGATGTGAACTTCCTGACCGGGGGTCCCTTTGTTTCTATAATAAACAAGAATGATGCACAGGAGATAGACCTGCATCCAGGGGACAGGATTTTAATAAAAAAAAACGGAAAGAAAGTAATCTCTGTTGTTGATTTCTCTGAAAATCATTTCATAAAAAGAGGGGAAATCGGGTTGTTTGACGAAGTCCTGAACAATCTTGGCGGCAAGAAGGGATATGTCAACATCAACCTTGCCCAGAGGTTAAAAAGCCTGGGTTACATAAAGAAGAAACTTGAAGGGAAAAAATTAAACAAAAAAGAAATATTTGAAATCATAAAAGACATAAACAGCAACAACCTGAATGAGGCTGAACTGACTTATTTTGTTTCAGGATGCTACAGCCATGGCCTTGATATGACTGAAATTGAATATCTGACAGAATCCATTGTCAAGGTGGGACATAAATTAAACTTGAAGAGACATCCTATTGTAGACAAACATTCCATAGGGGGAATTCCCGGCAACAGGACAACGATGGTAGTGGTGCCAATAATTGCCTCATTAGGATTTACAATTCCAAAGACAAGCTCAAGGGCTATATCAAGTCCCGCAGGAACAGCAGACACGATGGAAGCACTGGCCAATGTAAGTTTTGAAGTCAGAGACATAGAGAAAATTGTTGAAAAGACAAACGCATGCATGGTGTGGGGTGGAGGCGTTGATCTGGCCTCAGCCGATGACAAGATGATAAAAGTAAGGAATCCCCTAAGATTAGACCCGCATGGATTGCTGCTAGCCTCAATAATGGCAAAGAAAAAAGCAGTGAATGCATCCCATGTGCTAATTGACATTCCACTTGGAAACGGGGCAAAGATTGAAAGCTTAATTGAAGCCGTCAAACTGAAGAGGAAATTCACGGAGCTTGGAAAAAAACTCAGAATAAAAATAAAAGTCATAATAACTGACGGAAAGCAGCCAATAGGAAATGGCGTCGGACCAAATCTGGAGGCCATAGATGTCCTAAAGGTGCTAATGGGGGATGGACCAAAAGACTTAATGAACAAATCAATCAAGATGTCAACAATCATACTAAAAATGCTCAAGATTAAAGATGCAAAGAAAAAAGTCCTTGATTCACTGAATTCCGGAAAAGCCTACGAAAAAATGAAGGAAATAATAAAGGCGCAAAAAGGGAATATTTTCAGACCAGAGCAACTGAAATATGGGAAATTCAGGAAAGACATTCATTCAACAAGAAATGGAAAAGTAAAAAAAATTGACAACAAGGATGTTTCAAAGATTGCAAGAATGTCCGGGGCTCCTGCAGACAAGACAGCCGGAATTTACCTGAATAAAAAATTAAAGGACAAGGTAAAAAAAGGAGAGCTATTATTCACTGTTTATTCCGACAGCAAAAAAAGGCTGGATTATGCGCTTGAAATGATAAAGGAAAGAAATCCCTATATTATTTCCTGAGAAATTCAACCAAAACCTTTATAAATAATAGTTACCTATTAAGTAACTATGATAAATGAAATACCTCAATATGGATTAAGAGCTTATGCTTTGTTTTTTTCAAAATATGGCTCAAGAGAATCTTTTACACAAAGTGACTTAGACTGGATATTGGGCGAAAGCATGAGAAAAAAAGTATTTTCATTATTATTAAGAAATGGCTGGATAAGAAAACAATCCCATAACTCTTATAATTGTGTAAATCCTTGCGTAATATTCAAAAGTTTGTTAAATTTCAAGATTTTAGATATAATAAAAAAATCTGAGAGGGATTATGCATTTACCAAATTATCAGCCATAGAAATGTGGTCAGATTATTCCTATGTCCAAAGAGGGATAGAAAAATCCCCTTATTTTATCAATGTCTTGAGTAAGGATTTAAGTTACTGGAAAAGTTTTTTCAGCAAAAACAGCATTCCTTACTATATCAATGATGGATCCACAATAGGGGAATATGTGATCTTAATTCCATTAAAGAAAATTAAATTCACAAACAAAGACAATTTTAAGGTAATCCCCTTGAAAGAAACATTAAGAATAGCAAAAGATAATAAAATGTATTTGTACCCATACAATTACATTAAGGATAAATATGGAAAAACTGCAGCTTAGGGAAAAAGAGATATTTGAAGCACTGAAAAAAATAAGCAAATTCAAATTTGTAATTATCGGAGGATATGCTGTTAACCCTTATACCATCCCCAGATTCTCAGTTGATTGCGATATTGCCCTAAGCGATTATAATGAATTAAAAAAAATAGGGAAAGAACTGGAGAATAACAATTATAAAAAAAAGAGCACAGACAAAATAGATTTACCCTACCATGGAGATTTTATAAGATATGAAAAGAACATTAAGGATGACATAAATGCCAGCTTTGACATATTAATTAAAAGTGTTTATGACAGGGAAACAAAAGTAAGCTTTGATACAGAATGGATATTTGACAACTCAAATCTGACTTTATTGAGGGGCAAGACAATTGATGAAAAATTAAAAGTTAGAATAATAAACATTGATGCCTTGATTGTTATGAAATTTATAAGCTGCAGGGAATCTGATATAAGGGACTTATTTATGTTAACTGCAAAATGCAAAAATCCAAGGTGGATTAAGGATGAAATCAGCAAAAGGCATAATTTTAATGGGAGATCTACAAAAATCAAGGATAAAATTAATTCAACAGAATTCAGGGATAACTTACAAGGTGTTTATGGCAAGACTGATGATAAAACTTTTGAAAAGTATAAAAAAGCTTTATTGAATATGATCAAATTCCAGTAAGATCTTTTTATTTTTTAAAAAATTTACTTATCTCCTTCCTGTACCTTATCATCAACATTGCAGCCAAAAAAAGAAATACAACAATTCCTTCCTGAGTGAAATAATATGAAGGCCTTGATATCATATGCTCCCTCACCCTTGATATTGGATAAGTTATTACATCAAACTCAAAATGCCACCAGCTGTCAAGCGATATTTTTACTTCTATAAGCCTCTGATACAATGGCCAGAACAATGCTATTGCACCTGTTGTCAAGTCAAGAACAAGATGAGACATCAAGTAATAAAACGAAATCAAAGATACCTGCATGTTCTTTGTGAAAAAAAGTATTATAGAACTTAATATCACAGGAAAGAATATACTATGGAACAAATATCTATGGGTAAAATCTATGAAAAAATCTAAGTCAGGAGCCAATGCCAGGAATGCAAGAAGCACTGCAAGTTTCTTGTCCACCTTTGGGTATACAACTAAAAGGATCAATAACGGAATTATAAAGTGCATAATGGGTTCCATAAGATTTTTAACCATTGATTGTTTATAAAAGTTTATGCAGGGGTGGCGGAATTGGTAGACGCACTAGTCCCGAAAACTAGTGTCCTCTGGACATCCAGGTTCGAGTCCTGGCCTCTGCGCTTATTTTTCCTTCCAAAAAGGAATTATTTCATACTTAAATGAATTTTTTTTAAGAAAAGATATCATTTTTTGAACATTATCTGAAGGAATTATAAATACAGCTCTTGCTAATTTCTTTCCATTGTAATCTTTTATTAATCCCTCCTTGATATATATTTTTTTACTTATTTTTTGATTATACCCATAAAGTTTTCTCCATCCAGAAATATTTTTATTCCTATTTTTTCCAGGAAACACAACAAATAAATAATACAATTCTGTTTTTAAGCTTCCTTTATACTTTCCATATAAAACTATTCCATTCATGACAAGACTTCTTTTTAATTCATCCCACTCTTCTAATTCTCCAATAGAACAATTAATTTCATTATTTATCCCCAGGAGACTCCAATATTTTTTTACTTTTACGCTATCATAAAATTTTTCTTTTATTTCATTTATTTTATTTTCTATTTTTTTATCAATTATTTCTATAAATAAATCAATGTCACTATTTTTAGAATCTTCATCCCGTGCAACCGAACCAAAAAGGATTATTTGTTTTATTTTATCACTTTCCTTGTTTAACTTTTCCAATAAGAATGATATAAAATCCTCTGCATACGCAATCAATTTATAATTCATATCCAGTAACCTCTTTAAACAATTCTTTTAATTTATTGAAATCATAAATTAATTTCTCCAGAATTTTATCTTCCTGTCTTTTTCCATAACAAAGATTATTTCTTATATTTTCTATATTTTTTATTAAGTTCATTATCTCCTTTTTATATTGAAAATCAAAAGGAAATTTTTCCTCTATTTTTCTTTCAGAATTAAACCATTCATGCTTGATTACAAATCCAGGATCTATTAAATTATTTTTATGAAGGATTATCTCTAAAATATCTATTGCTGCTGCAGAAGTATGAAAACCTAATGTTCTTTGCTTTGTTGACAAACCTTTTGTTACGGCTTCCTCTACCTCTCTAATGCTTTCTTTTAGATTTTCCAAATGACTGTCAGTTTTCATAATATTTTTTATATAACTAAGTATATAAATATTTCGTTACTAAGTATATAACAATTATGTGATTAAGTAACATAATCTCATTCATTAAAAAGAACTTTTATTATTGAAGCAAATGCAGGCCTTGTAATAAACACTCCTATTGTAACCCCTGCAACAGTTGCTATTGCAAATCCCTTAAGCAATCCTACCCCTGCAGTCCACAAAGGTATCATTGAAGCAACTGCCGTCAGATATGCCGCGAAAATGATGAAAAATGCCTTCTTGTAACGCTCCTTCCAGTTTGCAGATTCCTTTCCAAGGGTTTCATCCACTATCACAACCTGATCATCAACTCCAGTACCAACCGCAGCAATTATCCCTGCTATTGCAGCAAGGTCAAGATTGTAATGTATCAAAGTAAGAAATCCAAGGATAAGGAATGCCTCTGAAGAGCTTATAAGCACCATCGGCAATGCTATCTTTATATTCCTATACCTTATGAATATCACGACAGCAACTGCAAGGATGGCCAGCAATACCGACGTCAGCGCATTCTTCTCAAAAGTTGAACCTAAAGTAGGGCTTATTGAATCCATCTTCACAATGTTCAATGATGCAGGAAGGGCGCCTGTTATCAACACCGTCTGCAATTTCTTCATGTTGTCATTTGCATTCTGCAATGCATCTTCCTGGGAAGCACCAATGCCTGGGCCTGAAATAAGGATATCACGGGCTGCCTTTCCCTTCAGATCAGAAGCTATGTTCAATGAATCAACAAGAACACCATCAAGATAAAGATCAAGAGGCTTTTCAAGATACTGGTAACCCTGCTCTGAAACATTCACATCAAGGTTTCCAGTCACGTCAGCCTGCCTCTGCGCCGCTGTTTCTGACAATTTAATCTGGAATTCAAACTGGCACTGATAGCCACCCTGAACTTCATTGCAGGATCTTATCCCCGAGCAAGTCCCGTCATTCCTGCATACAAAAGTAATATCCTTGTCCCCTCCATTGAAGACAACCTCATCACCTATCTTTGCCTCAAACTTGCCCTGCTTTCCTATCAGCTCCTTGACTTCCTCCTTTGTCGCCCCTGCTATCTCAACTATAACATATTTATTGCCCTCAAAATCAGAAGCGCTCTTGATAACCAACTGCTTAATTCCATAAACATCAAGCCTGTTCTGCATCGTATCAATCAAATCCTGATACTCCTGCTCTGTCAACTTTTCAGAAGGCTGTATCAATGCCCTCGTCCCGCCCTGAAGCTCAAGGCCCCTTATGATATTGTTAGAAGCAGGCCTGTCAACAGTTATGCCTATGTTTTCATTCAGCAAGGTATAAAATCCCCTGTCTGTAGTTATCATTAACTTTTCCTCACCTGAATCTATAACCCTTGAATAATCCTCCAAGGAATTAATTTTCTGCGAATTTATCTCGAGAATCCTTTCATAATCCGTGGGCTGAAGGTTTTTATGAACAACAATGCCCGCAAATGCCGCCGAGGAATTAAGGTCTACAGACCTTATTGCAACACCCTCTGTATTTAATGTCGGCTTAATGGCCAGGAAGGAAATCAAAATAAGGAATAACAAAATTATTACCCTTGTTGTGAATAACTGCTTTATTTTCATTTTTTATTCTTTATGTGCCATATCAATATTGAGGCATTCCCAATATAAGTGGAGATTATGTCAACAATCAATGCAATGAATATGATGAGGAATATCTGCTTCAGCACAGGAGCCGTGGAAAATATGAATGCCACAAGGACTGCGACAACCGTTGTTATCGTCATTGTAAGCCCTGTAGTTATTGACTGAGCAAACCTTTCATACATGGTTCCCACCTTTCTCTTCAATAATTTTGTTGTCAAGAGTATATCAGTGTCTATCGAATATCCTATCACAAGGAGAAATGCTATTATCCCCCCTGAAGAAAGCTTTATTCCTGCCAAAGATATCACTGCAAGAGTGACCAACAAGTCAGTTATTGCCGCGAGAATAACCGCCAAAGAAGGTATGAAATCCCTGAAGGTGACTGCCACAACTATCGCCATAAGAACAAATGCAAATATCAGGACTTTTATCAGCTGCCTGAAAAATGACTCGGAAAATGCAGAAGAATATTCCTCTGCAGAGTACTGGCCTTCATCAAATTGTATCTTCTCCCTCAATACACTTTTTAACTCCTCCTCCGCTATCCCTGAAGATTCAATAATCAACCCTATATTTTTCCTTGTTGACAGGTCAGTAAGGGTTCTTACATTAATGTCCGAATATTTCTGATTAAGATAATCTGATATCTCAACCTCATCAAGATTTTCCTTTTCTATTGTCACTGAGATTCCACCTTTCAATGAAACATCCTTCTCAATGAAGCTACCTGTTGAATAATAATTTATCCCTAGAATTATCAATGCCACTACTAACATTCCCAAAGAAGCAAAAATCAACTTTTTGTAATTCTTCTCATACACCCTCTCCAAAAAAGCATCTAATTTCATCAGATAAAATCAAATTATAATATTTAAAAGGTTTTCTTATCAGAGGTATCAATTATTCTCACCTTATGCTTATTTTCAAGGGCCTCTATATGGCACACGTCAAAGATTTCACAGTCAAGATTATCCCTTATCTTTTTATTTGGGTATTTTCTCTTTTCCAATCTTTTCTTCAATTCCTTCAGACTGCATTTCGTAACAATGCATTCATCAACATATTTATTAGGAAGATAGTGAGAAAGATGAGAATCCAGAACAACATCCTTATCTTTTTTTATTAATTTAATCAAAAACCTGTTCAGCTTTTTCACGTCAACAACATAAGACATGTCCTTCCTGCTGTAATAAGAGTATAATTTATTGTCCTTTATCAGCTGGTTTACATCAATATACCTTAATTTCTTTTTTTCAGCTATCTTCCTTGCTATTATTGTCTTTCCTGTTGCAGGGCAGCCAGTTACAATTATTACCATGCTTTAAATCAGATTTATATATTTTTATATCTTTTTAATAATGTGCAAAACAACAAAAAATCATTAAAGCTAATAAATGAATTATTATCCAATTTCAGACAGATAAGAAGGTGGTATGACCCTGAAAAAGCCAATAAAATAATAGGTGTTAGCTGCCTTCTTGCAAACATTGAAGCCTTAGATGACATGAAAGGAAGGGATATTTTCTTAGAAGATTTCTTTGAAGTCAGAGATCACGAAACATATGAAGGTGATGCTGAAAAATGTGAAAAGACAAATGAAGAAAGTGATGATTTTGAAGTTGAATATATACTACCTATAAATTTATCAAAAAGATTTTTATTAAAGAGCATAAAAAGATTCAACAT
>JAGVZB010000010.1 GCA_018302915.1 Candidatus Woesearchaeota archaeon
CCTCCAACAATTAATTTGGCTAATACTTCTCCTGAATTATCATCGCTCATGTTAAATTGTATGACAAAAAAGATTAAAAAGTTATATTAATGTCCATGTAATAACCATTAAGAGTTAAATATCCAGTGATAATTTTATATAATATAAAAATGTTATCCTTTCAACAATGGAATTCAAAAAATCGTTTCTGGACAGATACAGCAGCCTGACGGACATTGAGGAATTCAAGGAATACTGCTCAATGGAATTAAGGAAATCAATAAGGGTAAACACATTAAAGATTTCCGTCAAGGATTTCCTGAAAAGAACCAAGCTAAACCTGGAAAAAATAAAATGGTGCGACGAGGGATTCTTCGTGAAAGAAAGGGTAACGCTGGGAAACTTAAATGATCATTTTCTGGGCCATTTCTATGTTCAGGAAGCTGCCTCAATGCTGCCTCCTTTAGCTCTTGACATCAAGGAAAAAATCCTTGACATGTGCGCCGCTCCGGGAAGCAAGACAGGGCAAATAGCTTCAATGATGAAGAACAAGGGACTGATAATAGCCAATGACTATGACTACAAGAGGCTCAAGGCACTGACATTAAACCTGCAGAGACTAGGCGTGATGAACACAGTAATCACAAACATGAAGGGATATTTCATAAAGGAAAATTTTGACTCAATACTTCTTGACGCCCCATGCTCGGGAACAGGAACAATAAGAAAATCCCCTGGAACAGTGAGAATATACAACCCAAACATGATAAGGAAATTATGCGCAGACCAGAAAGGGCTCATCAACAATGCATTCAAGATATTAAACAAGGGAGGAAGCTTAGTCTATTCAACATGCAGCCTTGAACCGGAGGAAAATGAAGGTGTGATTGATTTCCTGTTAAACAGGTATGATGATGCCAAAATTGAAAAGATAAAATTCAAGGGTTTAAAGACAAGCAGTGCAATCCTTGATTTTGAAGGAAAAAAATATAATGAAGAGATAAAGAAAAGCGTGAGGATATGGCCGCAGGACAATGACACTGAAGGATTCTTTGTATGCAAGATAAGAAAAATGTAAAGGATTTTTATAATTTTCTGTTTACTAATAATCATGACAAAAATCACATTAAGCCTGACATCAAATGAAGGAATTGAAGATTCAGAAAGGATTTCCAGAACAATCCCAAGAATTTCAGGATATCATAACCTGGATTATCTTGAAGAAGAGCTTCACAAATGGAATGAAGAACTTGAATTTGACAAAGATTATTTCTGGGATGAAGGCATAACTTATTCCGGATTTATGTTTTTATTCAACAAACAATCAAATGACGAGAATGAAAGATTTCTTGCTGCCATGCTTGAGACACAATCAAACCCTCTTGGCTGCTTAAACTATAAAATAATAATTGATACAAGAAGAAGGACTGTTTCATTTGAAATTGAGCCAAGCAAAATAAAGATAAGAACAGAATTCACCTTAAAACAAAATTTAGAGCCAATACAAAAACTGCTGGAAGAAAGGTTAAACAAAATAAAAGGCATAAATATTTCAATCCATGATGCAATAAAAAGATATTCTGATGCCAATGATCTTAATTACATTCAAGACCCTAAAATTTATTATCCTGTTTATGATCCAGACCAACAATGCCTAAAATTTGAACAAAGATAAGACTAAATGTAAAATGGGCTCGCGGGGACTCGAACCCCGGACCTCTGGCTTTCCTAGATTTGTACCAAAGGCAGTCATATAAGACCAGTGCTCTAGCCAGGCTGAGCTACGAGCCCTTAATTAAAATAAGAAAATAAGCATATTTAAAGATTATTATTAAACAGTTGATCTCTCTTCTTCTAATCTCATGTGTGCTTTAAATATTTCTGCTGCTAACAAATGAGAAGATGCATTTAAATATTCTATATGAATTTCTTCTGGATTTTCATGCAATATTGTGTCAAGAGTCAAAATCTTATCAAGTTGTGTTAAATCTTCAATTTTTTTTCTGTCCGGCACAACAGCATGCGTACACCATAACTCTACTTGCTTAACGCCCTTACTTTTTAACAGCCTAGCCACTCCTTCTGCACTTCCCCCTGAATCAATTATATCATCAGGCAGTATGTACACACTATTTTTATCTAAACTACTTTCATTTATCTTTGAAAATCCTTTAATCGAAAATATTGGTTTACCTAAACTATCTCTTAATTTCACCATATACATAATATCATCCCAACCTAAACCACCATTTATAAGAAATTGCTCTGTCCTTCTCTCTGTTCCACCATCTAATGAAATAAAAACAAATTTTTTATCCTTAAGCTCCTCTTTTTTTCTGATAAAATGCTCCAGAAATGGCTGTAATTGCAACAAGACTTTTTCAGCTGTGGAGTTTAATCCCAACTTATAAGGGTTTATATGTGAACTTGATTGAAATGGATCAATAACATTTACATTTATACTATATTCTCTTCCTTTTTCTACTATTTTGTCTGAATGAGGATCTATGCATATTATTCCATCAAGACCCTTCCTGCTAAAAGATTCTACCATATCTGTCAAAGAATCATATTGGTAAAATCCTCTCTTTTCATATTTTTCATTACTATGTGATCTTAAATAAGGCAAATAAGGCGCTACCAATGTTCTCTTTAAGGTATCCGTGTGTTTTATTACATCAAGCAAAGCTTTAACTTCCTGCATATGATCATTGACATGCATATGCGGAAATCTTTTTGGAGTATACATATACTTTATAATTGCTATATGTTTTCCCCTTATTTCATCCAAGAGTTCATTTCTACCTACATCAACCCTTGTCTCTGAATCCTGGAACATTCCAACCACCAAAGGATATGTACGATTTTTTATTATATTTACATCTACTTTATCAGGCCTCCTAGGTGTAAGAATCTGGACAGAATCCCTCATCTGGTAAGAATCCCTTAATTCCCTATAGATGCTCTCTGCTAATTTAGGACTATCTCCTGTACCAGAAACCAATAATAATCTACTTTGCGGTTTTTTTTGCATTCTTAACAACTCTAAATTTTTAACATTTATAATCTTTTATGAATAATAATGAATATTATAAAAAAGTTAAAATAATTGTTAACACTACGAAAAGCTTTATAAATGCTTTCTTGATATTTTTATCTGGAGGTAGCAAAAAATGGCTGAAGTCATAAAAGAAATACAGGATAAGGCTTATGAAGCTATTGAGATAGCAAAAAAATCCGGAAAAATAAAGAAAGGAACCAATGAGGTTACCAAGGCTGTGGAGAGAGGCATTGCAAAATTAGTGGTTGTCGCAAATAACATAAATCCAAAAGAAGTTATAATGCACATAGAGCCCTTATGCAAAGAAAAGGGAATTCCTTATGTCCTGGTTGAAAGCAAGGAAGATCTTGGTGCAGTCTCTGGTTTGCCCGTAGCAACTTCCTCAATTGCAATCATAAAGGAAGGAGATTCTGCTGACATCATAAAGAACATCAAGGCAAAATTAAGCAAGTAGAATGGCAAAAGAAAACAAGAAAGAAAGGAAGCAGGAAAGAAAAGAAAAAAGAAGAGAGAAGAAAGGCATTGTTTCTGTAAAGGAAAAAATCAAGTTCACCCAGGAAACCGGAGGATTGTTCTCAAGCGCATATCCGGCAACCGTTGAAGAGATAGTCGGCAGAACAGGGACAAGAGGGGAAGCAACGCAGGTAAGATGCAAGGTCCTTGACGGAAGGGATGAAGGGAAGATACTAAGAAGAAACGTAAAAGGCCCAATAAGGGTTGGTGACATCCTGATGCTCAGAGAGACTGAGATAGAAGCAAGAAAGCTCACACAAAACAGAAAATGAGCAACTGTTCATTCTGCGGAAAAGGAATTGAAAAAGGAACAGGGAAGATGTTCGTGTTCAACAGCGGGAAAGTGTTTTATTTCTGCTCATCAAAATGCGAAAAGAACATGCTCAAGCTGAAAAGAAAACCCCACCAGACAAGGTGGACAAAGGAATACAGAAGAGTCTCAAAGAAATAATCTTAAGTTTCTTAATATAAAAGCATTCATAACAGGAGGATTAAACATAATTTTATTTTATCACCTATTTTAAGAAAGGTATTTAAAAACAAAGATTTTTTTAATATTATGAAAGACAAATTTATCCTATTTGAAACAAAATTTTGGAAAGTTATTCTTTCTGATGAACAATCATATTTAGGAAGATGTATAATTCTTCTCAAAAGAGATAGTAATGAATTATCAAATTTAACATCTGAAGAATGGTTGGATTTTCATGAAAACATTGTGAAGAAATTAGAATTTACTTTCAAGAAAGTTTTTGATGCCACAACATTTAATTGGACTTGCTTAATGAACTATGCTTATCAAGCTAAAAATCCAAAACCTTATGTTCATTGGCATTTTAGACCAAGATATAATCACAATGTTAAATTTGCCGGAAAAGAATTTCAAGATCCTGAATTTGGTAATCACTATAATCGTGAAAGAAAAAATTTTGTTTCAAAAAGATTACTTAAAAAAATTTCTGATGAAATAAAGAAATATTTATAACTGTGGTAAAATGATGTATAAACATAAATTTCACTGATTATCATAAAAAGTATAATAGAAGAGTCTCAAAGAAATAATCTTAAGTTTCTAATAAATATATACAAAGAGCATTATCAAAAGAAGAATAAATTATTTAAATATCTTTCTAATATAATAGAAACATTTATAAATAAATAACATATTTATAGAAATATGAAAAGAATAGAAGAAGTATACAGGGAAATACTCTTCCAAAGCATGGAAAAGAAAAAAAATAATTTAACACAATCTTATTTAGCCAACACCCTAAATATTTCATTAAGTGTTGTTAATTTAGCTTTAAACCCATTAAGAAAAATGGGAGCAATAAAAATTAACCAGAGAAACTTTGATGTCGTTGACAAAAAGAAGATATTGTACTATTGGGCATCTGCAAGAAATATCGAAAAAGACATCATATATAAGACAAGGGCTGAAAAACCGGTGACAAAAATCGAATCTGAGATGCCAAATGATGTTATTTACGGGGCATATTCAGCATACAAGTTCAAGTTCAAGGATATCCCTGCCGACTATTCAGAGGTTTATGTCTATTCCAGTGATGCAAAAGAAATTGAAAAGAGATTTTCTAAAAACAACAACAACCCAAATCTTTTCGTCCTGAAGAAAGACAATAACATGAAAGAAACAACAATTGCACAGATATTTGTGGACTTATGGAACATGAAAGAATGGTATGCAAGAGATTTTTTAAAGGCAATGGAGGAAAAGACAAATGGATTACTGGAATAGCATCCTGACCGAGAAAAGCTTGAATGTACTGTTAAAATTAAAGAAAGAAAAATTCAATTTTATAATTATTGGGGGATGGGCTGCCTATTTATGGACAAACCTCCACAAGTCAAAAGACATTGACATAATCCTCAAAGATTTCAATGATCTGGATATTCTAAAGAAAGAGCATGAGCTAAGAAAAAATGACAGCTTAAGAAAATATGAAATAAAGTTTGAGAATATAGATCTTGATATTTATGTCCCATTTTATTCAAAATTAGCCATTCCGACTGAAGACGTGAAAAACCATACAACAAAAATAAACGGCTTTGAAGTTGTCAGACCTGAAGTTTTGTTAATATTAAAGCAGGGAGCCGAGAAAGACAGGGAATTCTCCGTCAAAGGAGAGAAGGACAGAATTGATATAATAACACTGATGTTTTATTCTGATATGAATTTCAAGGAATATTTTAACCTGATAAAAAGATACAAGCTAAATGATTATTATCCAAGATTAAGAAAAATAATCAACAATTTCAAGGAAATAAAATACCTCAACCTCAATCCAAAAGAGTTTAAGCTAAGGAAAAACAAGATAATTGAAAAATTAAAGAAATTATAAATGAGGTTCGGTTTTTGTCTTATTTTCAAATTCAAAAGCTTATTAAATAATAAATCCTAATCAAAAATAATAACAAAGATAAACTATTTAAAATTATTTATATTTTGAAAAATATGATAGAAAAAACACTGGTCCTGGTAAAGCCTGACGGCGTTGAAAGAGGATTAGTCGGGGAGATAATCTCAAGGTTTGAAAGAAGAGGGATAAAGATAATTGGGATAAAAATGGTCAGGGTCAACAAGGAACTGGCAATGAAGCACTACACTGAGGACATCACAAAAAGAAGAGGGGAGCATGTAAGGAAGAGGCTCATGGATTTCATAGTCAACAACCATGTCATTGCCATCTGCCTTGAAGGGGTGGATGCAGTCGAGAATGTAAGAAAAATTGTAGGGGAGACAGAGCCGAGAGCTGCCCTTCCCGGAACAATAAGAGGGGATTATTCCCACATAAGCTACAAATATGCAGACAACAAAAAGATTGTCGTGCCTAACCTTGTTCATGCATCAGCCAACAAAGAAGAGGCTGAGAAAGAAATTTCATTGTGGTTTTCCCAGGAGGAATTGTTCAGCTACAAGTCAGTTCATGACAAGCATGTAATCTAATTTTTCAAATAACTGTCAAATTTTTCATATAAAATAAGATAATCCAAATCACCGGCATATTTTCCATCTACAGTATAAGCTTCAATGTAATCAAGCAAAAAATCTCTCAATATCCCTACTGTCATAAACCCTACTCTACTATCCATCTCTTCAGTCATATTAATACTCCGGCATTCCCTGAGGAGGCATTCCCGGACCAGGCCCCTTATCAGCGCCTGATGCTATCACATCATCTATCCTCAGTATCAGTTCTGCAACTTCTGTAGCTGACCTAATTGCCTGAATCTTAATCTGCAAAGGCTCAACAATACCATTCTCGATGGAATTTATTGACTTCCCTGTAAACACATCAATGCCTATGTTCTTGTCACTCTCGTGCCTTGATTTCAGCTCAGCAAGAACATCTATGGGATCAAGTCCTGCATTCTCAGCAAGAGTCCTTGGAATTATCTCTATGGAATTTGCAAATGCCAAAGCTGCCAACTGCTCCCTTCCTGACAAAGTATTAGAATATTTCTTCAATTCCTTTGCCAGCTCTATTTCAACAGCGCCTGCTCCGGGAACTATCTTGTTGTATTTTATCGAAGCTGCAAGAACACCAAGAGCATCCTTCACCGCCCTCTCTATCTCATCAACAACATGGGATGTCCCGCCCCTTATCAGCAATGTAACTGCCTTTGCCGAAGGGCATTCCCTCACATATGTCATTTCCTCATCACCTACTTTTTTAGCCTCTACAATTCCTGCCATTCCCAATTCCTTCTCAGTCAAATCATTTACATTGCTTACAATAACGGCATTTGTCGCCTTAGCCAACTTTTCCATGTCTGACTTCTTGACTCTCCTGACAGCATAAATCCCTTCCTTTGCCAGGTAATGCTGGGCAAGATCATCAATCCCCTTCTGGCACACAACAACATTAGCCTTTGAATTAATAACTTTTTTTGTCAATTCCCTTATTATCCTTTCTTCCTGCTCAAGGAAAGACTGAATCTGCTCCGGAGAGCTTATCTGTATCTTGGCATCAATCTCTGTTGACTTTATTTCAAGGGCTGCATCAAGAAGAGCAATCCTTGCATTCGTTATCTTCTTCGGCATACCTGAATGAACCCTCTCCTTGTCCATCAAAATGCCTTTTATCAATTCTGAACTCTCGACAGATTCCCCTGTCTTCTTCTCTATCTTTATATCATCCAAAGAAACCTCATTGCCGTCCTTGACCTGCATAACTGCATCAACAGTCAGATTTGCAAGCCTGCTCTTTGCAATCTCTGCACCTTTTCCCGTCATTGCCGTCAATGCAATATTCCTGTAAGTGTCAGAATCCGAGATATCATCAGCAATATCCCTTAAAATCTCCATTGCCTTCTCTGAAGCTTTTCTATAACCTTTTATTATAACGGTAGGGTGTATGTTATCATCCAGCAGCTTTTCTGCATTCTTCAACAATTCACCTATGAGTATTGCCACGGTTGTAGTGCCGTCACCAACTTCATTATCCTGTGTTTTTGCCGCTTCAACAATCATCTTGGCTGCAGGATGCTCAATCTTTATTTCATCAAGAATCGTTGCCCCATCATTAGTGACTATTATATCCCCCATGGAGGAAACAAGCATCTTGTCCATTCCCTTTGGACCTAGCGTTGTTCTTATCGTTTCTGCTACTGCCTTGGCTGCCATTATGTTATTTCTCTGAGCGTCCTTGCCTATTGTCCTCTTTGAATCCTCAGGCAATATAAATATCGGCTGAATCTGGTTTGTCATTTTAAATACCCCCTAATTGTAAACAAGTGTAAAATTACAATTTGTGCTTATCGTAGTAAAAAATGCAAATAATCTTAAATCTTTATCGGTTGGCTGCTCATTATTTACTATCATTCCGCTAATTCTCTTGTTCATTGTTTTTCTATAACTTCCCTTCAGTGAGATTTCAAAAATTCTTTTATTAGGATCTTCATCAATAGAATGAATATTATAACTGCCTATTCTATTTCCTTTATAATCTTTTAATCTTCCTCCTGTAACTTTTATACGCCCTCCTTCTGTAACCCAAGTATATCTATGATCAATATGATAAGTATCTAACAAACTTTCAAACTCATCAAGAGTTGATGTTATTTTATTATTCTCTTCTACAGAGAAATTAAATCCTTCTATCCTCATTTGCAAATTATTTTCAAGTAAATTTTCATGTTCCATTGTAATCATTTCACCTAAAAATCAATATTTAAAACTTTCTATTAGTTACTT
>JAGVZB010000021.1 GCA_018302915.1 Candidatus Woesearchaeota archaeon
TCTCCCCTGTATATAACAGCTCTAATCCTTAAAGAATCACCAAATCTTGCCTTATCATCATTTCCAAAATAAACTTTTTCTATTTCCAAAAAAGAGGAATAATCCGCTTCTTCAAAATGATTTTCTTCATTTGGCGTTGGTGTTGTCTGTATCCAATAATCATCAACTCTTGACCATGATAATCCTTCAACTGAATTGCTATAGCTTACTTCATCAACTATAATATTTCTATAAATTAATCTAACTAAATCACCATCATTATTTAATTCTAATCTTCCATCTTTATTTCTGTAAACAGTTAAATAACTTTTTGGTGCTATAATTGTATTTTGAGATAAAAAATTTGTATCTGATATATTCATACCTCTTCCATAATTATCATTTAAAGTTAGATTCTTAAGGTTTATATAATAATCCCCAAAATTGTATAATTCAACCCATTCTCCATCAGGTATTGATGCATCGTCATATCCAATGGGGTCTGGAAGAAATTCGTTTATCTTTAATGTAAAATGATCATGCACTTCTAAATTTTCATTTCCAGGAGTTGGAATACATTCTTTCCATAAATTATTAATTCTACACAAAGACATACCATTATCATTTCCTCCTTGTTGAGGATAATAAAATAAAATATCAATAATAGCATCAAAGATTTTTTTATTAGAACTTGTTATTGCTAATAATCCCCCATAATTTTCTAAATCGAAAGGACTACGCAATATTTTTCCAGTATAATTTGGATAATCTTCTAAAAAAGTTTCTGTATCTTTAACTATAACAATATATTCATTTGATAAAATAGTCATATCATCCCCTTGTGTTAAATTTAATCCATGACTAACATTTTCATTATGTCTGTATAATTTCCAGCCTATTAAATCAATCTCTTCATTTCCATTATTATAAATTTCAATCCATTCATGATTAATATCAATATCTTCAGGATCATACATTATTTCATTTATTATTACAGAAGCTGAAATACTTGGTAGAACAATAAGAACAATAAAAATAAGTGGTAATTTCATATATTTAACAATGTAAAGATTGTATATTAAGTTTCTTATTATAATTAAACTTTTAAAGAGCAAACATTTTTTAAACCAATGACAAGGATTGTAATAGGAAAAACACATTCCTTGATTTATAGAACATTCTCTGAAGGAGGAAATATCCATAGTCAACAATTTTTAACAAGATTAGATCAAATATGTGGAATTTATAAACACAAATGGAAAAAAAGAAATGGAGAGAATGATCCAGAACATTGCGCTGAAAACCCGGAGATAACTGAACAAAATATAAGTCCTGCACAAATCATATTTCTTAAGATGGGTGATATTCCAACTGAAGAAATTAGCACTGATAGATATAAAAGCATAATAATAAACATTCCGGAAAATGGTGGATATAGGAATCTTGCAAAAATTATTAAAGATGAATTGCACAAAAAAGGGTATAACTTGTATTAAAGCTTCAACTGCTTGTATGCCCCAATTATTTCCTCAAACTTCACCCCTTTCTTCTGGGCCAGCTCCAATGAAATGTAATAGTTTGTCTTGCTAAAACCCAAATTCTCCAAATTAACAAAAAACCAACCTATCCTGTCAAACCTTATTGCTATCAAAGGGATTGCCCCGAATTTTTCAGAAAATGCCTTCAATTCATTTATTTCCCTTTGAGAAAAATATTTTCTCCTTGAATTTACTGCCTTGCACTCTATTGCAAAAATATTCCTGCTATTTGAAACTATGATATCTGGCGAAGGCAAGGGCGTTGATCCTGAACCGGCACTCCTGACAACGCTGAAATTTGAATCATAAAACATATGTATCAGTTCCCGCTCGTACCTTGTCCCCTTCCCTTTTGAACTCATAAAATAAGAAAGAATTGGAAATATATAAAACTAATCAGAGATCCCTGCTCTGGACTGTTCTTCTTCCGTTGGCCTTTGCCCTCTCAATTGCATCCTTTATCAACTGCTCGCATTTCTTGGATAAAGCCTCAGAAAAATCACCTGAAACATTCATATCCTTGATATAATCCTTGATTTTTGACCTAACAACCAAACTATCCGTCATGTTAAACATCCTCCCTAAACAGTATAAGATTAAGAAAATCAGGAGTTTTTAAAACTTTTCATGAATGGGAATAAAATAACATCCTTTATTGAATCTTTTCCAAGCAAAACCATAGATAACCTGTCTATTCCTATTCCAACACCGCCTGTCGGAGGCATGCCTGTCTCTATTGATTCTATGAAATCCTCATCCATGGGATTAGCTTCCTCATTACCCCTGCTTAATTGCTTTGACTGGTCTTCCAATAATTTTCTCTGAAGCAGCGGATCATTTAATTCTGAGTATGCATTGCCCAATTCAAAGCCGCATACAAACAATTCAAACCTTTCAATCAATGTGTTATCATATTTTGTCGGCTTGCATAATGGAGTTGATTCTATCGGATGATCTGTTATGAAAGTCGGCTGTATCAACTTATCCTGAACTAATTCTTCAAATAAAAGCTGAAGAGCATTTCCCCTTGAAAATTCAATATGCTTCACATTATATTTATCCATTTCTTTTTTTAATTCCTTGTCATTCAACTTATCTGTATCTATTCCTGCAATTTTTTTCACAGAATCCTTCATGGTCATAACTTTAAATGGTTTCTTTATTTCAACTGTATGACCCCTAAATTTTATTTTGTTTGTCCCGTTAACTTCTTTGCATACATTGATAATCATATCCTCAACAAATTTCATCATTTCATCATAATCTGCATATGCCTGATAAAATTCAAGCATTGTAAACTCAGGATTATGGGTGCTGTCAACACTTTCATTCCTGAAAACCTTTGAGATTTCATACACTTTTTCAAAGCCACCGACAATCAATCTTTTAAGGTAAAGCTCGTCGGAAATCCTCAGGAAAACATCCATCTTTAAATCATTAAAATGAGATTTGAACGGCTTAGCTGCTGCTCCTCCGTATATCGGCTGTATTATGGGAGTTTCCACTTCAAGAAAACCTTTTTTATTTAATAAATCTCTGATGAAATTAATTAATTTTGATTTTTTTACAAATGTTTCCTTCACTTCAGGATTTGAAATCAAATCCAAATACCTTTTCCTGTATCTTATTTCCGTATCCTTTAATCCATGCCATTTTTCCGGCAAGGACCTTATTGACTTGCATAACAACTCAATCTCTTTTGCCCATACTGAAATTTCACCTGCTTTTGTCTTGAAAACAGAACCTTCTACTCCAATAATATCCCCCATATCCAATTTCCTGAACAACTCATAATTCTTCTCACCAATTTCATCCTGTCTTACATAAACCTGAATTTTTCCAGTTTCATCCTGAACATGAACAAAGCTAGCCTTGCCCATCAACCTCAATGTCATTATTCTTCCTGCCAAGGAAACCTGCTCTTTGCTTGGTTCATGCTTTGCTTTCTTGAATTTTTCTAAAATTTCTGAAGAATGATTCTTTTGAGAAAACTTGTATGGATAAGGATTAAACCCCAATTTCTTTATTTCATTTAATTTGTCTATCCTTTGTTTTATTAATTGAGATTCTGCATCCATGATAAATTAATCATTTGAGTTATTTATATAAGTTATTATTTTATCTCAAAACCTTTCAGATTTTCAGGAGTTTCATATTTTATATCAACCTTGTCAACCCTTGACATAATCGGACCATCTTCACAGATTTCTATCATTCTGTTTAACTTGTCCTGCTGACCTTCAAAAACAGCCTCTACTTTATCATTTATATTCCTGACCCATCCATTCAACCCCAAGAACAAAGCCTTATTCCTTATAAAATACCTAAAACCAACCATTATTACCCTTCCATGAATGACAAGATGGACTCTCTGCATATACTTTTTATTACAATAAATATTAATAACCTTTACTAATAATTCTTATGCATGATTTTAGGAAATATTGCAGGAAAAACATCAACAAGGGAATTTAGCTTTTCAGTCAGGCATGAAGTAAACAAGTTTGATTATGTCCAGATTTTATTCAAGGACAAATACATCCTGGCCCAGATATTGGAGATAGAAAAAAGCCATGAAACAATTGCAAAATGCAACATTCTAGGCTACAGGGAGGATAACAAGCTGAAACAACTATTAAGCCCACTGGAGCCAGGCTCTGAAGTCCTGAAAGCTGATGATAATTTCATCAAGGAAGTCCTTGACTTAAGGGAAAACAAGAATTCTGCCTTTATAGGGAATTTACAAAGATATGACAAACTCAAGGTTTACCTGGATTTGAATAAACTATTAACAAAACATGTTTCAATACTGGCAAAATCCGGCTCAGGAAAAAGTTATGTTGGTGGGGTTTTAGTCGAGGAAATCCTGGAAAGGGACATCCCTATTTTAATAATAGACCCGCATGGAGAATATTCCTCATTACAAGAAAAAAATGATGATGAAAACCTAAACAAATTTGGTTTGAAGGCAAAAGATTACAGAAATAAAATAAGAATCTACAGCCCAAATACAACGGACAATCCTGAATGCATCCCCCTGAAATTGAGCAACTACAACCTAAGCTCACAGGAGATATTACATGTGCTGCCTGCTAAATTGAGCAATGTTCAATTAGGATTATTATACAGTTCATTAAAAGAAATAAACAAAATAGATTTCAATCAGCTGATCCTGGAATTGGAATTAGAAGAAAATCCTGCAAAGTATTCATTGATAAACATCATCAGATATCTTGAAAAGTTAAATTTATTCTCTGATGCTCCGACATTACTTCAGGAATTGATAATGCCCGGGAAATGCAGCATCATAAACCTAAAAGGTGTTGAACAGGAATTGCAGGAAGTTGTTGTGTACAAACTAGTAAAAGATCTGTTTGAGGAAAGAAAAAAAGGAAATATTCCTCCTTTCTTCTTAATCATTGAAGAATCCCATAACTATCTCCCTGAAAGAAGTTTTGGCGAGGCTAAAAGCTCAAGAATATTAAGACAGGTTGCTTCAGAAGGCAGGAAGTTTGGCCTTGGAATGTGTGTTATATCACAAAGACCATCAAGATTGGATAAATCAGTTATCTCACAATGCAGCACTCAAATAATATTAAAAGTTACAAATCCAAATGACTTGAGGGCAATTGCAAATTCTGTCGAAGGCTTGACTTATGAAAGCGAAAAAGAAATAATGAATTTATCCGTGGGAACTGCATTGATAACAGGCATTGCTGAATTGCCCTTGTTTATCAACATAAGGCCCAGAATGAGCAAGCACGGCGGTGAAGCTGTTGACATGCTGAGCATCACAAACAACAAATCAGAAGAAAAAGGCGAGCTACTGCAGGTAATCAAGCAAAAAATAAGCAAGGAGGACCTGAAATTACTGGGCAAGGAAGCAAAAAGAAAGTTAATTCCCTGCCTGTATCTGCAATGCGAGGATAATAACATTCTTGTCAACCTTAACAACGGAAAATTAATCAATAATATGGAAAATGGCGAGGGCAAAGATATAATTAAAAAATTGGAACTGAGCCCGCAGCAAAAAAGGGTCTTTGATTCTGCCCTAGCTTTAAGGGAGTTCACTGCAGCAGAATTGTTCAGCAAATCTGGAGTCCAGTTCTCCGAAATTTATGATATAATCAACATTTTAGTTAATAAAGGGTATTTTGTTAAGGAAGGAAACAAATACAAATTAAGCAATGTGTTCAATTTTGATTTTCAAGATTTTAATATTTATGACAAGCCTGACTACTACAAGATAGAAGGCGAAAAATCGGAAAAGAAGTTCAATAATCATGATGTTGTTAATTTTCTGGGCAATTTTGTAAAGATTAAAAATCAGAAAGAATGCTGGCTGGAAATTTATTATTAATTTTGTATACTTAATTCAACTCTTTCCACTAAACCTTTGTCAAGTCTTCTTTTTAGATCTTCTGGTAAATCTGAAATTGATATTAAACCACTAATTCTACAACCTTTTCTAGGTCCATCATTAGTTTGATAATTTTTCTTGTAGGGGCATCCATTTTCTGCAGAACAACCCGCTCCAAATACACCTACTTCTTTATAATGTTCACAATTTAGTTTGTATGTTACATTTTTAACCATATTAATAAGTTTTATATCCTTTTTATAAATTTTACTATTTCTTAGAAATAAATTTAGGATACACATTTCTGTCCATAAATACCTTGCTTGTCTTTATAGCCAGACCCTTATCTTTTTTCATTATCTCATCTAAATTTATTACAGAAATTCCCAGAGAAATCAGTTCATCCTTCAAAGTCATTATTGCAATTGTTTCATCTTCCTTGAAATTATTTAATCTGGATATTCCAGGGATGCTCAAAGAAGCTCCATGACATATAGAATCCACTGCACTGTCAACAACCCAGACTTTAGGCAAATGCATCACAGCTTCCTCTATGGGCAATATTATCTTCCTTAATTCATTTTCATCTCCCTCCTTATAAAATTCATAAGCATCTTTCAAGTCATGCAAAGAATGCCAGGAGCTATCACTGAACGGTCCAGCTTTTGTACGAATTAACTGCTGCATATGCGCACCCACACCTAAAAATTTACCAAAATCATCCACCCATTTTCTTATGTATGTTCCTGCCTGGCATCCTATCCTGAATAAAACTTCCCTGTCTTCTATCTCCATTATCTCCACATAATAAACTTCCCTGGTTCTTAATCTTCTTTTTACTGCTGATTTTATAGGAGGCAGTTGCTTTATCTTTCCTGTGAATTTTTTTACTGCTTCATTGATCTCTTTTTCAGAAACTTCCTTGTGCAAATACATCAAGCAGACATATTCTTTTCCTGCCGTCAATAAAGTCTGAACTATCCTTGTTGCTTTTCCAAGTGCTATCGGCAATACTCCGGTAACACCAGGATCTAATGTGCCTGAATGACCAGATTTATTAATATAAAGAATCTTCTGGACATAATCCGAAACCTGATGTGATGTTGGACCACTTGGCTTATTCAAGTTTACAATCCCATAATTTATCAATTCCTCAGTCTTTCTCTTATTCGGGTCCTGTCCATAATCCCAATCAGTCTCAAATTCTTTCTTCACTAAAATTTCTCTCTTAACATTTTCAAAGGGTAGTTTATTCATGATTATAAGAAATAATTAGAATTTAAATTACTTTTTACTTGTTCTTCCAATTATCATCGGCTTTTGCCTTATATCGTGCTCTTTTCTCGGCTTTCCAGGAATCTCCTTTGGTTTTTCCTTTGGCATTTCTTTCTGCAAAACTTCCTTCTTTTCTTTTTCCTCCTCAACCTTGTGCTCATCAACCTTTGCCTCTATTGTTTCTTCCTTAGGCTTTTCCTTCTTCTTTTCCTTCTTCGGCAATTCTATCTTAACATGAGGCAGTTCAACTATGACATACTCAATTTCCCTGTCTTTTTCCTTTATTTTTTCCACTACAGCCTTTACCTTTATTCTTGGCGGAGGATTTTTTCTTCCATGCTTCCACATCTCAAGATTAAGATGTTTTCCAATCTTTACGTTTTCATTTTTCATATGTTTTTTTATGAAATCTCTTATTGCTGTAATGGCCCTAGAAGTCCTTTTGTAATTAGGAGCCTTTGAAAATTCTTTTCTTAATGGGATTGTATAAAGCCTTTCCATTTTTATGCCTTGGTTTTAGTCCTTCTCCAGTGCCTTTTTACCTTGGTATGCCTTCCCGGATGAACTTTTTTTGACTTGCCATATTTTTTCAGTGAAGTCCAGTAAGGAGCCCATCTAGTCTGCCTTCCTCTCTTTGCCAACCTTAGTTTTTTTGCCAGGTGAATGTATCTGCTCATTTTGAAAGTTTGTCAAGGAAAGATTTACCCTTTGGAGTTATCATTCTTCCCTTGTGAACTCCTTTCTCTGCCTTCTTTATGAACTCTATTGATTCAAGTTGTTGTAAAATTGTCCTTATTATTTTTCCAGAACCAGAAAATGTTTTTTCAGGAACATATCCACGATTTTTTCTTCCACTGTATTTTACTTTCAGCTTATTTGTGCCTATAGGCCCCCTCAAATATACCTTTCTTAATACTGAAGCAGCCCTCATATACCACCAATCCCCATCAACAGGCGGCCTTTCCCTAGACACTCCTGTCTTTACAAACTTGCTCCATTCAGGGGCTTTTATTTTTTCCTTTAAAGCTTCAGCTGCCTTTTTTATCAATTCCTGTGTGTTTGCCTCGTATATAGTTGCCATCTTATTTCGTATCTTGCGATACTAGAGCGGCTATTTTCAATAGCACAAATTTTGTTTATGGTGTGGGTTTATAAAGATTTCTTTATCTTATACCCTTCAGAAGTATCCTCAACTTGATAACCTTTCTTCCTTATTGCTTCCCTTATTTCATCAGATTTTTTCCATTCCTTCAATCTTCTAGGAATTATTTCCTTTCTAACATTTTTTAGATTTAATCCAAGCACTTTGTCAAATTTTAAAGCCAATGAATATTTTTTCCTGCTTCCTATTTTGTTATCCCTTAACACCTGCCATAGTATTGATAATCCCTTAGGAACATTCAAATCATCATTTACTGCCTCCAGGAATTTTTTATTGTATTGCTTGACATCCCCTTTTGAATTTTTCTTGTTTTTTAATTCAAGAATAATATTTTTTAATTTTTCAAATGATATTCTTGCTGATTTCAGTGATTCCATATCAAAATTTAATCTTTTCCTGTAAATTGTTGTTAATGTCAAATATCTAAAGTCCAGAGGATCAAATCCCTGCCTTTCCAGTTCTGATATTGTATAAAGACCTCCAGTGGACTTGGATATTTTTTTGCCCTTGAATGTAAGCCATTCTGCATGCAGCCAATATTTCACCCATGGTTTTTTTCCAAATGCAGCCTCTGACTGCGCAATTTCATTTGTATGATGAACCGGAATATGCTCCCTTCCTCCAGTATGAATATCAAACTGCTTTCCCAAATATTTTGAAGACATGGCAGAACACTCAATATGCCATCCAGGATATCCTTTCTTACCTTCAAAATCCCATTCCTGCTGCCTTACTCCCGGCTCTTCAGAAAATTTCCACAAGGCAAAATCCGTCTTGTTCCTTTTTTCTTTAATGCCTATTCTCTTTCCTTCCTGCAATTCTTTTATGTTTAATTTTGCCAGTTTACCATAATCTTTTAATTTAGAAGTATCAAAATAAATTCCGTCAGATGTCTTGTATGTATAATGCTTTTTTGTTAAAACATTGATTAAATTAATCTGTTCTTTGATGTTGTCTGTTGCCCTGGCAATGATGCTTGGTTTTATTATGTTTAACTTCTTGCAATCCTGCTCAAATACTTTTGAATAATAATCTGTTATTTCCCTTGCTGTCTTTCCTTCCTTCTTTGCTGCTTTTTCTATTTTGTCTTCCCCTGTATCCTCGTCAGAAGTCAGATGGCCCACATCAGTGTAATTCATAACATGCTTTACCTTGAATTTGTTGTAAAGAAGAACTCTTTTCAGGATATCATTGAATATATAAGTCCTCATGTTTCCAATGTGCTGGTACCAGTAAATTGTAGGTCCGCAACTGTAAAAACCAACACCATTGGATTTTATAGGCCTGAATAATTCTTTCTTTCTAGTTTGTGTATTGTACAACCTTAGTTCCATATATCCTACTTTATTTTTATATTAACAATATTTTTTAATTTTTGTATTATTTTTAATATGCTTTTTTCATTTCTTTCCAGATATTCCAACCTAATCATTACACCTCGATAAGCAATGTCATTTCTAGCTCTTCTTAATTGATCAATTATATTTATTTCAAACATCGAAAACTCCTTATAGAATTTAGCAAGATAACCAACCAATAATTCATGACTTAAAGATTTGTATCCATCAACAGACATTACAGCAGTTATTAATTCTTTTATTATTTCATAATAATCTTCTATTATTAATGTGATAAATTCATTCTTATCCAAACTTTTAACATTTTTTTCCCTTAACTCTACAAGCTTTAATAATGATTTGGCTTTTTCTTTGTCTTTAACCACCTTGCTTATTTCATTTAAATTTTCATCCCATTCTTTCATTCAAAACACCATAAAATAACCATATAATTTCTCACCATTTATTAAATTATTTAATAACTCCTTATTTAAATTCTTTATATTTGGTTCAAATAATAAATTAATTTTTCTATTTAACAGTTTTTCATATTTTATTAAGTTTAAATCTAATTCTTTTGATTGAATGAATAAATCTACATCACTATTTTCTGTATCTTCTCCTCTTGAAGCTGAACCAAATAAGATGATACAATTCGGTTTAAATTTTTCCTCTAAAAAATCAGTTAAACCCAAAGTTTTTATCCTAAACAAAAGATTTTGTTTTTTTAATAACTTAAACATTTCATTATTAATATTGGCTCTAAAACTTGGATAGATATACTTCTTTTCTTTAGTAATCAGATTTTCTCTTAATAATGATTTCAAATGGTTTGTCACTGATATCTGAGCTAATTTTATTCTCCTAGACAATTCTCTTATTTGAAAGTCCTTTTTTGGAAAGTCAAAAAATTCCTGCAATAATTTATATCTGCTATAATTTTGTATCATATGTTATATAATTATATCATTTGATATATAAATGTTTCTGTAATCTTGTATTGTGTAATTTAATCATATAAAAAGAAAGAAAAGTTAATTTAAATAACTTATGAAACTACAACAATTGCCTCCACTTCATTGTCAAATACTGTGTTTGTCAGACCATTCAATGTAAACTTGCATGTCTTTGTGCCCAAAGAGCCTTTTTGTGATTTAACAAGAACCTGCAACCTGTCTTCTGCTCCTGGAATCAACGTCCTTATTACTTTTTGAGATGCACCGTCTGTAAATGTACATGTTATCCCCTGACCCAAAGCCTGCAATGTTCCTGTCAATCCGGAATAAGTCTGACCTTCCTCCAAATTAGTCACCTGAACAACAAATCCAGAAGTTTTTCCTGAATCAATTCTTACTGTCTCTGGAGATACCACCAATGCGCTGCTAACACTTCCTCCCAAATCATCCAGCTGCTTATTTGCATCGGCAAAAACCTTATCGCTTAGATCAGTAGTCTGTGAAAATATCCCCCTGACGAATATCAAACCCAGGGATAAAAGAACAACACCAATAACAATTATGATAATCGTGTTCATAGATAATTCAAGAGCACCTCTTTTATTCATTATACCACCCTCCATCTGCCAGCTTCTTCCTTATACTGAATATTTAAATTTCCTAATCTAGGGAATTCCCTGTTTATGAATATCAAGCATAAATAATCTGTTTTGTACAAATCCAGCTGCTGCATTGTATTTTCAGATGGATCTCCAATCCTGAAATTACCATCTTTTATTCCATTAACAGAATACAATACTACTTTATCCCTATCCTGACCATTTTTCCAATAATCACAATCGTCTATTTCTGCAAAAATATTAATCAGGTTATCGCTCTCCAAGGTAATGTCAATAACTGAATCCTGGGCTTTTTCCACCTCAAGAATTTCAAACTGGTTGCTAATCAAGATGTTCTGATTCTGCATGATATTTATCCTTGGCTCATTCATCTCATTTATTGTCAGGCCAGTGTATGTAATAACCCCGAGATAAAGGAATACCGAGAACATCAAAACAGCAAACAAAACAGTTATTATTTTTGTATGTCCTGTTGTAGGAGAAGGAATATTATTCAACAGATTTTTCAAACTTTGTTTTTTGGGCATTAAATCACCTCATAATTAGTAAATATCCTGTTTTAATAAATGTTTTGGATGGGGCGAGCGGGATTTGGACCCACAACATCACGAGCTTCAGTCGTGTGCTCTCCCAGATTGAGCTACCGCCCCATATCCATCTTAGAAGAAATTTATTTTATAAATATAACGCCTGAGGCAAGATTTGAACTTGCGACCGCACGGTCTCTGCCAGCTGGATAACAGCTTCACAACCAAGCTAAATTTTCAACAAAGTTCGTGTGCTCTACCAGGCTGAGCTACTCAGGCTTAGAAATAACACTCAGAATTTAACTTAAAAAGCTTACTATTAAAGCCTCCAGATATAATCAAATTCCTCTAAAAATTTATCAGCAAGATTTTTATCATAAATAATTAAGATATTTTCATCATTCTTTGCATTCCCTGAAGATGTTGGGTTATAACTTCCAAGAACAACAATGTCATCAACAATGAATACTTTATGATGCATGAAATTAGGATTATTGTCTGTTATCACACTTAACTTTTTCATTTTGTTCAATTCTGAATATTCGGTGCTTGACTGGAAGTTCTCAAATATCCCCTTAACTTCAATATCCTTTGACTTTTCAATTATTAAATCACCTAATTTATCTGATGTAAACGAGAATGTCATGAAATAAATCCTTTCCTTTGCCTTGGAAATTACATCATAAACATGTTGCTCGCAATTATCCTCTGGACAGAAATAATTTTCAATAAGGATTTCATTGTTCAAGATAACCTTGGGATATTTCACCTGGGCATCCCTCCCAAAATCATCATTCATAAAACTCTGGAATTCTTCCTCGTAATTTTCTGCCAGGTATTTTGAATTAATTATTATCAAATTATTGTTATTTTTCTCATTTCCATTCACTGTCGGGTTAAAAGAGCCTGTAGATATTATCTTATCATCAAAAATGCAGAATTTATTGTGCATCAGCACATTCCTGTTGTCTGCCTTAACATTCTTCAATGAAGAAACTTTTTCATAATTATTATTATCCACAACAATGAAATAATCCTTTCCTTCAAAAGAGTCCATCAGATTTTTCAGGTTCAGTTCAAACAAAGCACAATGAATTTTTCCCGAAGATTCGGTCAAATTAATAAGTTTACCCTCGCAATCATCCCTTGGGCAGAAATAAACCTCCATAAAACCCGAATCCATCTTTATATCCTCAACAACCACCTCACCAGTTATGTCATTCCTTATTTCTTCAATGTATGTGCATGAGGCAAGAAAAACCAAAGAAAATATTATCAATAACTTTTTCATTATTAATCTAAAAACTCTTTATTTTTAATCTTATTCGGAAGATAATTTTCAGATATGAAACTAATGCCCTTGGCTGATAATGCCTGAATTTCAACTTTTCCATTAAATTCCTTCATCATCTTAAACTGCTTCTGCCATTCCTTGTTATTCTTAAACCAGTCATACTGTGAAACCTGCTTTATCCTTGCCAAATCTTTTTCATCCAGTTTAATTAAATGTTTTTTCAAATCATATTTAATCACATCATCCATTGTTATCCCAACATACTTAACACTCGGTATTGTCAATCTTTCAGAAGCATGAGCAAGAGCAATGGAGCCATATTTAACAACAGAATATATGTATGCCCCATATCCTTATCCCTCTTGTTGTCTGACCCTGAGATGTTACCAAAATACAATTATTTTTAATCCAGAATTTATCCTCGTTAAGCCTTTCAAATACTGCTGCCTTCTCCATGTACAAAACATATTTTGCATTTATTTTCTTAAAAACAAGCTCATCTGTGATTGAAGGTACGGAATATCCTCCTTTTCCCAGTTTAGAGCAGTCTATTGAATCCCCACTATCAATTAAAACAATATTTCCAACCATGCTTCCCATCTTATTTGCAGAAACATGAAGCTGCTCCCTTGACAATCCTGTAATAACCTCAAGATCCTCTATTACTTTATCAGACTCAGTTTGTTCATCAACAATGTTTACATTAGTCCCATGTATGGTTCTTTTTGCAATGTAAAACACACCTCTCAAGTGCTCATGCTTATCTGTCTCCAGCAATTCCTTCTTCAATATAGATGCGATTTCAACAGTCTGCAAGAATTTTTTTGAATGAGCAACATTAAAAAAATAACGCAATGCATTTTTATTTCCAAGTTCGATGGTTTTTGTTTTTTCATTAAAAATAACATTGCTTAACGCCCTTATGGGAATTGTAATGCTTGGATTTTTATTTCTGTCAATATCTTTTATTACTTTTTCACCTAACTCCCTTAACTTGTCTATTTGTTTATTCTTTTGCACCATTTTCAGCTTCCAAAGTTGGCAGTTCTTTTTTTAATAATTTTTTTAATTTTGATTCTATTTCATCTTTTTCATGATTAGTTAATTTTGACAGTGAATAAGCCAATTCAGGAATATATTTTTCAAACAAATCAATTTTTTCTTTCTGTTCTTTAGATTTTATATGTTTTCTTATATAGACCACTAGTTTTCTTCCAATATCCTGCAATGCTAGTTTTATCTCTTTTATTATTTCAGGATAATGCGCAATTGCCTCCTTAGATTCTGAAGTGAAAGGAACCCAAACAGATGCTATGTGCACTAATAAAATCACAGGGCCTATGGGCAATGCCCCCCTGCTTTGAGACAATCCATAATTCCTCCATGCTGTGTTTATTACTGACTTTGTTATTGCACATGCAGACTGCTGATACTGCAATGGAACTTTATTTGCAAATCTTAATAATTTGATCTGCTCATCTTTTGGAATATCTCCTCCAAATGCTATGCCTGTTTCAATCTGAAAAGGAAAACCCCTATAAACTGATGGCGGTCTTGTAACTGTTGTATAAAAATCAGCATTTATTTCTTTTTTTAATCCTTTTAGTGTTAATTCTTCCCCTATGGGTGAAAGACAATCTGTCGGCGGTGCAATAATCCTTGTTTCTTTAATCGCTTTTAATAAATTTTCAACTTCCTCTCTTGCTATTCTTTTTGGTCTTGATTTTTCATAAATCCCTGCTTTTTTACATATTTCTTTTGCAACTTTAGCAGAAACTCTACAAAAATCATTCTGCAAAAAAGACTGTAATGTAGTTGCCTTTGTATCCTGTAACATTTGCATAAGAACTCCTAGTTCAACACCATAAGGATGAGGTTTAATTTCCTTAGATTTTTTAGGTAATTCTTTAGTTACTCTTGGAAACTCCATTTTATATTTTTCAGGATTTATATATATTAAATTTAAATGAGGATTAACAATTGCTGTTTGTTTTAAATATTCATCTACACTTTGTTTTCCTTTTTGATAGAAACCTTCTAACTCAATTTTTACTTTTGTTCCATGATCTTTGTCCCATTCTATAATCATATCTTTTATTACATTGGGCTCGTTCTTTTTAGTGTCTATTTGCAGTTCATAATAATGTGCTGGTTTGTTTCTAGAAATCTTTGAGGTTATTACAGCAGATTTTCCAGTTGTTAACTGACCATAAAGAACTGAACTTGATACTCCTAAACCCTGTTGTCCACGTGCTTGAGCCATTTTAAAAAATTTAGATCCATACAATAATTTAGCAAATATTTTTGGAATTTGTTCTTTAACAATCCCAGGTCCATTATCTTCAACTGTAACAATAAATCTTGTATCATTTAACTGCTTTATCTCAACTATTATCTCTGGCAAAATATTAATTTCTTCTGTTGCATCTAATGAATTATCAACTAATTCCTTTACTGTAGTAGAAAGTGCTTTTCTTGGATTATCAAACCCAAGCAAATGCTTATTTTTTGTGAAGAACTGGCTTACAGATATTTCTCTCTGCTCTTTAGCAAGCTTTTCTGCAATGGGCACCTCTTCTTTCATATTAGTTGGAGAATTTGATTAGTTTATAAATTTTTTAGTTTTTTGCTTTTCTATGTAAGCATACACATTTCCATGCCTGCTTCCCTGCAACAAGTTAATTATTCCCTGCCTTGCAACCATGACATTTTCTATTTTTCCTATGATACAAACAGTCTTTCCGTAAATTACTATATGGGTACTTGTCAATGATTCAATGTAATCCCTTGCCTTTCCATTGGTTCCTATCAGCCTTGACCTTATCCTTATCAAATCTTTCTTATTCCTTGCAAACCCCTCTATAGAAATTACCTCCAGAGAATGATCTTCATTCAGCAATTTTAATGCAATTTCAGGATTGAAACCTCTCCCCACCGCCTTTATCACATTCAAACAATTAAAAATGTCTATTGCCTCCCCCTCTATGAAAACATCCCCTGTTTCTGAATTAATTTTTAAAATAGTATTTGTTAATTTCTGTATTTTTCTTTTTACAGAACCCTTAGTTCCTATCAAAACCGGAATCCTTTCCTTTGGAATCTTTAATTGTTCCATTTAAATGCTAATTTGGATGAATTTATAATATTTTTTAAGCAGCAATTTTTTGCTTTCTTGGCAATAATTTCTCTGTTTCTACTTTTGTTATTATTTTATCCATTCTTATCAATTCTTTTACCCAAGGATTGTTTAAATTTAATTTGTATAATTTAGCATTTCCTATTGTTCTTGTCAATTCAACTATGTTTTTTTCTACTAATCTAGGCCATATTTCTGAAAATGAACTCCATACAACACTGGAATTTTGCGCTATTTCTGTCATGCTATAATCCATATCCCTGGATAATATTAAAAAGTCCTATATTCTAATCAAAGGGTAATCTCCAAAATATTCTACAAACACACTTTTATCTTTTAACATTATAATTAATTATTGTCAACTTGCTTTTTTAGACAACTTATCTAAAAATTCCTTACTTTTTTGTATCTGTTCTTCATTT
>JAGVZB010000025.1 GCA_018302915.1 Candidatus Woesearchaeota archaeon
TTTTTTTATACATATTCGAAAGTTTTATATACTATTTCTTCTCCTCATTCAATAGAGGAACAGGTCCTGACGAATCCCGTACTTGATGCGGTTAGTAGGTTAGACGGGCCTACTTACTCTACTTTTTTAATTGCCTTCTTTTAATGTTTAAAAAATTATCAATGACTAAACTTAATTGGTATTCAGTAGTTCCTCTCTTTAATTCACTCTCCTTAACAACTCTGGTTTTTTTATCATCAATAATATTAACCAATTTTTTAAACTTAATATATTGTTTATCATCCACTGAAATAAATATAATACAATAATGATGGGTTTTAATAAAATCCAAAACATCTGAATAAACCTCAATACTCTCATGAATTCTTTTAAGTTTATACTTCAAAAAATAAGAAAATATATTCTCTTTTTTAATAGCATCATAAATATGTTTAAGATAAACCTTTCTTTTCTTTGATTCTCTATAATGCCTAAATCTAGATATCTTTGGTAAGATTTCCTTTATTTTATCCTTATGAATTATAGTGTAACCTACTAAATTTTCAGAATAATCTATATAAATATAATAATCAAAATCATACTCCTTATCTCCTCTTTTTACTGTTTTTTTATACAACCTTCCCCCCATAAGGTATAAAATTAGCTATGATAACACAATTACAAAAGTTAAAATTATTATAATTTATAATACCCCTCAACCTCTTTTTTTTACAGTGGTGCAAATATTAAAATTAGTGGTGCAAACTATAATATAAATCTTACTATTCACCTTAGAAATGCAGTATTTTCACAGTATAAGCCTTATTCTATATTCAATTCCTGGATCCTGTCATAAATTTGCTTTGTTTTGTCATATAATTTCAGTTTTTCTTCATCGCTTATATGATTGCTTAATTGGTTATACACATTCAGTAATTTGTTATAATGGTTTGCAGCAGCTTCAATTTTATTTTGTATTACAAAACTCATGCTTTCTTCCATAAGTCTGTTAAACTCAATTATCCTGTCTACCATCCATTTGTCATCAACCTTATGATGCACTGCTTTTGGTTCAGAACTAACCTTTTTATGGTTCTTTTTAGAAATCTTATGTGTCTTTATTGCCTTAGATTCTTTATGAGCATGAATGTCTTTTACTTCTTCCCTTCCAATATAAATGCTCTTTACCTTTCCATTGACTCTCTTGCTCTTGTACAGGTATCTGTAAATCTTTCCTCCCTTTTTTATTTCCCTTACAAAAACCATAAAAATATGTAGTGTAAATAATATATAAATCTTTCTCTACACTACATCTATAACATCTTTAAAAATTCTTCTTTGCTCAACCCACTTTAAGAAATAATACTCAACAAAGTCCCTTTTGCTAATTC
The DNA here is from genome assembly GCA_018302915.1 of Candidatus Woesearchaeota archaeon. Lineage (GTDB taxonomy): Archaea > Nanobdellota > Nanobdellia > SCGC-AAA011-G17 > GW2011-AR20 > JAGVZC01. Next base: position 1,371 of record JAGVZB010000025.1, read on the forward strand.
TCTGTGTTTAGGAACTACAACAGTTCTTTTACCTTCCAAACCTTCTTTAACTAGTATCATATGACTCCCAGATTGTCTAGTAACAGAAAAGCCTGATTTATTTAATATCTTAACTACATTAATTCCAGAAATAATAGGTAATTTCATAAAAATAATCTTGTTGCCATGGGAGGCATTAACTTTTCATCTTTTTTTGGCATATCTTCAGGGCATTCTTCCAAATAAAGCTTAACAGCATCTTTAATATTTTCCAAGGCTTCTTCATATGTATAACCTTGACTAGTTATTCCTAAGTTTAAACAATGAGCTACAAATACTTTTTTATTATTAACAATTTCTTCATTAATAGCAATATCAAAGGCTTTTTTATCCATTTTAACTAATCATTACACCCTACATATCTATGTTATATAAATCTTTCTCTACACTACATCTATCAATTTCATCCTGCTCTTAAAACCCCTGATAATTCTTAACTTCATCTTGAACTTCTTTGACAAAAACTTGATCAATTCCAGATTAGCCTCATTATTTTTTGGTTTTGCATTCAACTCAACCACATATTTGTCATCCTTAAGAAAAAGTTTGTTTGTACTACAATTTGTTCTTACCTTGACCTCTATCGGGAATTCCATAATCTCAACACCTCTTCCTCCATGAAATGAAGTTTGCCTGGAACAACCAAGCACTGCGGATACCTGTCAAATTTAACTTTTAATAATTCTCTGGCATTCCTGACAAAAATTCTTTGATCCTTAAAGCCAAGCCTTTCAGCACCAATACATAATTTGTCATTCATCCCTTGCTTCAATAATCTTTTCAAGGCTTCATTTATATTTATGTACTTATTTTCTTTAGGATTCAGGTCCAGTAAAAACAAGGTATGCAGGTTTCCATTGCTTTTCAAACCAGATACCAAATCAACCTCCTGGAATGAAACAGAAATAACCTTTCCAAAATTGTATAAACTAAGCCCTAAATTTCCGATTAAAGTTAAAATGCTTACTCCGTTAACCAGTTTAATATCAATATTGTTCTTCTTGCAATCCAGCATTAAACTAACATGAGTAGTGGCTGAAAATATATCTCCATAAACCAAAATACCTATGTTTTTATCTTTGGCTTTATTAACATCAAAACTTTCAACAAAATTCCTGTCAGCTTCCTTTATTTTCTTGCTAAATATTTTTTCTAATTCATTCCTGCTTAATCCAACAGAAGTATAACCCTCCAAATATAACTCATCACATTCTTTAGTAGCTTCCAAGGCACCCAAGGTGATATTTTCCTTGTTTATCCCCAAACCAATTAAGTATAACATATTATTAACAAAATCAGACAGTTTAAAAGAATTACTTTATCTCAATACCATTTTCAACAGCTTCCCTTACTATCGTAATCTGCCTCTTTAATCTGTTAAACTCTTCTGGCGTGTAACATAAAAAATCAACAGGATAATCCAAACCCCAATATTTATAAAATCCCAAAGATCTTCTAAAACTTACTTTTTTCCTGAATTTTTGGCTGACAATTATTAAATCAAAATCACTCCATTTATTGGGTTTTCCATAAGCCCTGCTCCCAAATAAAATCATTCTTTTTATAGGTATCACTTTAGACAATCTCTTTCTAAATTCCTTTAATTTTATTATATCTTTTCTTCTATCCATTTTAATAATTTCTCGCTTATCTCAAGAAACCTCTTAGTTTTATTCTTATCAAATTTTTCATAAGGCAATCTTTCTTCAATATCAGGGTACCTTGTTTCTATGTAAACTTTTGATAGTTCATCACACTCTTTTACTAGCCTTTTATCTAAATTTAATTTATTAGCTAAGAAAAGCACAAACATAAAATTTAGAATTATCAAAATTTATTTTAGCGCTTTCAAAATCTTCTTTAGCAAGTCTTAGCCATCTTTTAACTTCTTCTTTCATATTAATTAAGTATTTCACAAACTTTTAAATATTTCTAAGATTTCTTTATGACAAAGAATATCTCATCCCCATAATCAAGCACTTCATAATTTAAGTTCAATTCTCCCAAAATCCTCCTGAACCAGCTCCTTCCTTTTTTCCTTATCTCTCTGCCGCTCAATGATTTCTTGTCAAAGCTTACAACAACATACCTGCATCTTAACTTCCTGATTACCTCTTTGGACACATTCCTCTTGAAATACTCAAGGCTCTCAAGAACCTTGAACAAAAGCACTACATCAACTCTTGGCAGTTTCATGTAATCATCGCTTAACAAATCAAATATAAACCCCCTTTCCTTTACATATCCGTATCCTATGTCAGTGCAGTAATACTTGATGTCCTCAAATGGAAAATATCCTGAAGAATAACCGCAGCCCAGATCAAGGACACTTTTTGGCCTTCCGGTTATCCTGAATATCATCTCATAAGCTTCTTTGCTCCTTTTATGCTTGACACTCTTGAACATCCCATAAACTCTTCTCAAATCCTTCCTTATCTTCTTGAAATCCTTTGTTTTATATCCTTCAATTATTCTTCTTAAAAAAGCATCATCCAAGTCCCTTAGCTCTTTTTTATTCTTGACTTTCTCGATGAAATCCATAATATATTATAAAAAATAACTGTTTATAAAGAATAATGTTTATAAGTTATCTGTCTAAACTACAACTCATGGGTGATATAAAATATTTTGAAGAGGGTGGGAAATTCTACAAGATTGATTCTGATGGTGAGAAATATAGGATTTCATTCTCAGAAGAATTGCAGATGAAGAATATAAAAATGGCCAGAGAGAATAAGAAGTGGCTAAAATATAATTTCTATGCAAAAGTAATGCTTTCAATATTAATATTAATCCTTGTTATCATGATAGGATTCACATTATTTAGGTTGGATAAAATAGATTTCTTCACAGGAATTCTTTATAGAAATGCTTTATAGATAATTTTAAAAGTAAATTATTCTTAGATATTTATAAAGAACCTTTGGTTCTTATTGCCGGGATCGCATAATCTGGTATTGCACCGGTTTAGGTTAACTGAAAGTTACCTAAGGTGAAATTGCTAATCCGGACCCTTTGGGTATCTGGGTTCAAATCCCAGTCCCGGCGTATTTTTACCTGATTTTGTTATTTTAATTAAATTTTTTCAAAAAATTAAATAGAAATATTTATATAGTAAACAAATGTTTAAATTATTAAATAATCATTAAAAAAAGGAGAGGTGATCAGATGATAAATAAGAAAGCTCAATCTGCTATGGAATATTTAATGACTTATGGATGGGCAATCCTGGTTGTGTTGATAGCATTAGGCGCATTGTTCTATTTGGGAGTGTTTAGTCCAAAAACTCCAAATATTTGTACAATAGGAGCACCATTTACCTGTGTGGATTTTGTTGTTAGTGCAGGTTCTACAGACCAGATGGTTATTGGAGCTTCAGGAATCAAGGATGATGCCGATTTAACATTAACAGGAGATTGCACATATTCAACAGTAGACACAATTGACAACCAAGAGAATACAATAACAATAGTATGTGCAGGTGTTGCTGAAGGAGACAGGATTAGTGGAGATATTTCAATTGCATATGAATTAATTGGAAGTGATATTTCACATACAATATCAGGATCCTATTCAGGAACTGTAGAGGCTTAAAACCTTTTTTCTTTTTTTTCTAAACTTTTATAAATAAATTAACTATCTTAAAACTATGAAAATATTAAGTCTTCATTGTGATTATATAAAATTTCAGGCTAAGAAGAAAGCAATAAAGGATGCAGAGCCTTCCTCAGACAAGGAAACAGAAGTGAAGGAATGCCTGGTTATCCTGACAGCAGTTGAAAAAAGAGATGAAAAAAATATCCAGGAAATTTCCAAAAGATTATCAGATGAAATAAAAGACATAGCAAAACAGGTTAAGACAAAAAATATAGTCCTTTATCCATATGCTCACTTATCATCAAGGCTTGCTAATCCTCAAAAAGCACTGGAGATATTAAAGATAACAGAGAAATTACTTTCAAAAGACTTCAAGGTGACAAGGGCTCCTTTCGGCTATTACAAGACATTTGAAATATTATGCAAGGGTCACCCATTGGCTGAATTGTCAAGGGAATTCTCCACAGAAAAAGAATCTGAAGAAGAATATGATTACAAGCAATTATTGAATGAGATATCAAAAACAAGGCTATCAAAGGAAAAATTGAAGGAAAATGACCATAGGATTATTGGGCAGCAATTGAATCTGTTCTCATTCTCGGAAATTGCCCCTGGAATGGTGTTCTGGCATCCAAAAGGGTTGATAATAAAAAATGAATTGATTGATTTCTGGAAGGAAGAGCATAAGAAAGCAGGTTATCTCGAGATTTCAACGCCAATAATCTTGGACAAGAAGCTATGGCAGATTTCAGGCCACTGGGAAAAATACAAGGATAATATATTCATAACGGAATATGACAAGAGGACTTTCGCAGTAAAGCCCATGAACTGTCCTGGCGGCATTCTTGTTTACAAGTCACAATTAAGGTCATACAGGGACTTCCCATTAAAGTTTTCTGAGTTAGGAATTGTTCACAGGCAGGAATTATCTGGAGTTTTAGGAGGACTATTTAGGGTTATTCAGTTCATACAGGATGATGCACATATTTACTGTACAGAAGAGCAATTAGAAGAGGAAATAAATAATGTTTTTGATTTGACGGAAAAAATTTATAATGCTTTTAATTTAAGTTACCATGTTGAACTGTCAACAAGGCCTAAAAAAAGAATTGGTGATGATGATATATGGGACAAGGCTGAAAAAGCTCTTGAAAATGTCCTGAAGAAGAGGAAGGCAAAATACAAATTAAACAAGGGTGAAGGCTCGTTTTATGGTCCAAAGATTGATTTTCATATCAAGGATTCTCTTGGAAGGACATGGCAATGCGGAACTATTCAGGTTGATTTCTCGATGCCGGAAAGATTTAATTTAACATATGAAGGAAAAGACGGAAAGAAGCACATGCCTATCATGATACACAGGGCTATATATGGCTCACTGGAAAGGTTTATGGGAATTTTATTGGAAAATTTCAATGGAAAACTGCCACTATGGTTGAACCCAAACCAAGTCAAGGTGATCACTGTAAATGAAAGGAACAATAAATTTGGAGAGGATATCTTTAATGCATTAAAGAACGAAGGCATAAGGGTTGAATTTGATGATAACAACGAGACAATAAGCAAGAAAGTCAGGGAAGCCCAGCTATCAAGGTTTAATTACGTCATAACAATAGGTGACAAGGAAGAGGACAGCAATGCATTGGCAGTAAGGACAAGGAACGGCGATGTCAGGTTTAATGTAAGATTAAATGAATTTATCAGGGAAGTTAAGGAAAAGGCAGAGAAAAAAGAAAATGCTTAAGTCATACAAGAGATTAACATCATCAGAAATATTCAGGAAATGGAAATTAAAGCATAAAGATTCCTTTATGTGCAGTTTTATAATTATGAATGAAAAAATCCAGTTTGATTTCTACAACAAGAATGACACGATGACTTCTTTCAATGTTGATGGAAAGATAAGTATGGATGAAAACCAGAAGATATTCAAGAAAGGAGATTTAAATGAATTAAAATTGGGAGATATAAACTTAACGAAGGAAAAAGCCCTGGAAATAATAGACAAGAAATATCCTGATGAAAAGTTTAACAGGAGGATAATTATTCTTCAGAATCCGGAAAAGCCATTCTGGAATATTACATTGATAACAACCTCATTAAAATTATTGAATATAAAAATTGATATGAAGGGAAATATTATTTCAGAAACTTTTGAGCCATTGACTAATTTTATGAAGCAGGCTAAATAATTATTTTACAAATTCTACATTTTCCATGTATTCAAATTCCTTATCCCCTGTCAGGAATTTTATATTTCTTTGTTTAGCTATAATATAACCAATACAATCAACATAAGATAAATTTCTCTTTTTATTTAATGCTCTAAATGTCATTGCTTTTTTTATAACATTATCCTCTATCCCTGTGCAATATGGTAGGAACTTCTCATAAAAATTATCTGCAACCTTTTCATTATATTTTATTAATAAACCATAGAACAATTCCATAATGTTAATTTTTGTTGTTACAATGGCAACATTTTTGGTATATTCTATATAGTTCTCATTGCCTTCAATTATTTCATACAAAGCATAAGTATCAAGAAAAAATGTTTTTATTTCCATCCTTTTCTGACCATATCCTTAAATTCCTGTCCAGAAATGCCTCTCTTCAAAGAATTAAAAATACCAGTTAAGTCTGCCTCTTTAACAATATTTATCAGTATTTTTTCATTTACTTTAAGTTTCTCTTTTTCAACAATTTCCTTAGGAAGCAGCACTCCCATTGAGTTTCCCCATTTTTTTATGGTCGCTTGTATAGCCATTTTAATCTCTATTATACTTTAATTATACTTATGTATAACTTATATATAAACCTTCCTGATAAAACTTATGAAACAAAATATCAAATTTTATTAATAATACTAAAGAATATATTTAACATAACTAAATAACCAATTCTTCCCCATCTCTTACAATATGAACATTCTCATCTTTATAGCCTAATTTCAATGCAACTTTTTTATTGCCCTTGACTTTTTCAGGCTCACCATGGCTTAAAATCCATGACCTGAAACATGAATATCTTTCCATATTCTGACTCCATTCTCCTTTAATAATTTCTCAAGATGCTCCCTGTTCTTAATTGTCTCCTTAGTTGGAATCGTCCTACATGAAAATATTACACTATCACCAGACTGGAATTCAAATGGCAAGTCCCCCTCGGCAATTCTTGTCAATACAGAGCCTTTTTCTCCCTGATTGCCGGTGCATATAACAAGATATTCATCTCTGTGCTCATTTATGTCCTTTAATCTTTTTCTTACAAGATTTCCATAGCCTACAATATCCACATCGACAAAATTAACAATGCCTAATTCCTTTGCAACATCCGCATATTTATGCAGACTTCTTCCCAAAAAAACAACTTTCCTTCCCAACTTTCTTCCATAATCAACAATGCTCCTCAATCTAGGGATATGGCTTGCAAATGTTGTGAAGAATATTGCATTCTTGCTGTCTTTCAGTTCCTCAACAACTTCTTTCACCATGTCTCTTGCAACGGATTCAGAAGGTGTCTTGCCGTCTATATTCCCATACAATGAATCAAGGACTAAAACTTTTACAGGCTGTACTTCCTTTAATTTTTCAGTATTGATTTTTTCCATTAAAACAGGATGATTGTCTATTTTGTAATCATTGCTGTAAACTATATTTCCATATCTTGTATATAATACAACCAAAGCAGTATCCATCGTTGAATGCGTCATATTAAGAAACTCAAATGAAAAATTCTCGCATAGCTTGTACCTGTTGTTGAATTCCATAGCGACAAGATTATTTCTTGGTTTTTTCCCCTTGTCTTCAAACAATGTCTTAAGAACTCCCATTGTATACTTTGTCCCGAATAGGTCACAGTCATATTTCTTTGCCAGATAAGGGGCTGCACCTATATGATCAAGATGGGCATGCCCGAATATAATTCCTTTTACATTTTTTTTATTTACCTTGTTGTCATTTGGGATTGCCCCGATTCTTATCAAGTCCTCTCTGCTTAAATCTCTTGGATCTCCCTCTTCATAACCTACAACAGGAGGTAAGTATAAACCCATGTCAAGAACAACTGTTTCATCACCGACTTCCACCAAAGTCATGTTCTTCCCGACTTCAGAATAACCGCCTATAAATTCAAATTTCATCTAAAATAAACCTTGTTTCCTGATTTAAAAAGTTTGGCTTTTCCCGGAGGCAGCTCAATCACATAATCAGCTTTTACTTTTGGTTTTATCAAAAGACTGAATGGCTTTACATCTTCCTTCTTGTCAATTACTATTTTATTTTTATTGAGCCATACAACATCTATTTTTTGAAATACAAAAAGCATATGGATGCTTGAGGAATTGCTCAGTATCAAACCTTCATTATCCTTTAATTTTCCTGAGAACATCAAGCCCTTGATTTTAGAAGCCCCATTGCATAATTTAACATCATCAGAAATAATCCTGTTATTACACCTCAATTCCATAAATATTTCCTAAAAACAAGGTTTATAACATTTACTGATAACTAAAAAATATGGATATCACAGAGTCAGAATTTGAACCGGAATTTAAAACATTTCAAGTAACATACTCGGCAAGAAATGGAGAAAATACAAATTATATCATTAATTTAATTGGTGAATCATTAGAAAGAAGACTAGATCATTTATTACATTTACCAAGAAATAATCCTCTTGTATATTTATACATCAAGCAAAATTCACCAGAGATAACAATAGAATTTGAATGTAATACAGTAATAGATCCTGAATATATCCATGAAATAATACTAAAAGGTTTAGAAAGAGAATTAAAAAAGTATATTAAAAGAAAGTAGGCAGGCAGTAAGCTGTCTTCTGTAGAACCTTCCAGCCTTGAAGACCTTCACTAATGGTTCTCTCAACATTCTACTAAGCATCCGTAATGGACTTGCACTAGCAGGGACTCGCCGTTTCAACCCTTCCTGTAAAAACGTCAGGTGGTTAACTGATTCTCCTCACGGAAAAACTCACAACCATCATTCTAAATGCAGGTGGTTTCGTTTCTGAGCGGTTGCCTCCAGTTTCCTGGACTTATTGTATAAGCAGCCGATTTCATCTTTGAGATTTGTTTTATTTTTGACTTTCGTCTTTGATAAAAATTTTCCCAAAAGTTTTAGTGGACAGACTTTCCTCAGAGATATGCTCTCCGTAAGTTGAGTTGCCTACCTACAAAATCA
>JAGVZB010000023.1 GCA_018302915.1 Candidatus Woesearchaeota archaeon
GGCTATTAGTGGTGTTTTAGATATTTTATTTAAAGGATTTTTAACCCCTCTTGCAAACATTTTTGGTGGGAAGAATTATGAAATTCCATCAAGACTGGTTTTAGGAATTATTCTATTTATTGCTTTAAATTTTGGAATTGGAAAGAAACTTGATAATAGTAATAATAATAGAAATGGAAAAATAGTTTCATTGGTTATTGCAATTTTAGGAGCATCATTGATACCTAATATTATTATTACTAAATTATTTAGTCCAGTAGAAGGGCTATTTGGTAATTTTATTGGATTAATCTTAGTTTTAACTGTAATGATTTTACCAATTTATCTTATAGCTAGAACTGATGTAGAAAGTAAGTCAGGTCATTTTTTTAAGGGATGTGTTTATCTTGGTCTTTTGTTGATAATAATTTATATTGGCGGAAATTTTCAAAAAACATCCATAGATATCGGAGGCATAATTCCTTTGGCTTATGCATTATCTGTCTTGTTTTGTTTAGTTGGAGCTGGTTATAGTTTATATAAAGCATTATCTCATTCTGCTCGTGCAGTTGGAGAAGAAATAGAAAATACTGGAGGAATTAGAGATTTGCCTAAAAATGTAGCAGGATCTGCAAGAAGATTTTGGGGGGGTAATCAACAATCTGATGTTCAAGATCAAGTTAAAAAAGATAGACTTAAAGGACTTATTATAGGAAATTATAATGCAATCAAATCAAGATATGGTTATATTGTAAATAATGAGGATATTAGAAAATTGAATAAAATTATAAGTAATTTAAAGGATATTAAAGAGTATTCCACGAGCATTAATTCAAACATTGAATTTTCTGGATTAAAAAATAGTAATAGGAATTTGGATATAATTTTTAATTTATTTTTAAAATTAGAAAGGGATAGTGAAGGTTTAATGAAAGGATTTGAAAAGGTAAGAGACATGATTTCACATAAATCCCTTTTGGTCAGGTTCAAAACTACAATCGGTAAAACAATTAAAGATTTACAGGGTCCAATAAATAATTTATAAAATATTTCCTTTTAGTTTATTCAAAAAGATATGTACATAATCAAGGATTCTTAGCATGAACTAAATTAATCAACCAATGATATCATAGCATCTTTTTGTTCTCTTATTATATTAATTTTAAAAGTATTTAATCTAGCAATTATTAATGTTGAAATATTATTTTTATTTTTTTCAATAAATTGAAGTAATTCGTTTAACATTCTCCTTTGATTTGATAATTCTATTATTCTTTCATCTGCATTTATTAGTAATTTTATAACTTCTGCTAAATTATTAAAAGTTTCTCGCGGAAGATAATTTTCACTTTTCCAAATAATTATAGAATTATTTAAAATTTTTAAAAAGGATTGATAAACTTCTTTTTGTAATTCTTCAGGCAGCATTTTACAAAGGAATTATATTTTTTACCAAAGGCTCTATTAATACCCAATATAATGGTGCCGTCACTATCAAGACTACAATTATCAAGGAATGAAACCATGTTTCTTTTAATCCTTTAGAAGAGCCAATTGTTGTTTTAACCACAGCAGACTGAGCATGAATCCTTATTAAAATTATTAAGCCTATTAAAGACCTTACAATCCATACATTTGCCAACCATGAGCTTTTACTTGCTAAATTTGTCAATTCAAGGAAATATGGAACATTAAACACTATCAATAATCCTATCAATATTGTCACAAAAGTACTTAATCCATGACCAATCCAATGAGAACCCCTAAAATTTTCATCATGATGTATCAAAAATAATTCATACAATCCTATAATTGGAGTCAACACCAAAGCCGGAATAAATTCTAAAACCATATTATTCCTCTTATTTGGATATATTTAAATATTATGTTTCAATTTTATTAATATGAGGAAATGGCTGCATAATCTTGAGATTTTCTTTGATAGGGCAATACCTTATGTTATCTTATTGCTAATTTTTATCATTGTTGGAGAATTTGCATTTCATAACTTCATGAACAAGTACAGGCTTTATGTATCCTTAGCTGATTATGTCATTGTTGGTTTTTTTATAATAGATTTGGGATTTAAATTTTACAGAGTAAGGAATGTCAAATTATTCTTCAAGAAATACTGGCTTGAGGTTATTGCTGTATTTCCTTTTGTTTTGGTATTCAGACTGTTTGAGGAGCTTGCCCTTCTGTTGAGATTCACAGAGCCGTTGGAGCAAGGACAGAAAGTGCTGCATGGAATAACAGAAGGAATCCAATTGGGAGAGGAACAAAAAATAATAAGAGAACTTCAGGAATTAGAAAAAGGAACTAGAACATTCAGGTCAATACAAGAAAGCACTAAACTATCAAGGACAACAATGTTTCTTAGATTCATGAGACTGCCAAGGCTGGCAAGAGCTGTTCCAGTCTATGAAAAACCAATAAAGAAAGAAATCAAGGTTATTGAAGAAAAATTAGGAATTAAGAAAAGAAGATAATCCCTTCTGATATTTTTCTTTTTTTGTTAATTTTTCAAGCATTTTATCAACTCTTTCTTCACTAAAATCATGCTTGTCAACCAATATACTCTTTATTTTTTCTGTATCAGGCTCTGACCATTTAAGCTGATAATTTTTCATGACAGGCATTGACTTGAATACTGCATAAATTTTCTTCCAGTCAAAATCAGGCTTTAACTCCTTGAACAAGCTATCAAAATTCTTGTTTTGCCTTACTAATTTCAATGCATTTTTAGGACCAATTCTCGGAATTTTATCATTATAATCTGTTCCAATAATTATTGCCAATACTATCAGTTGATCCTGATTAATATCCAACTCCTTAAGAACTTCTTTTAATTCTATCAATTCAGGACTTATTTTTACATAAGTATTTCTTACCTTTCTTCTTTGGGATATTGTAATATTTTTAACTAATCTTGGTGCAGAATACAGCAGTGAATCAAAATCGGTGGACGCTACTGCATAAGCATCACCTTTTTCAGCCATAAATGAGCATTGAGCTTCTGCTTCTGAAGGCGATTGTATAACTGGAAGACCAAAAGCCCTTATCAATTCCTTTGCTTCATCACTCATCTTGAAAGATAATCTCATTGATTGCTTGGAATATTTTAACATTGATTCTTCATCACCTTCTTCCCTTGCTTTTTCTAGCTTTTCCTCTGCTAACTGCTTCCTGTGTTCTCTTTGCTCCTTCTCATGAATCTTTAAAGAAGGAGGTTTTCCATCAAAAACAAAAACCAGCTTAATATTTCTCTCAATCAAATTAGGAATTCTTGTTGATATCCCCATTAAATGTGAAGTAATATTATTTTTAGAATCCATCAACGGAGTTCCATCTGGCTGCCTAATTGATGATAAAAACTGATAAAGCATCTGAGAAGCATCAACTGCCAGTACCTTGTTCTTCAAATCATCAAGAGAGATCTCTTTCTTGGGGATTATCTGAGATATGTTCAAGCCCATAAAAATAGAAAAGAATTGGAATTTAAATAATTTTAGTTGATACTTTTTTTATCTTCAACTTTTTCCATACATACATATATAACCTCTAAAAAGGTTCTAGTAGGCATACAAAAATAATCAATTCCTCTCTTGGACAATTCTTTTTTTATAGCCCTTGCTCTTTCTTTTGGATCTATTGAAAGTCTAGTGTGATGGACTTTAAAAAAATTATAAATTGGCACTTCACTCTTTTCAGGAAATTCTGTGGTTATAATATAAGCATTTTCTCCTGAAGATCCTATAACAATCTCATCTATTTTTAGTTCACCATCCCTAACTGAATCCAATAAAGGGTATAACTCTGAAATTGGTCTTGCTATGGGATCTATTACCCCAACCTTTTCTTCAAAAGATTGATTACCCCTAAAAATATTTGTTGCTTCTTCCAATGTTACCATAAAATTATCAATTTTAATTCTTTTTATAAATCTTTCTATTTTAACCACTTTAAAATGATAATATAATGCTTATATGTAAGCTACATTTCTAATTTTCATGGTGATTAGGAGAGTTTCTTTGATGCACAAAGGCGGTGCATACCAGTACAGGCTCCATAACAAGAAGCTGAATGACCTTGCATTGAATTATCCAAGCCTGACATGGTATCTCAACAAGGTATTTGAAAAATGCCCTGATGACTATTTCTTCAAGGGTCCAAGAAGCTCAATGCTAAAATTCAAACTAAGCAATTCAAACATCCACCAGATAATCGGGCATGAAATAAATGACTTGTGCAATACAGGGCTAAAAATAAATGAAGACAGGTATAAAACAGGCCATTCAAAGGTCCAGGTTTTCATGCTTGAAAATGATGACAAGACCATCGCTGTGGAAATTCCAATATGGATAAAGAAGGATGAATTGGACAATTTCAACGGAATGTTCAATTCAGACGAGCCTTTGACAGGCCATATTGACATCCTGAGGATAGAGGACGGAAAAATATGGGTATGGGACTACAAGCCAAGAGCCTTTGACGAGAAGTATGCAGCAACACAGGTGTTCTTTTATTCATTAATGCTGAGCAAGAGGACTTCAATCCCTTTAAGCAATTTCAGGTGCGGATATTTTGATGAAAGGTATGCTTTTATTTTCAAGCCGGAATTAAAAAATTTAATAAAAGAGAGATTGCTATAATATACATGGCCAAGAAAGAGTTTTACCCCATGGATTTTGATTATGACAATGAAGGGAACATACTTATCTATGGAAAAACAACCAGCAATGAAAAGATATTAATTATAGATGATTCTGTAAAACCTTATTTTTATGTCCTTGAAAATGGAAACAAAGCAAAAGAGATTGAAAATATAAGGATAAAAGAAGAAAATAAAATCTACAGAGTAAGCAAAACAGAAATTGTCAACAAGAGGTATTATGACAAAGAGATTAAAGCTGTAAAAGTTTATGTTGATCACCACAGGGATATTAACCACATAAGGAAGAAATTAAGAGATTCCGATCTTGCTGAAACTGACATAAGATACATCAAGAGATACCTGACAGAAAAAAGAATTGATCCTTTGGTTCTTAGCGAAGCTGAAGGGGAAATAATTGAAGATACAGACGAAGGAATATCCATTCAGGGTGAGGTCAAGCAAAAAAGCTCTGAATTCCTAAAGAACCCAAGAATACTTGCATTTGACATAGAAGTTTACGGGGACTTTTCTGGACATCAAAAGCACAAGCAGGATCCGATAATAATGATATCCTTCAAGGGAGAAGAGTTCAACAAAGTAATAACATGGAAAAAAATAAATGCCCCTTATGTTGAAACTGTGAAAAATGAGAAAGAACTGCTTGAGAAATTTGTTGAAGTCATACAAAAATACAATCCTGATTACATAACAGGATATTTCACTGACGGCTTTGACTTTCCATACATAAAATTAAGAGCGGATGAATTAGATGTAAAAATGGATTTGGGCATCGACAAGTCTCTACTAATTATCAAAAAAGAAAAGACTGGTTTTACAAGCGCAAAAATAAAAGGGATACCACATCTGGACATGTACAGGTTTGTCAGCAGGATAATGGGCGGCGGATTAAGGATAGATACTTTTAACCTTAATACTGTTGCCAGGGAAATTCTCGGAGAAAAAAAATTAGATTTTGACTTAGGAGATATCAGCGAAGTTTGGGACAGCGGGGATATAAAAGAACTGGCAGAATATAACCTAAGAGATTCTGATCTTGCATACAAATTATGCAGGGAGCTTCTGCCAAACCTGAATGAACTTTCTAAATTAGTTGGAATGCCAATTTATGACGTATGCAGGGCAACTTATGGCAGTTTGGTTGAAAATTACCTCATTAAAAAAGCTAAAGATTACAATGAGATTATCCCCAACAGACCAAAGTATGATGCAATAACAGAAAGAAGGAATGAAACTTACGAGGGTGCTTTTGTGATGGAGCCAAAGCCAGGCTTTTATGACAAGATAGTCGTTTATGATTTCAAGAGCATCTATCCTAGCATTATTGTAACAAAAAATATCTCTCCAAGCTCTTTAAACAGCAGCAAAGGAAATAAAACTCCGGAAGTCGAGATCAAAGGGAAAAAAAGGCATTATTACTTTGATACCAAAGAAACATTCATTCCAAAAGTTGTAAAGGAATTAATATTGAAAAGAAATGATATAAAGAAGCAATTGAAAGAAAAGAAAGATTCTGCATTATCAGGAAGAAGCTATGCTTTGAAGACAGTTGCAAATGCTATTTATGGCTATCTTGGATTCTTTGGAAGCAGATATCATTCAATGGAGTGCGCTGCATCAATCACAGCATGGGCAAGATATTACATCCAGGATGTAATCAAAAAAGCGCAAAAAGAAAAATTTGAAGTCATCTACAGCGATACAGATTCAATTGCCATTTTCATGAACAAGAAAACAAAAAAAGAGTCTTTGGATTTTCTTGAAAAAGTAAATAAAAATTTGCCCGGAATAATGGAGCTTGAGCTGGAAAATTTCTATGATTATGGCCTGTTTGTGAGCAAGAAAGGCGAAGAATCAAGCGGTGCAAAAAAGAAATATGCATTGATAGATTCCAAGGGAGAAATCAAAATCATTGGCTTTGAAACTGTAAGAGGGGACTGGAGCCTGATTGCAAGAGAAACACAGAAAAAAGTCATTGAGATAATACTTAAGGAGAATTCATTTGAAAAAGCATTGAATTATGCAAGGAAAGTTATAAAAGAGTTAAATGAAGGAAGAGTTGATATGAAAAAATTAATAATAAGAAATCAACTGAAGATGGACCTGGAAAAATACAAGCAGATTGGGCCTCATGTAGCCGTTGCTAAACAAATGAGAGAAAGAGGAGTTAACATAAGAGAAGGTTCCATGATAAATTATATAGTATGTTCTGGAAAAGGCCTAATCAGAGACAGGTCAAAAATTCCAAAGGAAGCCAGGGATTATGACAAGGATTATTACATCAATAACCAGGTGATTCCCTGCGTTGAAAAAATATTTGAAATCAAAAGGTATACAAAACAGGATTTATTAAGCAAAGAGCAAAGCAAACTGGGAGATTTTTAGATGAAAGACTGGATCAAGGCCGGAGAAATAGCATCTGAAGTTCTGGAATACGGAAAGAATTTAATCAAGAAAGACAAATCAATATTAGATATCATTGAAAATGTTGAAGGTAAAATATTCCAATTAGGAGGAAAGCCTGCTTTTCCTGCACAGATATCCATAAACGAGATTGCTGCACATTATTCCCCTGTAAAAGAGGATTTTTCAATAAAAGAGAGTGACATTGCAAAGCTAGATGTTGGCGTTCATGTTAACGGAGCAATAGGAGACAATGCAGTCACCGTCGGGAACAACAAAGAACTGATACAGGCAAGCAGAGATGCTTTGAATGAAGCAATAAAAATAATACAGATTGGAACCAAATTAAGAGATATTGGAAAAGTTATCAATCAAACCATCAGTTCTTACGGATTTAACCCTGTAAAAAATTTAACAGGACATTCTATAGACATTTATGAGCAGCATTCTGGCCTGAGCATTCCAAATTATGACAATGGGGACAATTTTAAACTGGAAAAAGGAATGATAATTGCCATTGAGCCATTTGCAACAACAGGAATCGGAATGATTGAAGAAGGAAA
>JAGVZB010000022.1 GCA_018302915.1 Candidatus Woesearchaeota archaeon
CAAATTAGTTTTTAATGGATGTTTTACAATATTAGTTATTTTCTTAACTTGATGTTTTCCAGGATTTATTGAAAAAGAGCTTATCTTGTATTCTTGAGGAGTAATACAATCATTTACAAAATTTCCAATATAATTAAATTCAATTTCATTATTTTTATTAAATAATAAAAGAGGTGTATCTCCTGTAACACTATCGGCATCTGTAAGAATAATCACTTTGTGATATCTTAATTTGTTAATATTAAATTCCTCACCAATTCCACATCCAAGTGCAGTTATCAAATTAGTTATTTGCTCATTTTTGAACAATTTATCTAATCTTGCTTTCTCAACATTCAATATCTTCCCTCTTAAGGGAAGTATGGCTTGAAATTTTCTGTCTCTTGCAGAAATTCCCGTTCCCGCAGCACTATCTCCTTCCACAATGAACAATTCACATTTGGTAGGATCTCTCTCAGAGCAGTCAGCTAATTTTCCGGGCAAACTTCCTGACTCAAAAGCTGTTTTTCTTCTTGCTAATTCCCTTGCTTTCCTTGCAGCTTCCCTTGCTTTAGCAGCGCCAATAATCTTATTGCATATTAGCTTAGCAACAGAGGGATTTTCCTCAAAATAATTATTCAGGCTTTCATAAACAACAGAACTTACTAAACCTTTTACATTGGAATTTCCTAATTTTGTTTTTGTCTGCCCCTCAAACTGCGGCTCTGGAACTTTTATTGAAATGACGCATGTCAATCCTTCCTTGACATCATCACCGGTTAATTTTATGTCACTAATGTTGTTTTTCCTGTCATATTCATTGATTACTCTTGTCAAGGCAGTCCTGAATCCCTCTTCATGTGTCCCGCCTTCAACAGTATTTATATTGTTTACAAAACTGTACAGCTTTGTATTATAGGAATCATTATATTGCATTGCAATCTCCACAGAAATTGAATTTTCCTTGTTGACATAAATTGGATCGCTCAAAACATTCTTTCCCTTATTAAGGTCCTTTACAAATTCTTTTAATCCGCCTTCAAAAATAAATTCCTCTTTTGAATCTGTTCTTTCATCTTCTAAGGAAATTCTTAATCCTGCATTAAGGTAAGCCAGTTCTCTCAGTCTTTTCTTTATGTAATCATAATCAAATTCATTAACAGTGAAAATCTCATCATCAGGAAGGAATGTAATCTCTGTCCCTTTTTTTTCAGTGTCACCCAAGACTTCAACCTCAGAAACTTTTCTTCCTCTCTCATATCTTTGATGAAATATTTTTCCATCCCTGTAAACTTTAACATCAAGGAATTTTGACAATGCATTAGTTACAGAAACACCAACGCCATGCAATCCTCCTGAAATCTTGTATGTGGACTTGTCAAATTTTCCACCGGCATGCAGAACTGTCATTACTAATTCCAATGCGGACTTCCCTTCTTCAGGATGAATATCTGTAGGAATTCCTCTTCCATCATCAATGACTGTAATAGAATTATCTTTATGGATTATTACATTTATATTTTTGCAATAGCCAGCTAATGCTTCATCTATAGAATTGTCCAAAACTTCCTGAAATATATGATGAAAACCTCTAAAAGAAGTGTCTCCTATATACATAGCAGATCTAAGCCTTACTGCCTGTAAATCTTTTAATACAGTTATGCTTTTTGCGGTATATTCTTTGCTCATTTCCAATTAGTCATAATTTTTTTTGATTTCAATTTTAACCCCTAAAAATCACCTGTCTTTATCATAAAAAGGTTATTTTTATTTAAAAACTTTTCCACGCCAAAACCTCAAAATTTAAGCACTACAAGCCTTGTATTGCCAAAATAGAAAAAATGCTACAGAAAGATTTATAAAGAAATTATGTAAAATTTTAACATTTCAAGAATAAGGTTATTATAGTCTTATTTAATAGCAATAAAAGAATAAAAACGATTGTTTTTATATAAAAACAAAAGATTTATAAAGTTTAAAAATAAAAACGATTGTATGCAAGAATTAATGTTACTAAATGTTATAAAATTCTTTTTAGAAAACCCTTATGAAGAGGTATATTTAAGACAATTAGCAAAAAAACTAAAAATAAGTCCATTTGCAACAAAAAAATATTGTGATCTATTAACGAGAGAAAACTTAATCAAAGAAGAAAGAAAAGCCAACTTAAGATATTTTAAAGCAAATGTTAACAATTTATTTTTCAAACAACTTAAAATATCTAATAATATAAATATAATCTTAAAGTCTGGATTGATTGAATTCTTAAAAGAGAATATAGCAAATATTTCTTCTATAGTTTTATTTGGATCAATAGCAAAAGGAGAAGATGATAAGAATAGTGATGTTGATCTTTTGATAATAGGAAAAGAAAAACATCTTATTTTAATAAAAATTGAAGAAAAAATTAAAAAAAGGATAACGCCCCACATTCTTAGTTGGAGTGAATGGAATAAAAAAGCAAAACAAGATACAGCTTTTTACAATGAAGTTGTAAATTACGGAATATCTCTTTATGGAGAATTACCTTTAATAAAATGGAAATAACAAAATTAGAAGATTGTTTTAGATTTAGATTATTAAGAGATATAAAACCTGATAAAGAAAAAACAAAAAGATCATTGGAAATCTCTAAACACAGATTAAATGAAGCTGAAAATGTATTAAAACTTAAAATATATGAATATGTAATACTTGAAGCTTATATGTCAATGTTTCATGCTGCAAGAGCTTTATTATACAAAAATGGGATTCAAGAAAAAAGTCATTTTGCAATGTACATTTATCTAAAAGAAAAATATAGTAATAAAATACCATTACATATCTTAAATTTATTAAATATTCATAGGACTGAAAGGCATGAAGCAATGTACGGCTTGGAGTATAAACCAACAGAAGAAGATGCTGTAACTGCAATACAAGATGCAAAGATTTTTATTAAAGAAATAGAAAAGTGTATTTAATACCCAATCATTATTTCAATATCTTTTCCAAAAATACCCTTCAAATCTTCAACCAATTTCTCTTTTATGAATACTCTTGAATGAATCTTGACATTTTTTGTGAATTTCTCAAAATCCTCAATGGAGCTTTTACTGATGTCTTTTAATCTTCCATCCTTTATATTGGCTTTGCTCACGGTTTTTTCCTTGGCATCTATGTCCTCAATGACAAAAACATCATTTCCAAAAATATAAACATCGCCATATTTATTTCCATACTTAACCCTTACTCTTACCCTCTCAAGTTCATATTCTCTCTTCCTTTGAATGAACTCAGCAATGGATTTAAGGAAAATTCTTGCTTCTCTTGCTGTTTTGTCATTCTCTGCCTTGCTCAATCTCTTTGATTTTGTTTCCTTTACTTTCTTGTAAATCTCCATATATTTCTTGGGAACTTCATTCCTATTCACAAGTTTCCTGAATTCCTGCTCTATCTCGCCGTCAACCTTGTAAACATTCAATAAATCTTTTATTAATGCATTGCAGCTTTCATACAAATTATCGACATTTTCCCTGTCCTTTTGCTTTTGCAGTGTGTCGAATAATCCTTTAATTGCCTTGAGATATTCCTTGCTTCTGTTAAGAAAATCATCAATTTGTTTCCCTGAAACTTCCTTTAGTTTTCCATGCTCGATATTCTTGTAAAATCCTCTTACATCTTCCAGTAATTTGACATGTTTTTCCATGAATAATTTTTCTTTCTTTACAAAAATATCCCTCATAAGGCTTATTGTTTCCTTTGGTGTTGGGGGATTTACTCCATACAGCATCAATGCAGCCTGTGCAGGATTAAGGATTGCATAATAAAGATCCTCGCCGACAACGCTTAATAGTTTGAATCTTGTCCTTTCAAGCATTTTCTCTCCGACGTCCATCTGCATGTCTATTGCTTCAGGGCTTGGCCTTATTCTTCCCATCTTTAATAATAATCTCCATGGCATGAACATTCCCCTGTCATAAAGAGGAACCCCATCCCTTATGAAAGTAAACATGACAGGATGTGCATCCTTTACAGCCTCCCAAAAATCGGTCAATATGTAAGTCTGAACATGAAATTGTTTTTTTACCCCTGCAATTCTTGAAGCTTCAGCGCCATAGCTTAATATTATCCCCCTTAATCTTTCCTTCAGTTCATATCTGCTCATTCTTTTTACATCAGTGTCATCAACGATTATGTAAACATCAATGTCATTGCTTTTCTTGTCTCCTCTGAACAAGGAACCGGCTGCAATATAGCTGAAAATATACTTGTCAAACTTTTTTATGACCATATTTTTATGGATTTCTGAAACTTTTATTCCGGCCAGGAATTCATTTGGATCATAAAATATTGCCCCTAAAGAAATTAATTGTAAGAATTCATATCTTCCATCAAAGCAGTCTTCCTTGATTTCAAATATTAACTTTACTTTTACCAGAAAATTTTCATCAACGCCCTTGGCAATCTCCTGGGCAGACTTGGTTATGTTGTGCTTAAGCTCAAACATTTCCTTTTTGTTCTGGTCATCAACAAGAACAAGCAGGTTTATCTTGTCTTTGTTCTCTTCCTCTAATTTTTCATCTTTTTTAACGCCTGCATCCATATAGCTTGAAAACCTTAAAGGGCTTACATTAGGCAGCAATGCAATTCCGATGATCTCCTTGTGCTTTTTTACAGCTTCTTTCTTGAACTTGTCTATCTTGTTTTTTATCTGCTCGAATTTTTTCTGCAGCTCAGGATTTATCTGGAACTTGTCCTGATATTCATAGATATTATCTTCTTCACTCATTTTTATTGCTCAAACCCTTCTTTTTCAATATATATAATCCAACGGTTAATATTAAAAAGGTTGCGCCTGGGATTAAAATCATGCTTAAGGTTTGATTCACGCTAGTAACGATCCAATTTCCTGCAATCATTGCAATATTTTCAGGAATAAGCCTGTTTAATGCATTGATGATTAAGAATTTATGATAAACATAGGATAATAAAAGAATTATAAAAGATGTCAGAGAAGCATTCCTGATGCCTTCCATAAATCCCAACGATACTATAAATAACGCAAAACCAAGGGCAAAAGTCATGATTCCTAATGTCCTTGCAAGGTTTAGATGATAAACATACTTGTCAATTTGTTCTTTTATTTTATTGAGTATTTCTTTCTTTAAATTAATGCAGCCTTCATCATCGGGATTATCCTTGCATAATTTTTCCAGATCATTGAATTCTGAATCATTAAACAAGATATTAGAATTATTGTTGAAGTCATTTTCAAGGACATCAAAATTATTGACAAGTAAAATGCCAAAATAAGACAGAATAAACAAGGTAATTCCAGATACGACAAGCAGACCGGCAAAAAATTTTCCAATGCTTTTCAAAAAACCCATTTTACCTCAGGATTAAGATTAATAATAATACCAATGCAATTATTATGAATATATTTCCTTTGTTGAGTATAAGGTAAATTATGACAGCAATAAGAATTATGGAGATTAATGTCTTTCCCCTTCCTTTTTTCTTTATCTCTTGCTTCTTCAGCAATTTCTGAAATTCCTTGCTCTTCTGTAATTTTCTCAGCTCTTCCTTATTCATATATTGTAAAATGAGTTTTAAGATATATAAATATTGCTAAAATTTATAAATAATCTCCATCCATCATTGTTATGAAAGGTGTAATTGTATCTGCAGGATTAGGAACAAGATTAAGGCCGATAACTAATATTATTTCTAAAAATTTATTGCCTGTTTACAACAAACCGATGATTTATTACGGGATAGAAACCTTGAAGAAAGCAGGAGTAACTGAACTATTGTTGGTGGTGAATAAAATGGATATAGACCAATATAAGACATTGATAAGAAATGGTGAAGAATTTAACATTCCAATAACATACACAATTCAGGAAGAGCAAAAAGGGACAGCGCATGCAGTGGGATGTGCAGAGGAGTTTGCAGATGGAGAAAACATAGCGGTTCTTTTTGCAGACAATATTCTGGAAGACGATTTGAATTTCAGGGATTTCAAGGAAGGCGCAAGGATACATCTAAAAGAGGTCCCCAATCCGGAAATATTCGGAATAGCAGAAATAAAAGGCAATAAAATCATTTCCCTGGAAGAAAAGCCAAAGAACCCAAAAAGCAACTATTGTATAATTGGAGTCTATGCATATGACAAAGATGTCTTTGATCACATAAAAACTCTAAAGCCTTCAGCAAGGGGGGAACTGGAAATAACTGATTTAAACAGGATTTATCTCAATAAATGTAAATTAGATTATAGGATAATAAAAGGATTCTGGAACGATGCAGGAACTTTTGATGATATGCTAACAGTAAGCAATTTGATAAAGAAAAATATTAAATAACTAATGGGCCCACCAGGGTTCGAACCTGGGACATTCGCCTTGTATTCGCCTGAAAAAAGCCATTCTAAAGACTTATTTTCACAGGGCGACATTCTACCGCTGAATTATAGGCCCAATGCATAATAAGGCAATTTAACTTTAGAATAATAAGTTAAAAATCTTTCTATTTCATATGATTTTAATGCATAACCATTTTTTAAATAATGCTTAAACTTTATAATATTTCTCAAATTAGAACTTCCAATTTTATTAAAAAACTTTTCAACTTTATTTACAGTAGAAATATATGCTCTTATTTCAGAATAGTTAAAGACTACTCCTGCTACTTCACCTATTTCTTTAAATTCATTAATTATAAGTTTCATATCCTTTTAATATAAAAAAAATTTATATACTTGGCGCGGGCGGTTGTCCGGTGCGTCCGTTGTGTTTAATGTATATTATAAAGAATATAATAATCAGTTTTAATAAATATTATTCCAGAATTTTGCTAACATAAACTCCATCCTTTTCATAGCCCAATTTAGAGATGTAATAATCCTTAACACCAATACCAGAAATAACAATCAATTTCTTCTTTCCATTTTTTCTGCAGATCTCTTCAGCCTTGTCCATCAATATCTTCCCATAGCCTTTATGCTGATAACCTTCACCCTTGCTTCCGACTTTCAATGCGCTGGAATAAACATGAAGCTCTCTTATAATGGCAGAATTCTTAGTGATTTCTTTCCTCAAAGACTGAGAAGGAAATCTTAACCT
>JAGVZB010000028.1 GCA_018302915.1 Candidatus Woesearchaeota archaeon
CCTTATCTTGTCAAGAACCAATTCTGTATTAGCGCTTATCTGGGAGATATTAACATTATAAATTAAAACAAACTCATCCTTCTTTGATTCAATAATTATGTTGACCGGAATATTTCCCGAGTAGAAATTATATTTATCCTTGATCATTCTTTTTTGAAAATCTTGTAATATTTTATGAATCTCTCCAATTGATCCTTCGTTATTTTTTCCTTTCTTGTAAGCTGAATCAATCTCTTAACTTCCTCAAGAAGATAACCCCTCTGCTTGACCACCTTATTATCCTTTGGCTGCTCTTTTATGAGAGTTGCCTCTGCAAACTCCAATTTTCTCATTATCAGTTCATAATCAACATCAGCCTTTTTGCCCTTGGTTTCCTCACTTTTCGAAATCAGGTAAGGGGTAGTAAACTTGTACTCAACGTGAATTATCTCCTCCTGGTCAAGAAATGAAGCCCACTCATTTATTATATTCTGGGGCAAACCCAGCTCCTTTGATGCAATCTCAACGCTTATTCTGCCCTTGCTATTTACCAATTTCACCAGAGAATCAACTGCAGTCGTTATGTTTGTATCCATATTCATGTTCAAGGAAAGATTGTATATAAATGTTTTCTTTAGCAAAGTTTTTATATCCAAAAGATTAATAAATTACTGAATGAAACATATTTCTAAGAAAAAGAGAGGTAATAAAAGATTTCACAAAAGGAAATCAAATGAAAAAAATATGAGGAGCCCACTAACAATAACCTTGATTGTCCTGATTCTGTTTGCAATACTCATTGTTTTCAGCGTTTTTAACGGCCCCATAAATAAGCAGGAGATAAATGACATTGAACCGGCAGATGAAACAGGTATAATAAATGAAGAGATAAATGAACAAATACCAGAAAGTATGGAAAGCTCTTCAATAAGAACAAACAGGGCAATTTCCTCCGGGGACATAAGCAAATGTGAAAATGATGGGGAATGCAGGATTTCATTCATCTTCGACAAAGCAAAAAAATCAGGAAACACAGGGGACTGCAATGAAATAGAAAATATTGAAGTAAGAGATAACTGCAAAGATAATGTGTTACTATCAAATTCAATTCAAACAGGGGATAAAAGCTTATGCAATCAGATTCAAGATGTAAGCATTAGAACTTTATGTGGGGGGATATGAATTGAAATTAATGATTTATATCATAATATTTTTAGCATCATTATCAATTGTATTCTCAGCAGAGGGTGATGAAATACCGGGAGTTCCGCCAAAGTGCGCAACAGCATTATTATGCGGAGGCTATGAATCAACATGTAACCCTTATTCATCTGATGGTGTATGCCCTGAAGATTATGGCGACTGGAGCTCCTGCCAGGACAACAATTATGGCAAATGTTTTCCATGCGATCCTGACTGCGGTGATTGCGGTTATGAAGTTGAAATAGATGTCCCAAATGCAAATAATCCAGGATACAGCATCGAAATAAAAGTTAATGCTTATGGCTATCCCGGAACAAACAGATTTCAATTATATAAATTAACTGAGAATGGTCAACAACAACTTCAGGGTGTTAATGTTAGTTGCATAGGGGAAGATGATGATTCCATCTGTAGCCATACATTTAATGTAAATATTCAGGGAAATTACTGCGGTAAGTATACATTTGGAACAGATTTCTATGAACACTCTGAAGGAGGGAATAATTATAACCTAGTAGGCTCTGTCCAGGATGATGGAATTATATTGCCATCAGTATCAATAATAAACCCAGGAGGAGGATTTGCAGGCGACAATCCTGAAGACCTCAGCGGGAATATTGACCTGATTTCAAATGTTGAATGCAGCATAGAGAACAATCCCCAAGAGGGAAGAGTATGGGCCGTCATTTATTACTTATGCAACAGAGATGATGAGGTGGGATGCCCTTTAGGAAGGTTTGCAACAATAAGGACTAATGACAATAATGAAGAAGCTGAAGGAACATACACTTATGAACTGGACACCACAAGATTCCTCAATGACAACTACAGGATTGATTCAAGAGTTGTAGCAAGCAGGGATGAAGTAGTTGATGGTGCATTAACAGAAAGAACAATCGTAGATTCATGGGATTCAATCGATATTATATTAAACAACCAAGCTGGGATAGGAAGCACCTATCAAGGCTCAAAAATATTAAATATAGTCATAGCCAGATTAAAAACCTGGTTATAAAAAGTTATATAAACAAATAAAATTATTTCTTTTAACATGAAAGTTACCCCATGGGAAGTAGAAGGTGATGTAGATTATAACAAGTTAATCAAGGAATTCGGGATAAATCCAATGCCAAAACTTCCTTCTGTTTTCAATGAAAATATCCTATTCAAAAGAAAAATTGTTTTTGCACAGAGAGATTTTGACAGAATTTTAAGTGCTATTAAAAATAAGAAAAAATTTGTAATGATGACTGGCTTGATGCCTTCCGGCAAGTTTCATTTAGGTCATGCAATTCTTGCCCAACAAATGGTTTTTTATCAGAAATTAGGCGCTAAAATTTATATTGCTGCTGCTGATTTGGAGGCATATAATACAAGACAAAAAAGCTTGGAAGAATTAAGAAAAATTGCAATTGAGCAGTATCTAAAAAATTATATTGCTATTGGTTTAAATCCAAAAAATTGTGATTTCTATTTTCAAAGTGAAAGGTCAAAGGAATACAAAAAATCAAATGCATATTACAGACTGGCAAGTAATTTCTCCAGGTATGCAACTTTTAATGAATTCAAGGCGGTTTATGGTGAGATATCCCCAGGAAAGATGAATGCTTCCTTATTGCAGGCATCTGACATGTTTCATTCTCAATTGCCGGAGTTTGAGGGGAACCCACTGCCTGTCTTAATTCCTGTCGGATCTGATCAAGATCCTCATATAAGGTTAGCAAGAGGAATAGGAAGCAGATACAAGGATTACAAATTTATGCAACTAAGCTCTTCTTATCATATCTTTCTTCCAGGATTAAAAGGAGGAGGAAAAATGTCAAGCAGCGATGAGTCTTCATTTATTGCAATGGATGATTCTCCAAAACAAGTTGAAAATAAAATAAAGAAATATGCATTCTCCGGAGGAAGGGCAACATTAAAGGAGCACAAGGAAAAAGGCGGAAATCCCGACGTTGATGTAAGCTACCAATATTTAAGCTTCTTTGAAGAAAATGAAATCAGATTAAAGAAAATTCATGATAATTATAAATCAGGTAGTTTGTTAACATCTGAATTAAAACAGATTTTAATTGATAAATTAAACAAATTCCTGAAGGAGCACCAGGAAAGGAAGGAAAAAGCTGATATTGATAAATTTATTTCGAAAGATTAAAAACAATATTATTGTGAAATACTTTAAAATAAGGGATTTTTTCATTTATTTTCATTTTTTATTATCCAAGAAAACTCATTTATATATCCTGTTGTAATAAAATAGATAGAAAGTTTTATAAGTGTAACAATATTGGTATAGATGTACATAAAATGTTACATAAAAATAAATTAAAAATAATGAAGTTATTTTTTGATGAACCTTCTAAAAATTTTCAAATCAGAGAAATCAGCAGATTGACAAAGATAGCTGTAACTTCCGTAAAAAAATATCTAAATGAACTCCTCAAGGATGATTTATTAATGAAAGACAAAAAAACATTATATCCAAGCTATGTTGCAAATCAGCAGAACAGAATATTCAAGATTCACAAGCAGCAATTAATTCTACTGGAATTGTACACTTCAGGGCTAATAGACCTCTTAAAAGAGGAACTGCATCCAAAATGCATTTTTTTGTTTGGAAGCATGAGCAAGGGAGAATACGACAAGACAAGTGATATTGACTTATTTGTACAGTGTGAAGAGAGAAAAATAAATGTGTCAAAATTTGAAAATAAACTAAAACATAATATAAACATATTTTTTGAGAATAATCTTAGTAATTTAAGCAATGAATTGTTCAATAATATAATAAATGGCGTAAAAATAGATGGATATCTTAAATTAAAATGAAAGAAATAATGAATTGGAAAATTTGTGAAAGAGAGCATATAAAAAAAATAAGTATTGATAAAGATAAAATTAGTTCTATATTAAAGATGTGTGATGCCAGATTTAGATTCGTTGAAAAACAAGATATAGATGATGAAACTGCCTTTATCATAACTGAAGATTATTATGAAATCATAAAGGAATTATTGATTGCATTATTATTAAAAAATGGATTAAAATCAGATAATCATGAATGCTTAATTTCATATTTTAAGGAGAAGCATCCTGAATATGAATATGAGCTCAACATTATTTATGAACTGAAGAACATAAGGAACAGAATTAGTTACGATGGAATTTTTGTAAAAAAAGAATATTTAGTAAAAAACAAATTAGAATTTAAAAATATCATAAAAGTCTTAAAAGAGCTGGTTGAAGAAGATGAATAAAAGAGGTTTCATATTCACGTTCATATCTGTAATACTAGTGTCTGTCATAATGCTTGCATTTCTGATACAATACTCCTCAAGAACAAGAGTCAACATAGAAAGAATCAACACAGATGTCGAGACAATGAATTCATTCGTGAAAAACCTTAACAATGATTACATCCCAAGAGCCATAGAAGTCTCAGGCAACCAGGCAATACTTTCCTTATTGGATTATATGGATGAAAACGATAAATATGTAGGTAAGACTTCAGAAGGTGAACCTGAAGAAGGTGAACCTTGGAATATTGAACATGTAATAATCAATGCAATGCTTGACGGAGAATACAAGAATGGGTTCGGAGAAGGGGAAGAAGGGCCTGAGCTGGCACTGATGGAAATAGATGATGTCAGCTACAATTTAAGCTCTACACTGAATGAAATAAACCTCCTGGCAAATTTCACCGGAATAAACCTCAACTATGAAGACGTGCAAAAACAAAAAATAGAGGTATTCCAGGACAGCCCATGGCATGTCAACATATCGATTGAAATGAGCTATACAATAAAAAACAAAGACAGCTCAATATCATGGAATTATGAAAACATCAAGATAAAGACTGCCATCCCAATATCAAACTTCAAGGATCCGCTTTACTTCATTAATGCAGACAGCGAGGTAATAATAAACAGAACAACATACGAGCTTCCTTCCGAAATCAATGAGCATGTGGCAGACACAAATTATGCCCAATGCGGCAAATCACCAAATTTCCTGAACAGGACACAGGGCAACTTTGAGGACATGGAAAATTCCGGGTTAAGCGGGATTGAATCACTTGTTGATTTCCAAAGCCCCTTATACTCTGTGATTGACTTCCAGTACCTAAACACCATAAATCCTTCTCCAAGGACAAACATCGGCGGAAGCGGATACTTGATAGATTCTACACATGATGAATGCTACAACATCTAATCCATTCCTGAAACAAACCTCTGCCTTGCAACAAGAGCTGTTACATTTCTCTCGCTTTCAAATATGCTCTCAAATCCGATGTCAAATCCAAGGCCGTACCTATCCCCAACCAAGCCTGAAGTCAGATTAAGAAAAATCCACCTGCTATATTCAGGATAGCCCTGATTGGTCAATGTAACCATCTGCTCCATCACTGTCAAATCCCTGTCAATAACACCTAAATCATCCAATTGCCCGAGATAGTTACCATCATCCAGCTGATTTAATTCCTCCATTTTTGTCGTTGTGAAAATATCCAGCAAATCCTCTGAATAAAAATACTGCTGCCTTAATTCCTGGACATTTATGAAAAAAGAATAAACACTGAGAAGGACCAAGGTGAATATCATAACTGCAAAGAATGCATCCATTGAAAAGAAAAATGCTTTTTTCATTTTTTAGTTAATTGCAACTTTTTTAATTCCTGTTCAACCTCTCTCATTACCTGCTCATAACTTGGAAGAAAGTTGA
>JAGVZB010000029.1 GCA_018302915.1 Candidatus Woesearchaeota archaeon
CCTTGGAATTAAAATTTGACATTAAGGATATAGCCTCGTTGATGAATGAATATAAGATAACAGAGGCATTGAATGAAATCTGGAGATACATCCAGGAAACAAACAAGTACATCAACCAGAATGAACCATGGAAATTAGAAGGCAAAGAATTGGAAAAAGTGCTGTACAACTGCCTTGAGTCAATAAGAAAAACATCAATATTGCTATGGCCATTTATCCCGGAGACATGCGAAAAAATACATTCATTGCTGGATATAAAAAACCAGGATCTAACATCTTTCGATAAACCTGTCTCTTCCTACAGGCCAAAAGCCCCTGAAATACTGTTCAAGAAAATAAAATAAAAAAAAGAAACTAGTGTCTTATCAATTCCTCTAAGTCCTTTATGATGTTCCTGCCGTTTATTGTCACTGATTTTCCAAGCCCTATTCCCAGTGCTATTGCTATTCCTACTGCCAATGCTCCTATCAATATCAAGAAGGTATTTTCCAGTATGCTTACATCAACGCCAATCTGGCTCAATGAAACAACTGCAACCATTATTATAATAACAGTCTTTAACAATCTTGACAAGAACTTTGTGCCCTTCATTTCTGTATGCTCTTCAATCTTTATACCAATGTAATGTGACACTCCAACACCAAATATTATCACTACAGCAGCAACTATTACATTAGGCAACCACATGACAAATCCGCTCAGGACAGTTGACAATGTTCCCAACTTTAGAAGATCAACAGCAGCTTGTAAAAATATTATAAGCACATACCATTTGACTAGCTCTCCAAATACATGGCTGACTCTTATATGCCCAACCATCGTGGCCATCTTATGCTTTTCCATGTAACTGTTCAATCCTGCCTTCTCAAGAACAATCCTCACCAAATGCCCAAGGCCTAATGCTACAAAGTAACCAAGTATTAAAATTATTATTGCAGCTACAATTCCCGGCAATACATTTATGAAGCTTGCCCATAAGCTTAACAATGGATTTAGAATTAAGGAACCTGTTGCCGTTACGCCATCTAATGCCATCTAAAAGCACCTCCTTTTTTTTAAAATATTATATAACTAAACATTATATTTCTTTTATATATCTTTCTATTATGTATTTTTTATTTCAGAGTGATAAAGTTTATATACAATAAAATATTCTGATCCATAGTGGGTGTTTATGGAAGAAGATTTGCAAAAGAGGTGTGAGCATTCTAGGGTTAGATTAGAAAAACCTAATTATTTTTATGGAGGATATTATGGTCTTGGAACATGTTTAGATTGTAAAAAGAATATAATAATACATGAAAATAATTACAAATCAACAGATGAAAAAAAAATTTATCAACTGAAAGAGGAATAGCTTACTTAATCTCTTCCTCAATCCTTACAAGCTCATTTAATTTTATCTCTCTTTCCTTCCCTGATACCCCTGTTTTTATTATTGGGATTTCAAGCCCGACAGACAGATGTGAAATGGTGACATCCATCGTCTCTCCGCTTCTGTGGCTTATTACAGGCACGATATTATTTTCCTTCCCGTAATTCACTATCTCTTTCAGCTTGTATAAGGAGCCAATCTGGTTCGGCTTTACAATGAATCCGTTGACAGCATGAAGATGAACAGCTCTCTTAAGCCTTTCAATGTCTGTTGCAATCAAATCATCGCCGACAACCAGTGCTTTCTTGTTTATGTATGCAAATCCTAAAAAGTCATCCTGATGCAATGGATCCTCGACGTAATAAAGGTCATATTTTTTTATCAATGAATTTATGTAATCTATCTGCTCATCCTTTGTTAACTCCTTATCCTTGTATTTGTAAAGATTATCTTTGAAGAAGCTTGAAGCTGCAACATCAACACCCAGTCTAAGATTGAACTTGTTCGTATATTTGCTTAATAATTTTAAAACATCCTCGTTGTTTAGATTAGGGCTCCATGCCCCCTCGTCAGTAACCTGATTGCTGAAATTCTTGTCTAATCCTTTTAATTTTTCATTGATGAACTTATGGAATTTAATATTGGTGTCAACAGCATCCTTGAATGTTTTTACCTTATATGAAATAACTAGAAATTCCTGAAAATCCAAAGTTGAATTTTCCCTGTGCATCCCGCCACCGATGACATTTCCCAATGGTCTTGGTAATTTTCTCCCATCAAGGAATTTGTATCCTCCCTTATAATTAAACATTGCAAACTCCAGGGCAGTCCTTGCGCTTCCGCCCAATTTGGACGTGTATTCCTGTATCTTCCTGAAATCCTCAAATGTGTCAATGCTCAAAGATTCAAGTGTTTCGCTCAGCTCACTCAGAAGATTAATTTCCTTGTCAATATCATGATTAAAATCCTTTACCTCATAAACACCTTTTGATTTTCCGCCTGGAGCGCTTCCTATAGATCCCTTATAATTAACCTGTATGGTATCCTCGCCCCTGGAATTCTTTATTTTGCTGGCTTCCATCAATAATAAAAGAAAACTATTTTATTTAAATCTATTCATGCTGCAATTTTTTTAGTACCAATCATATTTTCAAATGTTATTTCTGAAACTGAAGCAGAAGGTATTCTTTCCTTAACAAATAAAAGTTCTACTCCAATGACATTGCCTTTTTTATCATAATCTAAAATAGTATTATCATCTATTTCTTTAGTTTTTGCTACTTCTCCTTCTCTCAACTTAATGTACATTACATCTGCATCCGAATCATAACTTATTTTCATCTTAAACCCAATATAAAGTTACAACCTTTATATGTTTTTCCTTTACATAAACTACTTTTAAAGTCCTGCCATTAAGCTTCTTAATAACATAAAATTTATTATCAACTTTTTTAGTGATATCAGGAGATTTTATAGTTTCTTCAACCCAAATATAATCAACTTTTCTTTCTTTTAATTGATATCTTGCATGATTTGTAAAGATGACTTCCATCAAAATATCAAAGAAACTTATTTATTTAAACTTATTTATTCATGCAATAATTCCCATAATTTAATCCCTTTTCTTCAACAAACTTATTTCTAAACTCAACATATTTTTTGGCTTTTTCATTATCATGAAATCCACTCTCAATTAAAATTCTATACCTGCTATCTCCTGTATTTATATAAAATTTTAAAAAAGACATATTCAAAAGAGATGTATAACCTGTTGGATTTATCAAACTGCTTTCTAAACTCCTTAATCCTTTTAAACATTCTTCAAGCCTTGAAAGATGAATTGAAATTGATTCTACATCATATCTAAAATATGTTCAGATTATAAAAATATTAGAATTAAAAAATATTTAAACCTTTCTCGGCATTGGCCTTTTTATTGTAATTGGCAAAATTCCCTTGTTGAATTCCTTTTTGGAGATTTCTATTGGATTGAATTTGATTTCTTCCAGGTCTTTCTCGCTTAGCTTTACCAGCATCGGAGCGCCCATTGCTATCTGCAGTGCCCTTGCACCTATTATCCTTGCCTTTTCATATTTGTTGTATTGCATGGTTAAAAATCCTAATTGTTTACTTTAAAAACTTTACCAGTTCCTTTTCCTTCTTCATTGCAATGTCAACCATCTTCTTCACTTCATCAATTGTCAATGGTGTATCTCCGCCCTTCTGCAGTGCATGAATATTCCCGTCAGCAACACTAATGCTTAACCTTGCATCAATTATCTGCTCTTCCTTGTTGTTTACATCAACTAATAAATTCCCGCTGATCTTGTATACAGTGGTTAATATCGGCAATTTGCTTAACTTCAATCCAATATTTGTTTTTGATTCATGATCAACTTTGTCATCAGTTAATTTAGGAAATTTGGCTTCCTGCAGAGCTTTCAAGCTGGCTAATACAGAAGCATCAATTAGATTGCCATCATCATTCAAAGGATAAATGTCAATGAACACCATCCATATCTTTTCTCCTTTCTTGACGCATAATTTCTTGAAGTCAATGCACTCGCTTTCTCTTATCCCCCTGTCAACAATTCTTGCCAACTCAGTTGCCTTTGCACTTGGTGGCCCCAACTCAAAATCAGGGCTTGCTAAAGGAATCAATTCAGCCGTGACAACTATTGTACCTTCATCAGGTGAATCAGGATAAGGCTCTCCCAAATCAAACTTAACTCCAACTATGACCTCTGTCTCTCCAATCTTGCACCTGGCAGATCCAGATGCATTCTTGCTTACATTATTCTCGATGATTATATTCCTGAACTCATCAAGTTTCCTTCCGTCTATTCTTTTTCCCTTTTCAATCAATCCTTTGATATAATCATCATTCATTTTTAGCTCCCTTGTAAAATTCCCTCAATGTCTTTCTCTGCAGCTTGTCAAGTTCTTCACATCCTTTCCTTGCCATTTCCAGACCCTTGAATAATTCATCCTTGTTTATATTCCCATCCAGCTGCAATAAAGTGATTTCTCCCTTGCTGTTCATAGCAACAGGAATGTCTGTTGCTCCATCTTCATAATCCTCTTCCTCTTTATTCAGGTCAATGACAATCTTGTCACCAACCTTGCCGACAGAAACTGCAGATATGAGATCCTTCATCGGAAGTCCTGCATGTGCCAAAGCCATTGATGCTGCTATTATGCCTGCACATCTTGTTCCTGAATTTGCCTGTATTATTTGTATGAATACATCAACGACTGCATTTGGAAACTGTTTTAAATCAAGAACTGGCAACAAAGCCTTTTCAGTAACTAAAGAAATTTCAGTTCCTCTCCTTGAAGGTCCTGGCCTTTTCCTGTCAGGAACAGAGAAGCTTATCATGTCATAATTGCATCTTAAAATTCCTTTTTCAGGATTTTGCAAAAATTTGGGGTGTAATTCTCTCGGGCCATAAACGGCTGCAACAGCAATTGTATCCCCTATCTTGAACATGGCAGAGCCGTCAGCTCTTTTAATAACATCTAATTTTGCTTCCGTCTTCCTCATTTCTTCAATTTTTCTTCCATCAAATCTCTTTGTATAACTCATTTTTTATTCTCCAGATAATTTTTCATCTTTTCCGTAAGACCATCAGTATGGCTTTCATTCTCTATTTTAAGTATAGCTTCAGTGGCTATTAATTCTTCCTCTGTACTTTTTCCCTGTATCCATATTCTTCCATTCTGCCCTACAATAATCTCACAATTAGTTTTTTCCTTTAGCATTTGGACCATTGATCCCTGCTTCCCGATAACTCTTGGAACCTTGGTTGATGTTATAGAGATTATTTTTCCGCCGTTTATTTTCCTTAATCCCGGCCCTTTTGTTGTCAGGTTGATGTTGCTGTACCTTGTTACCTTGTTTACTTTAGCTATGACCAGATCTCCAAAATTATAAACCTGAGCCAGGTCAGCATCTTTTTCCACGAATTCAGCGACATCCCTTATCATCAAGGCAGCCTCATAAGGTCCGCCTATATTGATGTACCATCCGTTAAAGCTCATATCAGCTACTTCACCAATAACTGTATCGCCTATTTTAGGGATATATTTCCCTGTCAATGGTATGACTCTGATAAACCTGTTGTCCATGCTCACTAAACCAAGATGATTAGCCACAATATTGTCATTATCCCTGATGCATCCCCCGGAAGGCAGGTAATCCATTCCTTCAGCCAGGATATCCCCAGGTACGACTAAGTCTTTTTCCTTGAATAGTATTTTTCCCATGATATTTTCACTCCTATTGTTTTAAAAGTGAGAAAGTGCGTTTTTCTTTTCTCATTCAAAATTAAGGAAATTTTACATATTTATAAAGATTTGGGTTAAAATTTTAGATGATAACTAAAAAAAGGATTAAATATAAAGCTCAAAAATAAAGAAAGATTTAATTATTTCCTTTTCTTTCTAACTAAGAAATAAC
>JAGVZB010000030.1 GCA_018302915.1 Candidatus Woesearchaeota archaeon
AGGTATAGATCATTAGGATTTTATAAATATTGGAATTTGGATTATCCTGTCGATTTTATATGCTATACTCCTGAAGAATTTAACAGATTAAAGAAACAGATTACAATTGTAAAAGAGGCTGTTGAGAATGGGATTGAAATATAAATTAAATTACTTGACAATGAAAAGCATTGATTAAAAATATTTAAGCTTAATATGTAAGAAAGTGAATAAAAATATCCTCTTCATGATGGTAAAGTTTATTTAGAACTGCAGTAAAAAGTCCATTTAGGTCTTAAATGAGTACTATCCATCTCATCACTGCTATATGTTTCATAATCAGAAAGCCAGTAAGGGCCATATTCCAAGGGTTTTATAACAATTCCTTCAAGATTTTTTAATTTTGAATAATCTCCCAGATTCCAGGTAGTCCAGCAATAATTTGTATCTACAGTTTGAACATTATAATCAAACATATTAGTTCTCAATGAATCATCCCAATAAGTACTTCCTTCTTCGAAATCATCAATTATTCCATTAGCCTTGAAGGCAGGCAAATTATTGCAGAAAGGAACAGGCCAAACTTTGCCATATAAAGATACAGAAACAGAATCAATATCAAATGCATTTTCCAAGGATGAAAACCTGGGAATTTTAAAAAGACATTCTGATTTTATTATGTTGCTGAAGGGATATCCTCCTATATAACTAATATATATTCTTGAAGAGTCTCCAAAATTATCCTTGTTGTAAATAACATAAGGAAAGCATGCTTCAAACTTGACAAAAGTATCCTCTCCCTCTTCAGGGTCCGGCTGGATGACTATTTCATAATTTCCATGCTCAACATTCACAGGATTTTTAAGCTCACATCCCAAAAATAAAAAGGTAGCCAAAGAAGAAATAATGATGTTGTTAAATGCATTAAATTTCATGATATCAGTAAAAACGGCAAAAGATATAAAAAAGTGCTTATCAGAAATATTTAAATAGAATTCTCTGCTTAAATTTGTATCATGTTTATAAAAAGGAGGGCATTCTAAAATGAAAATAAGTTTGAATATTGAAAAGAGGCATCTGGTTTTCTTTGGTTTGTTTTTGGTTTTGGTTGGAAGCTTGGTTGTAATTGCTGTGGATAATCCAAAGGTGTTTCATGATTATTTATACACAGATGTAATAAGGTCTCATACTCCAGAAGGTGTTGTAGAAATTGATGATACTCTCAGAGTAACTGGTCCATTCAGATCAATTGGAAGAGCCAAATTTGACGGAGATATTTGTGATGAAAACAAATGTATAGATGCAAGTGATTTAATTAATAAAATGGAAGAGTTAGGAGTAGAAGTTCCTGAAGAAGAAACAAATATAATAGAAGAAACATATTCAGGTAATGATGCAAAAATAAATTATAATAATAATCTTTACTTTTTTAGTGTAACTGAAGAAAATATGTTACAATTTTGTTTAGACCAAGGATTTGAAGAGTATAATATAGATAAAATAGAAGGGGATACATCAGCATGTAGATCAGATAGGTATTATGCATACTATGATTATAATGAGAATGAGAATAAATGGAAAATACAACCATGTAATTATGGTGCAATGGGACATAATGCCATTCCTACAGTCATTGCTAAAATAACTTGTTATAAAGAAATTTAAGATGTACAAACACATAAAAAAAGAACATTTATTTATTTTTTTGGTTCTTTTCACAGCAATAGTATTGTTTACTTACTTTGAAGAATTCAACTACACAGGATTAACAGCAAGAAATACCTGCACGGATAAAGATTATGAATGCTGTTCAGAAGGTGAAGGGACAAATTACTTCAGTCTGGATTATTCATGTCCAAATAATCAGCAATGCTGGTCTTCCTGCTCAGAAAAGATAAAAGAAAATAATTTGATAACAACGTCTGCAGTCTGGGATTCTTCTTGGAACTCTATAAAGAATTTTTTCATTAATTTGTTTAAAAAAGATGTTGTTGGCATAACAAATAACTGTTGTTTATGCAAAGATGATGATGATTACTTGATTGGATTTGGTGAAACTTCAAGCGGGCCTGGTTGTGCAGCATACTGCCGGGATAAAGGTTATACTTATGATTCTTTTGAAAGAAATGCCCATATAGAACATTCCAGATCTGGCATTGACGGAAATGATAGGTGTGAGGCTAATGCTGATGAAGGTTCAGAAGATTCAACTCAATGTCAACAAGGGGAATTTCCATTATTATCTTATTCAGAAGGTCATGCAAGTCTAAATATCGACACATATCAATACAAGATTTGTAATGGGGGTGATGATGGATTAACAAAAGTAGGAGGAACTGAAGAAATAATTTCTATAGCAGAAGATGATACTCATGTCTCAACATATATAGAGGGTGAAAATGCATATACCAATAGATATGGTAATAATGTATTAAAACTAAAACCATTGCAAGATGAAGCAACTTTAGAAATTTCTTATGAAGGTGATGAAAATACAAAAGGAAATTGTGACAATGATTATCAATGCTTATTTTCAATTAGTTCTTTATACAATGCTCACCTAGGAAATTGCAATGAATTCAACATAAAAGCTTGTTATAAAATCACAGGAGCAGCAGAAGAATGTACTCCTAATGAAAGAGCTTGTGAAGGCAATAATAGATACAAAATCTGCAGAGATGATGGTATATATGGCCCCCCAATAGATTGTGCAGAAGGAAAAATATGCGAAAATGGGGGATGTAAATTTCCTGATGAAATAGGATACACTTTAATAATAACAAAAACCCCTTCAAATGCTGGAACAGTAAGGATTTCTCCAGACAAAACAAGATATGATGTTAATGAGATGGTTACACTAACAGCAGTTCCAAATCCTGAATTATATATTTTCTCAAGATGGACAGGAAGTATATCAGGATCTGTTAACCCAAGAGAAATAGAAATGAATGAAAATATGGTGATAACAGCAAATTTCCAACAAATTCAATGTAATAACGATGGAATAAAAGAAGAAAATGAACAATGTGATGGTACTCAACTAGGGGGAGAAACTTGTGTTTCTCAGGGTTTTGATTCTGGAACATTGTCATGTAATGCTAATTGTATATTTGACACCACTAATTGTATAAATGATCCAGACACAACATATACTTTAACAATAACAAAAATCCCTCCAAATGCTGGAACAGTAAGTATTTCTCCAGACAAAACAAGATATGATGTTAATGAGATGGTTACACTAACAGCCATTCCCAATTCTGAATCATACACCTTCTTAATGTGGACTGGAAATATCTTAGGATCTGTTAACAAAAGAGAAATAGAAATGAATGAAAATATGGTGATAACAGCAAATTTCAAAAAAATACAGGATGTTCGATGTCAGACATCAGCAAATTGTCCGGATAACGGCTGTTATGAACCAGCTTGCACAAATAATTTATGCAGTCAGACACCAGTTGCAAATGGTCAAAATGATGAAATCTGCTTGGCTCCAATGTTTTGTGACGGACAGGGACAATGTATCCCTGCTCGTGAAAACTGCAATAACCCATTAGGAGACAATGACAAGGATGGAATAAAGGCTGCATTTGACAAGGACTGCAATGATAATTTCATACAAATAATTGAAGCAACACCTTCAAATGACGAGCCTTACACAAATACAAAAATACAGGTGGATTGTGAATATAATATCTTAGAATCCTCTGAAGAGAGTGCAGATGAAAAGCAGCTTGGATTGACAACAGAAAGATTCATAGGAGACTGCATTGAAGCTTCCATATCGACTGAAAACTCAATAATTAACTGCAACGAAGACAAAAAGACAGCAAAATTGACAAATAATATTGTTTCATTCAAGGAATGCTATGTGGGAGAAACCCCTGGAGAATCTTCAGTGCTTTGCAAGGTAAAGGATACTTGCTCTTCTAACATCCAGAATCAGGCAGAAAATTTTGTAATAATAAATGAATACCTGTATTGTCCTGAAATAAGCTTTGGCTCAATTGAATTCGTTGAAAACAGCATCAAACTGAACAGGGCAAACGAGCCTGGAGAGGAATTAAAGATAACAGGAAGATTGATAGCAGCTGAATCAGGGACAATAACTGTCAATGCTGCACTGATAGACTTGCAGAATGATATTATTCTTAAGGAAGTTTCAGCAGAGATAGAATACACCGAAGAAAATGCAGACGATCTTGACCAGGAAAAGTTTGAATTGCTTCTTGAGATTCCTCCGGTAAAGACAGACACTTACTTTGTTTATGTAAAGGCATATATTGATGAGGATGAATCATGCATACAGGATTATACTATCTTGGATATAAAATCAGATTTGGAGGATGAAACCTCTCCTGAAGAAGAATGTGAAAATGAAGAGGTGAATGTTTGCCTTACAGAGCTAAAAGGAATATGCAAGCAAGGATCCCAAGAATGCGTGAATGGTGAATGGAATGAATGCATTTCAACAGTACAACCAACTCAGGATATATGCAACGATGGTTTGGATAACAATTGTGACGGATTTACAGATGAAAACTGTCAAGCAGAGCCAAGAAATGCTGCAGATTCTGACAATGACAATTTGCCCGACTCATGGGAGATGCAAAACTTTGAAACATTGTTATTTAATGCAAATGATGATCCTGATGGTGATGGGATAAGCAACATAGATGAGTACAGGAGCAATACAGATCCAAACATAGCAGAAGAGAAAAAGGCTAATTTAACTTGGCTATGGATAATTATAGGAATAATAGTATTGGGGTTAATAATTTTTGTTTTGTTTAAATTTTTGAAAAAGCCAAGATCAAAGGGAGGAAGTGGAAGTTATGTTGATCCTAGGTTAAAAGATTATATTGAAGGCTCATTAAAAAAGGGGTTCACAAAGCACCAGATAAGGCAGGCATTGCTGACGAAGGGATGGTCACAGGAAGACATTGACAAAGCCATCAAATAAAAAGTTTTATATAGAATTCTTTGTTTAATTTAATTTATGAAAAACAGGGAAGTGATTGTATTTTTTGTCATGGTTTTATTTTTAACAACTCCCATTGTTTATGCTGATACTTTTTTGAGCGGTTATTCTGTTCTTGATAGCGTTAAGAGTTTTTTTGGCAGTGCCGTCAATTTCTTCAAGGAAATATTTAGCAAGGAAAAAGTTGGAGGGGATATTCTTAAAACTTCGCCTTCAGACGAGGGAGCAACAGAAGTTCCAGTTCCAGAAGAAGGGGGTTTTGAAGATTTTGAAACATCACCCGCAGATGAAGGAGCAACAGAAGTTCCAGAAGAAGAGCCTGATATTATAATTCCTACTCCTAATGAACCAGACACTCCTGATGTTGTACAACCTCCATTAGAATATTGTGGAGACGGAACAATAAATGGAGATGAAGAATGTGAGGGAAATAATTTTGGAGAAAAATCAAGAAATTGTGTTGATTATTTCGAAGGGTTTGTAAGTGGAGAATTAAAATGTGAAAATTGTAGAATAAATACTAAAAATTGTATTCAAAGAGTGTGCTTTTCAGGTAGAAAAATATGCGAAGGGAATAACCAATATAAGGTATGTAATACCCAAGGAACAGGATATGATGCACCTATATCTTGTGAACCTGGAAAAGAATGTATAAGTGGTCAATGTGTACAAAAAGTAGAAATTTGTGATGATAACCAAGACAATGATAATGATGGATTAACAGATAATTTAGACTTGGACTGTAATGGTCAACCAGGTTTAAAAATAAAAAGCATACAATCATCAAAGAAAGAAGTTTTTGCTCCTTCCAAAATATCAGTGGATTGTTATTATGAAATAACTCCTTCAAGAACACCGCAGGAA
>JAGVZB010000031.1 GCA_018302915.1 Candidatus Woesearchaeota archaeon
ATTAATTGACTAAATAATTATTTATAAATCTTACTATTCTGTAACCATTTAAAAGTTATTAATTCTCAACGAATACTTTATACTTGTCTTCTCCTTTCAATTCAGATATTATCCTTCTTATAACAATTTTTTCTGGATCTGGAAGCAACTTTACTCTTTTCCTTATATCCTCAAAATTCTCGAAAAATTTTTCCTGTCTTTGCTCAAGCAACTCCATCATATGCTTCTTTCCTATTCCCGGCAGTAGTTCAATCTGATGCCTTCTCATGTTGATTGGCCCTGCCTTGTTGAAGAATTCTATAAATCTGGGTTCATGTTTCTTGATCAATTCCTTTACAACATGATCCAGCTCGCTCCTGGCTGTATGTGTTAATTTTTCATAATTTATCTTTCCATAAATATGATGTATCTTTTCCCTTTTCCCCTCTCCTGTATAAACCTCTTCCAAGGGTTGCAAAAAAACATCTTTCTTCGGAACTAACTCTAAAAGAATGAAATGGTCTTTACCTATGGCTTGGGCTATTGGCGTCTTTATATGTGCCGGTCTCGCATCGAATGGATGTCCATTTGGCAAAAAGTCTAGCACTATGGCATACTCTTCCTTTACACTCTTCCTTAACATATTTTTCTCCAATAGTTTTAAACATTTTTTATCGTTTCTACTATTTTGCTTAAATCCTCTTGTTTTAGCGTTAAATTCTCGCCGCTTAATACTGACTTTAGGCTGTCAATATCCTTGGGTAATATATCTATTATCTTATTTATATGTTTATCCTTTAACCTCAAAATTCCCAGCTTCTCCAGATTTTTCTTCAGTTCCTTGTTGTCTTTCTTTGCAAATCTGTTGATGTATTCATAGGTCTTTATCCCTCTGGGATTAAGTGTTTCATCTCTTTTTTTTATCTTGTCAAGCTTTTCCCTTAAATCCTGCATGCTCAATGAATTTTCATTTATTATTTCTAAGTTTGCCATTTTTTATATCCTCTTCAGATGGACAGGATGAACTATCAGCATTTTTTCCTTTTTTCCATCCTTGATCATTACCTCATAGCACTCTCCTTTTTTTCCTTTGATTACTCCTGCCTTGTTATGGAACCTGGGATGATACATGCCATTCTGGTAGGCAGGCTCTGCTATCAACCTTACTACATCATCTTCCCTGAATGTCTGAAAATACCTGCTTAGGCTGATTTTGCCCTTTCTCCTGACATTCTTGCTTAATTTGCTTCTTGTCTTCCTTCTGGCACTGCCTATTCTCTTTGTC
The DNA here is from genome assembly GCA_018302915.1 of Candidatus Woesearchaeota archaeon. Taxonomy (GTDB): domain Archaea; phylum Nanobdellota; class Nanobdellia; order SCGC-AAA011-G17; family GW2011-AR20; genus JAGVZC01. Next base: position 1,265 of record JAGVZB010000031.1, read on the forward strand.
ATAATCAAGAACCGTAGAATTTTATTTATAAAACTTTCTAACCTGATTCATTCTCTAATTTTTTCAAAGTTTCATTCAAAGCATAAAAGAGATTGTAATCAATGACCTCGGAGTGATATATGTTTCCATTCATGTTAAGCTTGCCTATGATCTCATGTTCGTTATTATGGATTTTTTTAAGATGAAGGCTTAACCTTTCAAACCCGGAATTTCTGTCCTGAAATTTCTTTACAAAGTTTCCTACTATTTTTTTGATAACAATCAACTTATCTTTCTCAACATCCTTGAAGTCAACAAGTTCAATGCTACTTCCTAACTCAATCACTTCCATGGTAAAAATAAAGGAATTTTAAGAAATAAAAAGGTTTCTATTTAAAATTTAAAAGAAGAGTAATTACTCTTCATCATCATCTTCCTCATCATCATCTTTCTTGTCATCATCCTTATCATTCCAGTCATCACTTTTATCAAAATCCTCATCTTCTTCATCCTTGTTTTTGGACTTAGCTAAAAACTTAAACTCTTCTTGCATATTATTTACCCCCATTTGTTTTTCTGTGAGATAAATAATCTATATTTAAATCTTCCTATTTGTAATTTTAAATGATGATTCCTACACCAATCAATCTCCACCTGTTTCCTAACTTTCTTGAAACGGCAACCCTATCATCATGACTGGCGCATACAGGAATCTTTAACCTGACAGTTATCCCTTTCTTGCTTATATCAACAACTTCTCCTATAGTTACGGCTGCATTGACATTCAGCACTAAAGATTCATTTTTCTTTATGGGCTCAACAACCAAGTCTTCCCTGGTGCCTACAACCCTTTTCAGCAGATTCACTTCCAGGCTTAAATCACTAAAAACCTCTGGAGCTTTCCCCTCCATGCTGACAACATTCCCAGTCAGGCTGTCCGATTTCACTATTGAAGGATCCAGATCAGTTAATATGGCTATGCTGCCGCCGGGATTGGCCTGTTCAATTTTATCATTCCCCGACATCAAGCCGATGATTTCAGATTTGATATTCACATATTTATCATTAATCTTAAGGCCTGGGTTTATTTCAATCTTATCTTTTAGTTTAAATATCCCCTGCTTAACAGCCCCTCCTAAGACACCCCCCATAATATTTTTAACATCGCTCCCTGGCTTGTTCACATCAAAGCTTCTTGCAACATAAAACAATGAATTCTTGCTTACATCTCTCTTCGGTGTCTTTATATTATCTTCAATTGCTTCTATCAAAAAATTTATATTAATGCCATGCTGGGCGCTTATGGGAATTATTGGGGCATTCTCAGCAACAGTGCCCTTTACAAACTCTTTTATTTGCTTGTAATTCTTTAACGATTGCTCCTTGCTTACCAGATCAACTTTGTTTTGGACTATTACTATCTGGTTGATGCCGATTATTTCCAGAGCCATAAGATGCTCCTTTGTCTGCGGCTGTGGACATTCTTCATTTGCAGCTATCAACAACAAGGCACCATCCATTATTGCAGCTCCTGACAGCATGGTAGCCATTAATGTCTCATGCCCCGGAGCATCAACGATTGAGATAATCCTTGTCATCTTGGCATCTTTGATTTTCTTGTTTGTATATCCTTCTTTGGTCTTGTAAACAGAAAAATTAGCATATCCCAACCTTATTGTAATCCCCCTCTTTAATTCTTCAGAATGCGTGTCTGTCCATTTCCCTGTAAGCTGCTCTGTCAGGGTTGTTTTGCCATGGTCTACATGTCCTACAATGCCTAGGTTGATTTCTGGTTGATTACTCATAAATAGAAAAATAAATCTTAATTTATAAAACTATTTCTTTTCTTCCTTTGTTTTTTCCTCTTCTTTCTTTGGGAATATCTCCTCTAATTTTTTATCCCCTTCCTTGATGACATTGATATTGATTTGTTTTACGTCCTGGGCAATAACATTTCCTCTCAGTGCTTTCCTTTTTCTCATCCCCTTTCTCTTGATCTTGACCCCGGGGCCTTTGCTTAGCAGTAATTTTTTCCTTCCGGTTCCAGGCAGGTCAAACCTCATCGGAAATCCGTCCTTGTCACTTCCGCCGGTAATCTCAAATTCATAATTCTTCAATCCGAATGTGTTTCCGGAAACCTTTTCCTTTATTTTTTTGTTAAGAAAAATCTGGCTCTCCTGATCATTCAGTTCCTTGCTGTATGCCTTTCCTTTGTTGTTTATTACCAGTTTGAACATTTTATACTCCCCATAAAGGATTTTCTTTTCTCTTGATGTTTATAATTTCCTTCAGCAACTCAACTTCATCTTGGTTTAAAAACTTTTTCATGTCTTTTAATTTCCTGAATTCCTGCTCATTTATGTCAGAAATAAACATCTCTCCCTCTATAATCTGCCTTCCCACAGTAACAGAAGGAAAAGAAACAGCAACCTGTTTTCCCTTCTCAGACTCGCTTGTCCCCTTGCCATCACTCTGGATTGATTTAGCCTCTCCGATTTTGCTTCCATCATTCTTCATGAATTGCATTCCAACCCTTAACTTCCCTGATAATACCTCAACGCCGATGACAGCAGGGTTGCTCTGCCTGAATACATAATTTTTTAGGAATAAAAGCTTGCATGGTCTGTTGATTCCCTGCAATTGCTTTAGTTCAATTTCCTTTATTTTTTCCTCCCTGAATTTTTCAAAGTCTTCTATTATCCTGTAAACTATCTCATTTGTTATAACCTTGATTTCTTTTATATCAACGTTTTTGACATTGAATCCGAGAATAACCCTGTTCAACTCATCCTTTTGTGATTCTGCATCAACTATGTCCTTCTTGTTTATTTCCCCGATGCTTGCCTTGCTTATTTTTATCTTTTTTTCCTTCAGCATGAATGTTATAGCTTCTAAACTTCCTATGGAATCAGCCTTGACAATTGCTCCATCCTTGTCGGTTTCAACCATAACTTCTTTTATTTCATTTTGGATTTCTTTTTTTATTTCATTAAGGTTTTTATTTGCAACTCTTAATGGCATCCCGGAAACAGCATCATTGAAGTCAGGGCCGTATAAAACAACAGAAGCAGCGGCATCAACATGTTTTACGCTTTTTCCCTGTTCGAATATCCCTCTGATTTTGCTTGTGATTACTTTTGACAATCCCCCGACAAGGATTGTGTCATTTACATTCAGGCTTCCATCATACAAGATGACATTTAGCACGCACCCCAGTCCTTTTTGCTCATTTACTTCTAAAACAACTCCTTTGCCCTGCTCTTCCTTCTGGACTTTTAATTTTTCTTCCAAAAATCTCTGAGCCAGTCCGGAGATAATCATAATTAATTCAGGCACACCTTCATTAGTCAATGCAGAAACAGGAACAATAGCAACCTGCTTTGTATAATCCTGAACCCTGTCAAATCTCTCGGCATTGAATCCATGCTCATACAGTTTTCCGACGATTTCATATAATCTTTGATCCAGCAGATTTTTCACAAATTCTCCCTGTGAATTGATTGTTTCCATCAAGGTTTTATTTGTGCTGCCTCTCCATCCGCTCAGCAGATCTATTTTATTCAGGGCTAAAATGAATGGCGTCTTGTAATGCTTTAAAATCTCAATGGCTTCTATTGTTTGTGGCTTGAAGCCCTCTCTTATGTCAACAACTAAAACAGCAATATCAGCAATATTCCCCCCCCTTTTTCTCAATGAAGTGAAAGAGGCATGCCCTGGGGTGTCTATAAACAATATTCCTGGAAGTGTAATTTCAAACTTCAGCTTGATTAACAGATTGCCCGCTAATTTTTTTATGCTTTCCAGAGAGATCTTGCTGCAGGATATTTTTTGTGTTATTCCACCGGCTTCCTGTTTTACAATGGAAGTACCCCTGATTCTGTCTAATATAGAGCTCTTTCCATGGTCTACATGTCCTACAAACACGCATGTGGGGCTTCTCAGAGATTTCATAAAATAAGAGAATAAACTAAACTTTTAAAGGTTTTTATGAACAAAACTAAATTGTCATTGGCTTCCGTACTAATTCACGAAATCTTTCTTCTCTTAGATGATACATTTTAATTTCTTCACTTGTTGGTTCTCTACCATAAAATATTTCACAATACTTACAATGCATAGGGATTACTACTCTAAATGGATGATCATCAAAAAAAGGACTAGGGTATCTCATTAATTGAACTGGTTCTTTATGTCCATTCACTTCACATTCTTTTCTTCTCTCTTTTAAATAAGCATATTTTCCTTCACTTCTTATCCAATCACTTACATCCCTTGTTTCCTCACTTATTTCTCTAGAAAGTTTAGAAGCAACTATATTTCTATCTTCTAGATTATTAACCATAAATTTATTAATTATTAATCATTTAAATAATTTATTATCTTAAAAAGTATAGTATGAAAGCAG
>JAGVZB010000032.1 GCA_018302915.1 Candidatus Woesearchaeota archaeon
TTAACAAAGAATATTATTTAATACTCTTCATCAAAATCATCTGAATGCCTCTCTTTCTTGCTGTATCTTCCGGCCTTCTTCCATCCCATTAAAAAACCCTGCATCTCAGGATCCATCTCTTCTAGTTCCTCTTCGGAAAATTCATCCTCAAATGATTCCCTTTCATCTATAAATTCATCTGACATTTTACACCCCCTAAATTATTATAAAAGAACTCTTTTATTAAGTTAAGTTAAATAAGTTTACTGAAAAAGTTTTCAGTAAAACTTTTAAATTTTCGTTTTATCATAATAGTATGATACAAAACATCAATATTAACTTAGAAAAAACAAAAAAATTCTTAATCAGTTCACAGAAAGAAAATGGCTCATGGATCATTCCCTCAAATAAAATAGACCACAGAAAACCCCCTTATTTTGAAAATCCTTTAGTTTATACATCCAAATGTGTTAGGTCTCTCATAATAATTGGAGGAAATGACTGTTTTGACAATATTTCCAAAGGAATTAATTATTGTTTGAATTATAAATTAAGAAAAGAGGATAATGTCGCGTTGTGGGCTGAAAAACTGGCTTTATTAAATTATACCAATTCAAAATATTACAATAAAGAAAAAAAAGAGATAATTTATTTTATTCTGAAAAATAAAACCAAAGAGGGATATTGGCCATTCTTTCCAGATACAAGTTCCTTAATAAATTTTGTAGCATTTTTTTCCTTGTACCCCCATATAAATTTTAAAGAATTTGAACCACTAAAAAATTGGATTAAAAATAATAAAGCTAAAGATGGGATTGGTTGGGGTGATATCTCAGATAAAAATGAATCAAAGACAACACATACTTCATTGTATACATTTATTTTAATTATGCTTGGAGAAGATCCAACATCTGAAGAAATGAATAAAATAAGAATTTTCTTAGAAAAAAATCAAAATAAGGATGGTGGATGGAGCTCCTCAAGTGTTAAACCAGAAGTGTCTAGTACCTATGGCACCTCTGTGAATTTAACAACTTTAATGTTATTATCAAAAGACCCTTTTAATATAAAAATTTCTAAAGGAATCAGATTCTTATTGAAATTACAAAAGGAAAATGGTTATTGGCCTATAAGAGCTAATGAAGAAATCCAATCTTACTTTCAGATATGGTATGTTATTAGAGTTTTAACAATATACAAATTTCTCAAAGATATGTTAAATTCAAATAAATATAAGTTATATAACAAGAGCGTTGATTTAAGGCATATAGTAAGTAATTTATTAATTTCTAGAAGAAATAATTTAGTTAAAGATTTTTCTTTTTCTTATAATAGGAATATTATCCAGTCTAAAATTTTAGGGACTACCAAAAAGTCTTCTGAAAGAAGAAAAGAAATATTAAGCATCCTAAACAATAAAAGCCCCCTTTCTTTGATTGAAATCTTTGATATGCTAAAAGAAAAAAAAGAGTTTTCTCATTTAAATAAAAAGTACCATCTTACTCAAATAAAGAATGATATTGAATATTTATTATCTTCAAAATTGATTCATGAATATCCAAAGAATAAATTTCTGGTGTTTAACAACTATCTTTCTGACTGATATTGTTTACACAATTCAATATATTTTATCATTTTAGAGTTTATTTTTTCTCCATGCTCTTCTGGCATTTTATTTAAGGACCCTATATAAACACTTTTTAAATGATCCTCAACATCCCTAGTAAACTTCCTATTTAACCTTATCAGTTCTCTATGCTCTTCACTTGAAGGGTTTATTGAATAAACTGCCGGGCTCATTGTTTTAAGAATCAAAGCTATTTCTAAAGCATTGAGATGATTTTGAGGATCGTCTGTGTATACCAACATTTTTTCTTTATCTTCTTGAGATTTTTCTAAAATCATATCATAAAAACTTTTCATTTTTATATTTCTATTCTTAACATAATCCCATAAAGTGGTTCCACTAGAAATAATAACTGCATATTGCCATCTTAATATCCTTTTTGATATTCTTCTTAAGATTTCTTCTGTCCCTATCCCTTTATTAAATTTAGGTAACTTATACCTTTCACTTATAAAATAAGCCCAACTTTGCCAAGATTCTATTCTTGGTGTTAATAAACTTAAGAAATCTTCCCCCCATAAGGTCACTCCAGTTATTTTAGTTTGATCAGCAATTGCTCCACTTATCAAATCTCCAATTTCTGGAGATTTTTTGTTAATGTCTATGGACTCACTCATTAATCTTCCGGATATAAAATGATAAGAATTTTTTAACCATCCTCTTAAAGGATAATTACTTTCTTTTGATGCTCTATCCAATAAATTTTTTAATCTTTGTTTTAATTCTATTTTTTTTGTTTCATCTCTTATTTCATCTTCCGTTACAAAGTCTAAATCTAAATCCGTTAATTCGTCTGGCATAGTTTGTGCTGTTGTATGTCTACTTCCAGTAGCCACTAAACTTCTAACCTCCGGGATTATCCTACTTTCTAAAGTATCCACAATATATCTTATTCCTTGATCATCGTTTAACAAATGGGTTCTATCATACTTATTTTGCCCTATTAATGATTGTAATAAAGATAAATTAAATGGTTTACGTAAAACTTCATTTACACCCAGTCTTCTTAACTCAACATATTCCTTTAATTTTGGATCATAACCGGTTGTAACCAAAACTTCTTTATCTTTAACTGATCCATTACAATTTGTTAAAAATGTTCTTGCCCCCCCATCTGAAGTATGCAAATCAAGGATAAATGTTTCAAAGATATCATGTTGTGAAGATCCCAATGCTTCAATTACAGAATGATTGTAAGTTACTCTAAATTCTCCTGTTTTTTCTAGAGATAATTTAATTCCATTACCTAATTCTATATCATCTTCAAGCAATAATACATTTCTGAATGAATTTTCCATCTACTACTTTAACCCCCTACAAACCTTAAAAACCACTTTTATAAACCTTTCTCTTCAAAAAGACTTAAAAATTCTCAAAACTTATTGTTTGCATGCATTACGAAGAAATAGTCAAGATTTACTCTCAGCTTGAGAAAACAACAAAAAGGCTTGAGAAAGTGGACATAATATCTGAATTTCTTAAAAAAACAAGCAAAGATAATTTAAGCAAAGTAATTAACCTATTGCAAGGGAAGGTTTATGCCGACTGGGAAGAGCTGAAATTAGGGATGAGCGAAAGGCTAATTCTAAAAGTTATCAACCAATCCACAGGAATGCCTTCAGGCAGGATTGAAGCCTTATGGAAGAAAAAAGGTAACTTGGGGAAAGTTGCCGAGGAATTAATCAAGACAAAACACCAGAGAACATTAACAAGCACCAAATTAACCCTGGACAAAGTTTATGAAAACCTGAGAAAATTATCTAGTTTAGAGGGTGAAGGCACCGTAGGAAGAAAAGTTTCCCTTGTTTCTGAATTATTAAGCAATTCCAACCCCGAGGAAGCAAGACATATTGTCAATACAGTAATTGGGGACTTGAGAGTTGGCGTTGCTGCAGGAATAATAAGGGATTCCATTGCAAAGGCATTTGACAGGGATGCAAAAGAAATAGAGGACAATTACAATTTAAGCGTTGATTACGGCAAGGTTGCGGAGCTGTGCAAGGAAGGAAACTTGAACCTGAACTTAATTCCGGGGAAACCAATAAAATTAATGCTTGCAATCAAAGTAAATAACATAGAAGAGGCATTTAAAGCCCTCGGGGAGAAGGTACAGTGCGAATACAAACTAGACGGCTGCAGACTGCAGTGCCATTTTGACTTGAAAGAAATAAAGTTGTTCACAAGAAGAATGGAGAATGTCACAAAGCAGTTTCCAGAGGTTGTCAAATGCCTAAAGGAAAATGTCAAAGGAAAAAATTACATCCTTGATTCCGAGGCTGCCGGAATAAACAAGGAGGGAAGATACATACCTTTCCAGAATATCTCCCAAAGAATAAAAAGAAAGTATGACATTGAAAAAATGGCCAAGGATTTTCCTGTTGAGCTGAATGTCTTTGATGTTGTTTATCACAATGACAAGAGTTTAATGAATGAACCTTTAATCAAGAGGAGAGAACTGCTTGAAAAAATAATCAATGAGAAGAAAGGAAATATTATATTAACCAAAAAATTAATCACTGATGACAAAAACAAAGTTAAGAAATTTTATGATGAAGCCCTGAAGGCAGGAACAGAAGGATTAATGATTAAAAATCTGCAGAGCGGGTTCAAGCCCGGAAGATACGTTGACGGATGGGTCAAATTAAAACCAACATTGGAGCCTCTTGATCTGGTTATTACAGGAGCCACATGGGGAGAAGGAAAAAGAAGCAGTTGGCTGTCAAGCTTCATTGTCTCATGCAAGAAGGATGATAATTATTTGGAAATAGGAAGGGTCGGCTCTGGCGTAAAAGAAAAAAGTGAAGGCGTCAAGTTTTCTTATCTGACAAAAGAGCTAAAGAAATTAACAATCAAAAGCTCTGGGAAAAAAGTTGAAGTAAAACCAAAAATAATTGTACAGGTAAGTTATGAAGAAATACAAAAATCCCCTTCTTACAGTTCTGGTTATGCATTAAGGTTTCCAAGAATAAATATACTAAGAGAAGATAAAGGATTAAGCGATGTTGACACCCTTGAAAGAATTAAAAAAATTTACAGGAATCAGCGCGGGCAGAAATAATGCTGGAGGATGATATCATCAAAATTAGGCTGTACAATCAATTCATGGAGATTCACAGAAATGGAGGGTTTAGTTCCAAGATGGGAAGCATTGATTACTGGAGGGAATGCAGGGAGTATACCGAGAGGGAATTTCATAAAATAAAATATGGACTAGAAGATATTTCTGAAAGAATTGATGAATAGTTACACTACATAATTATTACACTTTAGAATAGCAATGTTTAAATATTAAGAGAATACCTATTAACAAGTAATAAGTTATTATTACAAAAAATTCAACAAAAAAGAGGGGTGATTACACCCAGGGGGTTAAATGATGATTGTAAAAGAGGAATTTTTAAACAAGCTAAGACAATATTTCGGCTTGAATTTATATGAAGTAAAAATATGGACTGCTCTTCTTTCCAGAGGTGTTTCAACTGCAGGCGAATTATCTGATATTGGGAATGTTCCAAGATCAAGGGCTTATGACATTCTTGAATCCCTAGAAAAAAAAGGCTTCATAATAATGAAATTAGGAAAGCCAATCAAATACATCGCTGTCGAGCCTAAAGAAGTTGTTGAAAGGGCAAAGAAATTAATGTTTGATGATGCCAAGGAAAAAGTAAAAAGGCTTGATGACCTGAAAGGCGGTGATTTACTGAGTGAACTAAACCTATTGCACAAGCAAGGGATAGAATTCATAGAGCCAACTGACCTGTCCGGAGCAATAAGGGGAAGGCACAACATGTATTCACACATGGAAACATTGTTGAAGGGCGCCGAGAAAAATGTCTCAATAATGACAACAAGCAAGGGATTGATAAGAAAAGTAGAATCATTAAAACCCACACTTGAAAAATTAAAAAGAAAAGGCATCAACATAAAAATAGCCGCCCCGATAACAAAGGAAAGCATCAATGTCGCAAGAGACTTAAGCAAGATCGCTGAAGTAAAGGCAACAAACGGGACCAAGATAGAGGGGAGATTTGTACTGATT
>JAGVZB010000033.1 GCA_018302915.1 Candidatus Woesearchaeota archaeon
TATGTAACCATCATTAGTTAGAATTCTATTTGTGAAATACACGCATCCATCCATTGATTCAGGCTCTTTTAATGTCATTTAACAGCACCTTCCATTCTTTCAAATTTAATTCCCGCACTCTTTTTTCTTTAAAGCTTAAATTGGTGTTTATAAGATTTTTCAATTTCTTGTCTGAACATATATAAATTTTTTTAATCAACTTTTCTTCATTATTTAATTCTTTCTTTTTTATTTCTATTACCTTTGAATTTACTTTTGGTATTGGAGAAAATTCTTTCTTATTTATCTTCATTAATGTTTTTATCTCAAGAAAATTTGGAATTATCAAATTCAACAAGCCTTTTTCAAGAAATTTCTCTGAGACTGTCAATATGCATAACTTAAAGTTTGAATTCATCAATTTGTTAATCAATGGTTCTAATATAGAATAGGGAATATTTCCTATTATCTTATCATAATTTAATTTTAATTTTAGAATATTCTTGTTTATTATTTTGTGATTTAGAAATTTTTTAATTAATTCATCTGCTAAATCCTTATCCAATTCAACTAAATCTGCTTTATCAAGATATTTAGATAAAATTCCTTTTCCAGAACCTATCTCTAGAACAGATTCATTTTCTTTTATTTCCAGAAAAGAGACTATCTGCTTTGCTATTCTTTCATTTGTTAGGAAATGCTGGTCAAATTTCATTTCTATCAAGGATATTATTCAATATGACAACTACATGCGAGGCAAAATACACTTTTGGACCGATACTCACTGGAGTTACATTCTTATTTCTTAAGATATATTTCTTCTCTTTCTTTGGAATGCCTTCATGATCTCCTATTATGAATACAGGATTTTCTTTTATCTCAATTTTTGATATATCTCCACCTTTCTTGTCGAGTAGATATATATTTCTATCTTTTAATTCATCCAATAGTTTCATGAAACTCTTTTTTTCTACAAAAATTCCCCTGTAAACCTCTGTTTTTTTGTCTCTTTTGTATTTGTATAAAATTATTTTTATCAAGCCAGCAATATCCTTCTTGCTTATATCAACGCTTCCAACTTCCTTTCCTGTTTCAGGCATTCCTTCATTTGTATCTGCTGTTATTTCAATATGCTTTGGAGGGTCGGGAGGACCATTAAGGATTAAATGCAGTTTGACATCATCCCTCATCTTTTTAGAGAGAAAAAAGGAATTGATAACAATATGGCATACTATATCCATTCTTCCTGCTTTCATTAAGTCTGTGAAATTGCCTGAAGTCCTTCCCTTGTTTGAATAATAGATGAATTCCCTCATTTTTGATTTAAGTCAACATTTTGATAAAAGAATTTCTTACAAAAATGATTTTTTCATTATTTATCTCGCTTATTAATAATTTCATTTCAACTAAAAATTCTTCGGCTTTTAAAATCATTTCATTACAAGATTCTTTATCTGCCTTGACTGCCTGTTGAGATTCAACATAGTACTGTTTATCTATTCTTTCTCCTTTGGCCCAAGAAATTATTCTTACTAATTTTTTATTTTCAAATAGCATATCTAATAAGATTATTGAAGCTGAATGATTTTCTGATTTAATCCCAGTTTTAAACAACAATGACAATAAAGAGTTATACATACAATAGTAAGCTTCAGATGTGGAATTTTCATGAATCTGACTTTGAAAAAGTATTTTTGCTGCTTTAAGACAATTTTCCGCTTTAATCAAATAAGAGGATTTCATTTCTTCTGAAGGTTCAACTAGTTCTACAATGCTTTTTCTTTTAAGCTTCTTTAAAAAGATCAGTTCTTTCATAAAAATCCTCCAAACCTCTTATTATTACATGGTTTTTTATAATCTCTTTTATCAATAAAGATTTAACATCAAATTTTCCTGTTTTTATGCTTAATCTGGAATTTATCTCTTTTACCTTATTTTTTAATATGTTATCCTCTGTTTCCAAATAAACATCAATATCACTATCTGTTTTTGAAATCTCCTTTGCATAACTTCCAAATAGGATTATCATCCCTTTTGAAAAGTTCTTTTTTATGTCTTCAAAAATTACAGATAATTCTGGATATTTCTTTAATAGTTTGTTTAATTTATATATTTCCGAAGAATAAATGTAATTCTTTGCTTTTAGATTATTTTTTATAAAAAAAACTTTATTTTTACCTTCTTTTTTATAATCCAAAATATTCTCTTTTAGCAATTCATTGACTTTTCTTAAAATTGTAGAATGGGATTCATTAAGAATTCTAGCTATCTCCCTTAAATGAGCTTTATTTTTTATTAAAACTAAAATTATTTCTAATTCCAGATTGTTTTTATTTTGAACCATATGGATTATATATAAACCAATGCTATTTAAACATTTCTATTTGCTTGGTTTTTGATGCATTAAATTTTATTAATTATCTTGCGGGAGACAGGGTTCGAACCTGCGTAGGCACTAAGCCACTAACCCCTGAAGCTAGCCCGTTTAGTCTAAACTTTTGGAAAAGTTTAATTGACCACTCCGGCACTCCCGCATTTTTTATTTTTAACCTTAAGGAACAGATTTGTTTTTATAAATATAATGCTCCCGCCGGGATTTGAACCCGGGTTTCGGCCTTTCTCCATTTTATACGAGAGGGCCGAGTCCTTTCGGCACAATGCTTCCATTGTCAAACCGGACTAGACTACAGGAGCTTTAGTCCCGCCAGGATTCGAACCTGGGTCACAGCCTCCAGAGGGCCGTATCATAGACCGCTAGACCACGGGACTATATAATTGTTATTAGAAGTTCCTTTTAAAAAAGTTTGCAGTAACCGGGAATCGAACCCGGAACACAAGCTTGGGAAGCTCGTATTATACCATTTAACTATTACTGCTTTAGTTAATTATTTAAATAAACCATATTTTAAATCTTTTATGATAAAGAAGTTAATTGTTTTGCTGACTTTATTGATATTTATTGCAGGCTGTGGAGGTAATGAAATGAAGAACAATTCCAAAGTTAAATTAGAAACAACACAAGGAGACATTGTTATTGAATTATATGAAAAGGAAATGCCGATAACTACCGGAAATTTCAAGAAATTAGTTCAAGAAAAGTATTACGATGGAGTCATTTTTCACAGGGTAATTGATGGTTTTATGATACAGGGGGGAGATCCCACAGGAACTGGAATGGGTGGTCCAGGATATGAAATAAAAGATGAGTTTACAAAGACAGCATTAGATAGGAATGATAGAGGAACAATAGCAATGGCTAATGCAGGACCAAATACTGGAGGAAGCCAGTTTTTCATAAATTTAGTCAATAATAATTTCCTGGATGGAAAACATCCAGTTTTTGGAAAAATCATAGATGGGATGGAAGTTGTTGATAAGATAGCTAAAGTTCAGAAAGATTCACAGGATAAACCATTACAAGATGTTGTGATTAATAGAGCTTATTTAATATGATAAATTTCAATGATTTCAAGAAAGTGGAACTGAAGGTTGGTGAGATTCTTGAAGTAGAAGATATCACTAATGCTGATAAACTTTATCTGTTAAAAGTTGATACCGGAGAAGAAAGAACTTTGGTTGCTGGCATAAAAAAGAATTATTCCAAGAAAGAATTAATTGGAAAAAAAATAATTGTTGTCTGTAATTTGGAAGAGAAAGAACTAAAAGGAATCAAAAGCCAGGGAATGTTATTGGCTGCTTCTGATGACGAGAAAGTTGTTTTGCTAACTGTTGATAAAAATGTGGGGAATGGAAGTAGGATTGGTTAGGCTTTGTGTAAATAGTGCTGTTTGTGTAAAAAGTCTGAATAAAAAAGAAAAGGCTAAATTAGATTAGACATATTATGCACAACTTCATTTCTAAGTTCTTTAATCTGTTTGATAAAATATATTCCTAATGGAGTTAGTTTAACTTTTTCACCTGCTTTTTCTCTTTGTATTAATCCAACTTTCATCAAATCAGTTACTCTTCTATGTGTAGGCATAGCTGTTAAATTAAATTCTTTTTCAATCAACTCTGTCTTTTCAATGATGTTATTTCTCATTGCTTTTGACAATTCATCTTTGGTTGCACCTGAATTAAAATTAAACTCATTATCTAATACAAATAACTTTTGTTGGATAAGGATAATTTAAAAAGCTTAGGCATGAATTAATCAGTATTTTCTAACTTTTCCTTAATTTCATTTATTAGTGCATTAATATGCAGTTTAAATTTCATCTTCAAAACTTTCCAGTCTTCATATTTTAATAACTGCCCCCTGTAATTGATTGAATTTCTTTTCAATCTGATTGTCTCAAGAAATTCCCAGTCAAGTTCTAATTCTGGATGTTTAAAACAAATATAAGCATTTTTGCATTGATGATTATCAGCTTTAATTCCATCAAATAACAGATAAGCTTCAATTAGCCCCTGGAGTGATTCATAATGATCTCGAAAAACAAATGTCCAATCTGTGCTGTCTTTTGGGATATCTTTTGATTTTCTGTTTATGAATTCAAGCCCTTTTTCTGCAACAATTTTTAGTGATTTGATGAGCTCAATATCTACAGACTTTTCCTTTATGTTTCCTGTGCTAGTGCAGAGTTTGTAGGTTTTATCAAGATTGTCTATTATAATCTTCATTTATGCAACCTTGGCTATGTCCTGTATTTGACCTTTTATAATATAACCATTGATTATGTTTTTCATAAGCCCAGTTTTGACTTCCTTTATTTCTTCTTTGTTTTGAAAGACAGTTAATCCTATATTCTTCTTTAGTTTAAGTTCATAAATGTTTTTGTCAAAATTTGAAATATTTCCTAAGACAAAAATATCAATATCTGAATCTTTATACCAATCCCCCTTTACAATGCTTCCAAAGAGTATTATTGTTTTAGCTGTTTTAAGAGATAAAAGTTTAGGAATAAGGCCGCTTTTATGGAGCTGCTCCAAAGCATAAACCCTTTTGAAAGAATGATAAACAAAGTTATTGCTTCCGACTGTGAAATAAGGAAATCTTCTTTTTTCTTTTATATGTTTGAGCAATCCTTCAGATACGCATTTTTTTAGCCATTTGTTTGCCACTAATTTCGTAATTTTTGCTTCTCTAACCATCTCCTCAAAATGCCACTCTCTCAAGGGGCTGTTTTCTAAAATAAGTTTTAGTACATTTTCTTCTTTGCTCTGACTTGCCATAATTAGTATAATAAAAAAAGAGAAAATATCATTTAATTTTTGCCATATTTTCCAATCAACTCATTTTTTTCAATGATGTTATCTCTCATTGCTTTTAATAATTCATCTTTGGTTGCTCCAGGTTTAAGGTCAAGTTCTTTATCTAAAGCATATAATGTAAAGAAATATCTATGAATTCCTGAAGGAGGACAAGGTCCTTTATAGTATTGCCTTCCAAAATCATTCAATCCCTGAGAATATGTTATTCTTTCACCTTCCTGCATTTCAGTTGCTGTTGAAGGAATATTCCAAATTAGCCAATGAGTGAATGTTCCTGAAGGAGCATCTGGGTCATCCATGATTAAAGCAAGCACCTTTGCATTTTTAGGAATGTTTGAAAATCTTAGTGGCGGAGAGATATCATGGCCTTGGCAAGTATACTTGCTTGGGATCATTGCATTATTTGAAAAAGCAGAGCTTGTTATCCTCATGTTGATTATCTCCTTTTGAGTGCATGAACTTATTAATATTGTAATCACTAAAAGTATAATAATCTTTTTCATTGTGAATGGGACTGCCCGGATTCGAACCGGGGACCTCTCGATCTCTGCAGAGCCTATATCAGTCGATTCAGCGACTAGCAGTTGTTGCTGACTAATCAGTGCTCTAGCCAGGTTGCTCCAACCTTTAAGGAATTGTCTAAGCTACAGTCCCTTTGAATATAATCCATTTAAGTTTATTTATAAATATTTTGAAAAAAACAATATTTAAATAGTATTTTTCTTGTTGATAACAATATGGATAAGACTTATGATTCAGAGAAGATAGAGAAGAAATGGCAGGATTACTGGGAGAAGAATAACATTTACAAGTTTGATCCCAAATCAAAGAAGAAAGTATTTTCCATAGATGTTCCTCCGCCTTATGCAAGCGCCGGGCATCTGCATGTTGGTCATGCCTTGCATTACACGCAGTTTGAAATTATTGCAAGATACAAGAGGATGCAGGGTTATAATGTTTATTTTGCCCCCTGCTTTGATGATAATGGGCTGCCTACGGAGAAATATGTCGAGGAAAAGTACAAATTAGACAAGTCAAAAGTAAGCAGGAAAGAATTCAGGGAATTATGCCTGAAGGAATCCGAAAAAGTAGAGAAAGAATATATGAACAATGTTTTCAAGAAGTTAGGGCATAGCTATGACTGGTCTTTAGTGTACAAAACAATCGATGAGAACTCACAGAAAACAAGCCAGTGGAGCTTTCTTGATCTTTATAAGAAAAAATTACTTTATAGGGCCGAAGAGCCTACAATATGGTGCACTTATCATAAGACAGCCTTGGCGCAGGCAGAAGTTGAGGATGTAAAAAGAACAACCAAACTGAATTACATTAAATTTGGGGAGTTGATAATAGCAACAACAAGGCCCGAATTACTAGGAAGCTGTGTTGGTATATTTGTAAATCCAAAAGACAAGAGGTATGCTAAATTTATTGGTAAGACTATAAAAGTTCCTTTGTTTAACCAAGAGGTTAAAGTTATGAAGGATGAAAATGTTGATACTCATTTTGGCACGGGGGTTCTTATGACATGCACGTTTGGTGATACGGCTGATATTGAGAAGTGGAAAAAATACAATCTTGATTTAAGAATCACAGTTAATGAGGATGGAACCCTTAATGCCAGAAAGTATAAGGGATTGAAAATTAAAGAAGCAAGAGAGGAAATACTAAAAGATTTAGAGAAAGAAAAATTACTAGTCAAGCAACAAGAGCTGGAACAGGTTGTTGGTAGCTGCTGGAGATGCGGAAATCCCGTTGAATATCTGGTTACAAAACAATGGTTCATTAACACTTTAAAATACAAAAAAGAAATAATAAAACAAGGGAGAAAGATTAAATGGCACCCTGACTTTTACAGAAAAAGGTTTGAGGATTGGGTTAATAACCTACAATGGAACTGGTGCATTTCAAGACAAAGATTTTATGGAATTCCTATTCCTGTCTGGTATTC
>JAGVZB010000026.1 GCA_018302915.1 Candidatus Woesearchaeota archaeon
TAAAGGACTGCGCTTATCTCATGACCTATTGGGCTTGACACAAATTTCATAGGAATTTTTATATTTTTCTGTTTTTAAACTTTTTCAAAACCTTTTTAAATTCATATTTCAGAGAAATTTCCATGGAAGCGGTAATAATTAATTTCAGGGGAGGAAGGCACACAAAATCTTCCAATCAGATGATAATAGATTCTAACTTGTCAAGGGAAAAAGCAAAATTATTGATAGGAAAAAAGATCACATGGACATCACCTGCAAAAAGGGAGATAAAAGGCGAGATAAAAACAACCCATGGAAACAATGGCTGCCTGAGGGTTCACTTTGAAAAAGGAATGCCCGGCCAGTCAATAGGCACGAAGGTAAAGATAGAAAATGGCAACTCTTAGAAAAGGAAGATGTTACAGCAAGATAACAGGAGCTTACACCAGAAGGTCAAAGGTTAAATCAAAATCTTATGTCAAGGCAATCCCGCAGAACAAGATAGTGAGGTATGACATGGGCAACTTAAAGGGAAGTTTTAATCACACAATAAACTTGATTTCCACTGATAACATTCAGATAAGGCATAATGCCTTGGAATCTGCAAGGTTGGTTATTTTCAGAAGATTGCAGAAGTTGGGAAACAATAATTTCTATTTCAAATTAAAGGCATATCCTCACCAAATTCTGAGAGAGAACAAGATGCTTTCAGGGGCAAGGGCAGATAGGTTGCAAACAGGAATGAGCCATGCATTTGGAAAGCCAGTTGGTCTTGCTGCACAGTTAAAAAGCGGTAATGTAATACTGAAAGTGGATGTTAACAAGGAAAATATAAAAGCTGCAACTGAAGCAATAAAGCTGGCAATACCAAGACTGCCGGGAAAATGCACTGTGGAAATTAAAAAAAATTCAAGTGACTAACTTTTCTTATTATAAATTTATATTTTATTCAACCATAGGAACAAAGACAAAATCACCCAAGTCCTGTTTTATCAGGCCATCTTTTTTATTTATGATCTTCAGCATCCTCTGTGTGTACTTGCCTATTGGAGCAACCATTATCCCGTCAATTTTCAGCTGCTTGATTAATTCAAGAGGAATTTCATTTGGGGCGGCAGTGAGTATTATCTTGTCAAAAGGTGCATATTTTTTTAATCCAAAATAACCGTTCTGGTGGAATATCTCAAAATTATTTATTTTTGACTTCTTTAAATTTCCTTTAGCAAATTCAATCAGCTCCTTGTGAATCTCAACAGAATAAACTATTCTTTTTACCATCCTGCAGATAAGGGCAAGATTATAGCCTGATCCGGTCCCTATTTCAAGGACCTTGTCATTTTCATTAAGCTCTAAAGCCTGAAGCATTATCATAATTGTAGATGGCTGTGATATTGTCTGCTTGTTTAATATGGGCAAAGCCATATCATGATAAGCCTGCTTTTTATCCAGAACAAAATTTTCTCTTCTTACTTTCCTGAAGGCATTCAACAATCTTTCATCTGTTATCAGTCCAGAATTCTCCCAGTAATTTATCAGATCATTTTTTGACATTTAATGATGTCTTTTATAGCCCATCTTGATGATTTTATGATAATGGGATATATTTATCCTGTCCAGTTTATCTTTTTTCTTTTCAAGGCCGAATAAGATGAAGCAGCCAATTAACGACATGATTCCAACCAAGGCAAAAGTATAAATAAACCCTATATATTGTGCAATGACAGCACCTATGGATGCAGTAACTGCAGTCCCTAATCCTGTCAGTGTGGAATACAGGCTCCATTCAAAGCTTTCATGTTTCTTGTCAAGATGGGATGTCCACAATCCAAGCCATGTTGGAAAGGCGAGCCCGCTTCCAATACCATAAATTACCTGCGCGACATAGATGAAGCTTATGCTTCTTGCAAAAATATAGATGAATGGGACCATGCCAATCAGGAAAGTGCCTATCATAAGCCATTTAACCTTGTCATCATGGCTGTCCACATATTTTGAAAAAGGCAGCTGCACAATGCTTTTTGTTATCAGGAACAAAGTGCTTGCCAGGCCTGCAGCAAAGATTGTCCCACCAATCATGTTCTCTTTGATAAAGATAGCAAGTATTGGCCCTATCAGTCCAAAGCCCGTTATTACAAATATGTCAGAAATGATTAATAATTTGATTGTCCTGTTCATGATTTTTGATTATTTTTATAATATAAAAACTTTGTTATGCTTAAAAAAGATAAACTTAAAAATAATAAAACTTTTATTATAACATGAAAAAAGAGAGTGAATTCATTCTTTGGTTCAGTGATATAAACATGGACAGCTTGCCTAAAGTTGGGGGCAAGGCAGCATCCTTGGGGGAGATGTTCAACATGAAGCTTCCCATACCAAATGGGTTCTGTATTACCTCTGAAGCTTATTCTTATTTTCTTGATGAAACAAACATAAAAAGCAAGATAGCTAAACTGCTGAAGGACATTGATGTTGAAAGCACGAATGCATTGGAGGAGACAGCAAACAAGATTCAGGAGATGATTGTAAAGCAGGAGATTCCATCAAAAATAAAAAATTCTATCCTTGAGTCATATGAACTGATGAATGTAAGCCCTGATCTGATGAACCAGAACAATTCAGCATTGAGTTTCATAAAGGCAGGAAGGGATTTGCCATATGTTGCAGTAAGAAGTTCAGCGACGGCAGAAGATCTTCCAAATGCGTCATTTGCGGGCCAGCAGGCAACATTCCTCAATGTCAAGGGAAATAAAAACTTGATAGAAGCAGTGAAGCAGTGCTGGGCTTCCTTGTTCACGGCAAGGGCAATCTACTATAGGACTAAAAATAATTTTGATCACATGAAAGTTTACCTGTGTGTGATAATCCACAAGATGATTAACGGCGATGTCTCGGGCGTCATGTTCACCGCAAACCCTACAAATAATGATGAAAGCGAGATTATGATAGAAGCCTCATATGGTGTAGGAGAAACAATCGTATCTGGTTCTGTAAACCCTGATAATTACATGGTGGATAAAAGTTCCCTGGAGATAAAATCAATCAAGGTTCATAAAAAGGATTTCATGATAACAAGGGACGACAACAGTGGCAGTAATAAAAAAGTAAAGCTTGATGATGAAAAGGCAAATTCCCAGTGCCTTGATGAATACAAGGTAAAAGAGCTTGCAAGATATGGGCTGATTATAGAAAAGCACTATAAGAAACCGATGGACATTGAATGGGGAATTGAAAGAAACAAGTTGCATATCCTTCAGGCAAGACCAATCACAACATTAAAGAAAGAAAGAAAAGCATCTCAGGAATTAAAGGGGGAAATTATCCTTGAAGGCTTGAATGCATCTCCTGGGATTGCATCAGGGACTGTTAAGATAGTAAAAGATATTTCTGAATTGGATAAAATACAACAAGGTGATGTTCTTGTTACAAAGATGACTGATCCTGATTACGTTGTTGCAATGAAAAAAGCTTCTGCTATAGTTACGGATGAAGGAGGAATTACAGCTCATGCAGCGATAATTTCAAGAGAGCTGGGAATTCCCGCAGTAGTCGGCACAGAAAAAGCAACTCAAATATTAAAAGAAAATGATATAATAACCGTTGATGGAAATACTGGAAAAGTCTACAGGGGGGATTTAGGAATTAAATCTGAAAAAATAGGGGATTGGCAGGGTGAAAAATTAGAAACTAAAACAAAGATATACATGAACCTGGGCGAGCCAGAATTGGCAGAGAAATACAAGAACCTGCCTTTTGATGGTATAGGTTTAATGAGGTTGGAATTTTTAATAATTTCTTATATTGGAAAACATCCCTTATACATAATTAAAACAGGAAAGCAGAATGAATACATAAATAAATTAGTTGAAGGTGTTTCCAGGGTTGCTAAAGCAATTTATCCAAGACCGATGATAGTAAGATTTACTGACTTCAAAACAAACGAGTATCATAATCTTGAAGGTGGTGCTGAATTTGAAGAGTCAGAAGATAATCCAATGATTGGTTGGAGGGGGGTCTCAAGATATATTTCTCCTGAATATGTAGAAGCATTCAAACTTGAATTAAAAGCAATTAAAAAAATAAGAGAAGAATATAATAATGTTCATGTTATGCTTCCATTTGTAAGGACAGTTTGGGAAGTGAGAAAAGTTCTTGGAATAATGGCAAATGAAGGATTGACAAGAGAAGATAATTTCAAGATTTATCTGATGGCAGAAGTTCCTGCAATGGCTTTGATACCGGAAGATTTTGCTAAATTAGATGTTGATGGTGTTTCTATAGGAAGCAATGATTTAACACAGGGTGTATTGTGTATCGACAGGGATTCAAGAAAACTGACAAAGCTTGGTTATTTTGATGAGAGGAACAAGGCTGTATTGAAAGCAATGAGCAATATCCTAAAAACATTCAAGGAAAATGGAAAATCAATTGGCATCTGTGGCCAAGCACCTTCTAATTACCCGGAAATCGTTAAATTCTTAGTTGATCATAATATTGATTCGATTTCTGTAAATCCAGATGTTGTTGTTAAGACTATGAAATTAGTTCATGAAATAGAAAATTCTTAATTAAGTGTATATAAATATATATTTCTACCACCCTATAATTCCCCAACCCAAAAACGAAACCTTTATAAATAACTGTATTTACTATAAAGTAACAAATATATTAACAAAACGAGGTAAATAAAAATGACAAACGAAAATCAACCAAATTTAGAGGATATGTTACTAAAAATTGCTAGTTTAACTAATGTTTCTAAAGGAATAGGCAAATCAAAAACACCGCAAGAACAAGCTGATTTATATGAATTAGCAGCTAAAATGATAAGTGGTAGAGATGAAGAGCAATATAAAAGAGTTATTAGGGAATTAACAAGAAACCCTGCTTATGCTGTAATGGAAACAGAAGGAGCAAGAGATAATTTAGCAGGAAGTGTTAAGGAACAATATGACGCAGAAAAAGTTAGGGTAATAAAAGATGTAGAATCAAGAATAAATGAGAATTTAAAAGAAGCAAAGGACAGTAAAGCAATAGCATCTATGGTCGTAGCACAGTATTTAAATGATATTTTAGACGTGCCTGAATATACGCAAGAGCAAGTGGATGACATAGAAAGTAATCAAGTTTATTCCATGGGTTTACCTTATGCTTTTGAAGCAAGAGGCTCAGTGGAACACTACAAGAATTTGGAATTAAGAAAAAAAGCCAGTGAATACTTAAAAGCAATCAAAGAAAAAGATGGAGACAAAGAAAAAGTAGTCAGATATGTTATTGACAGCGAAAAATTAGGAAAAGCTATGGAAGATGTAACTATGGGAGCATCTGTTTATGGCAGAACTAAAGCAGTAACAGAAGCAATAAAAAAAGCTAAAGAAAAAAAGGCTAAAAATAAATAAATTTTTTTCTTTTTTTATTCTAATTTTTTAACAATCCTTGCCATTTCTCCGACGAAGTTATCAACATCTTTTTGGTATTCATCTATCTTTTTTGAGGGAATGGTGATATTTGTTTTGTTCAAGGAATGAATTATACTGTAAATTTCCCTGTACAACCTTACATATTTCTTATCCAACATTCTTTTCTTAACAAAATATTCCTCAAGCATTTCAGGAATATGCTCTGGAGAAGGAGCAACCTTGTCAGCAATCATTAACGCTGCATGCGCTGAATCAACCATTGCCCAGTATAAAGAATCAACAGCTAAATAAATCCCATACCTTGCCCTTGCCAGGTGAAAAGGAGCTCTCCTTAATGCATTATAAATTGCTTCTGCCGAGGGTTTTATTTTTCCCCTAGCCAATAATATTTTCAAAGGTTCAAAAAATCCTCCGAAATCAACCAATGTCTTCCCGTATCTCACGATGTTTATTGCAACTGGCTCTCCTGACTTGAACTCATCCCAGAACACAGATAATGTTACTGTATTAATGTGCAGTTTATCCCTATTCTTGTTGTTAGCCAGTATTTTCTGCAGCTCTTCCCTGTACCATGCAATTAATTCCTCATCCCATTGTATTGTGCAGTCATCAATGAATATGATTATGTCAATGTCATTTTGCTTCTTTAAATCCTTGGCAACGCTTCCAAACAGAACTATTGATTTGATTATATGCTGGAATTTCTTGTAAGCTTCAATTGCAAAATTATAAGCTATTTCATAATTTTCTTCCAAAACTAAATCACCTCTTAGAATATATATTTTTGGTTATTTATTAATCTTTTTATTTTCGAGTTAATTTCAACAGCCAAATTTAATCCTGATTCTATTATCTCCAAAGTATGGAGCTACAATCAAACCGCTTATTGATAATTCATTATATAATGAATATGCAACCAAAACATCAATATTTTTTATTCTTGACCAGTCCAATTCATCTTGTGGGGAGAATAAAACATCAACACCATCCTTACTCCTTGTTTTATCGACAAATCCTAAAGTAACAATGGCAGTTAAATCATTTCTTTTGCGAGAGGTTAATTTAGAGCTAAGAGTGCATTTTTCAATAGGATAATTTTCACATCCTCTTGTAGCTGGGTGGCGCATATTTTGCGGAACCAATCCATATATTTCCTTATCTGTTCTGACAAACAAATACAAATCAGCACCAGAAACTTCAGCTATCATAACTAAAAAAAAGAGGTAAACATTATAAATTTATTGATTCGGTGTCCCGGCAAATCTTGATTTATCTCCGGAAACCTGCCCGCCCAATTCCTGCGGCAAGTTTGAAAACCCAGAGCCATACATTTCAAAATGCTTTTCAGGGAACATTATGCCATAGCCCATGTTGTATTCTGCATGCGTATATGCAATCTCCTTCCAGTAAGGTCCTGCCTGATGCTCATACAATGGGCTGTCAAAATACTGCAGCTCCTGCATTCTCGGAGATGTCTTGAACTGCGATGCAAATCCTCCGGACTCTACTATATGAGCAACTTTATCATACTCTTTTCCTAATCCTTGCTTTAATTTTTCCAACTGCTCTTTTATCGGAACAGTTCCCTGTCCTGGGGCAAGATGCGAGTCAGAAAATCCAAAATTATCGGTTACATGGATATGCTTCACGACAGGTGCAATCTTTTTTGCTTCCTCTGCTATATCCTTGTCAGAATAGCCAAACTTCCTTAGCTGGGTTATATGCCCAACATCCCATGTGGCACCAATTAATTTCTTGGAAACTTCTTCTGCTTTGCTTTTTGACATTCCTTTCTTGTCAACCAATTGCCTGGCAAATTTTTCCCTTGATTTTTCCACAGCTTCTCTTAATGACTCTGCTCTTCCCAGTGTCCAGTCAGGAAATACATTCTCCACGGAAACGATTGGTGCTTTATCCTTGTATTCATTATAGGCATAAAACGCTGAATTGGCAACTGTGTCTGAAATCTTATCCTTGGAAAATTCATCCGTTGAGACAAATCTCTCCGGAGCTGGCATTTTTTGAATAATATTAAGTAATCTCTGCCTGTCTACTTCTATCTCTTCTATTTTTTCCTTAAATTCTTTTGTAATCTTCTGCAGTTCTGGTCCAGCTTTTTTTGAATCTCGATTGTATTTTTCAAAAACATCAACTTGTTTTTTACTAAAAGAATCTTGTAATTTTTTCCTTTCTTCTGTCTCTTTTTTGGACAATTTAATTAATTCATTGTATTCTTTTGCATGTTCTGCCTCAAATATTTTCCTTTGTTTCTCAGGTGTAAATCTGACAAATTTATCATGAATGTCCTGTAATTGGCTTTCCATATGTGAATCAAGCTGTTCTATATGATCATTCATAACAGAAATATTTCTTTTATAATTATCAAATCTTATTTTTTCATCATCAGTTAACACTCCTTCCTTATTTCCTGCTTCAAGTGGTGCAATTTGAGCACTAATCATCCCTAATCTATTATTAATTTCCGCTTTTTCTTTTTCATAATTGAATAACTGCAATTTTTCCTGCCCCCATTGAGTTTGATTTATATTCCTTCTTCTTCTCTCAGGATCCCATATTTCCTTGCCACCAAAATATTCCTTCTCTTCATATTCCAGAGGCATTATCTGGTGTCTTGGATCAACTTTATCGATGACAAACATTTTTCTCTTGTGCTCTGGTGGAAGTTCTTCACCGATTAATTTTTCTTTCTGCCATTCAAAAGCAGGAACTCCTCCTGAAGAATGGAAATTAACAACTGTGTTTTTTCCCAAATCAGCGCCTCTGTCAAGCATGTGCTTCATTGATTCCTCGACTTTCATCCTTTCAGTTTCGCTCCATCCTTCCTTTGAAAAACCAGCCAGGTCCATCTGTGCAGGGGCATGAATATTTATGTTAGCGCCAGTCAGCTCGGACATTCTCTTCATCTCCTCAAAATGCTGCTTTGGAACAGCATCAAATAATTCAGGTGAAATCAACTCAAGCTCAATATGCTTTACTCCTGCATTCAACCTGGAACTTGCTTCCTGAATCTGGTTGGCAGTCTGAGGAGAAGTTGTAGCTCCCAATAATCCTCCTTCTACATAAAACTCCCTTTCATTGTTGGTCCTGTATGTGTTTGTGAATGTGTCCTCCATTTTAATGCCTTATTTTTTTTCTTTCCTTCTCATGAATTTCCTCTGATAGTGAGGCATAACCTCTTGATCCCTGTGATGAATCTCTGTATCTTTCCATTATTGTTTCATCACCCGGCTCTCTTAAACCTTTTCCGGTGAATTGCTCGCTTGCCCTTCTCTCTATAAAATTATTATCTCTGTCTATAAAAGAGTTTCTCTCATCAACATCAATTCTTCTGTTGTTTCCTTCATATTTTATTCCTGATTCTTCCACCCTTCTTCCCTGATACATTTCAACATTGCTCTGCAGTCCATAATCTATCTTCATTTCTTCTTTCTTTTCTTCTTCTGGCAGCGGGATGAAAGCAACCTGCCTTTCAAGCCTTCTTTCCTCTACCGTCTCTTCTTCATCAGGCAATGACCAGTCAACTCTTCCCCTTGTTTCAATCTGTGCTACAGCATCAAGTTCATTGATGTCTTCAATCAATTCTTTTATGTTCTGCCTTAGCTCTTTGTCTTTGACTTCCTTTAATAATTCCTTCAGGTATTTCAGCTTCTCTGAATTGGTCTTTAATTTTCTAAGAACTTCCTGTACTTCCTTGACGCTTACCATGTTACCATGCCATGGGACTTTTTGTAAATATCATACAATATATAGCATTTTTCTTCAGCAACCTTCAATGCATCCTTTCTCATGCTTTTTTCAGGCGAATAAAATGCCTTCTTGAAGCTGAACATGCTATATAAATATTTAAGGGGCTCAACACTTTGCCTGAATCCTTTTGTAACGCTTCCAAAAGGTGATGTGAACTTGTCAACGCCCTGCTGCTTCATAAGCCTTATTTCATCATCAATCTTTCTCTGGAGTTTTTTCCTCTCTTCATTTGTTGTTGACATCGAGAGCATTTTTTTAAGGGTATCAATTTTTGGCTTGCCTTTTAGCCTTTTCAGCCTTGATTCATCATCCTCAAGGTAATACTCTATATCCTCTGATATTTCCTTAAGTGATGTCCCTGTCATTTCCTCTATCAATTCCATGTCCTCCTGCTCCTTCAGTTCATAAATTTCATCTATCTCTTCATTTGTAAGAGAATAAGGCGTGAATGTAATGTCTGTTCTGCCTGAATGCACATAATGGCTTCCATACTGCCCCTGATAAGACCTTGGCACTGTCCTGAAGACAATTTCAACTTCTATGCATGAATAAATTTTCTTGTCTTCTATTTCATTTATTTTTTTCATCCCAAACAGTCCAAGATGCATTTCCATATTTGAGAATGCATTGACCAGCTCGGGAGAATCTCTTCCGGAAGCTGTCGTGAATGATTTCATTCCGAGCTTTTTTTCAGCAACCAGATAAGGCTTTACCCACGCTGTATAATGCTTGAGTGAAGCTACCTGTGATTTCAGGTAAGATCTTTCTATGTTAAACCTTTTTCTCAGTTCTGTTTCGGAATTTTTCTCCCATTCATTGTATTCTTCCAGCCTTGCCTTCAATATTCTCTTCACTCTTTCATTCAGGTCAATCTTGTCTGCTCTCTCGATTGAATCTACAGCCAGGAAAGCATCTCTTAAGGTTACAAATTCAAGTTGCTGTGACAGTGCATTTATGGAGCCCCTGCTTTTCTTTATGTCTACTTGATCCATCCACATTTGCTTTAAGGCTAGTCTTGCAGCCTGCTTGACTGATAAATTTGCTGAATGCAGGTTGTCATAATGGGCAAGCCTTATCGTAAACTCCTTAAGGTCATATATGAGATTTATGATTGATCTCACGACAGTGTTCACCGTAGCCATTATCTTCATTGCCCTGTCCTGCATGACAGATATTCTTGTTCCCATCTCCCCGAAATATCCTGAAGCGACTGAAGCATCATATTCATCCTTGTATTTTATGACTTCATCCATCCCGACCCCGGCAGGAAGACCATCCCTTAGAAAATCCAGAATCCAGAAGTAAATAGGCTCCAGCCCCTCTGAAATTGAGTCATAGCTTAACCTGTAAACATTCTTGGATGCGCCTATTTTTTTTATGTTCTTGACAAGAATTTTTCTCAGCCTTGATTTTAGCTGGTCATCAGAAGTTTTTTTTATCTCATCCCTTAATATTTGCCTCCTGTCTTTGCCTTTATCAACCTCTTTTTCCAGATGATCATAATCCATGACTATATTTAAATATTTGAAGTTTTAAAGTTTTTCTATGTGGTTGGTATTGATGCTTGTTGTACTTGATCAGGTTAGCAAATACTTTTTGACTACTATCACGAACACCGGTGCAGCTTTTGGCATTTTAAAAGGTTATAATATTCTTTTATTAATAATAAATTTGATTGCATTAATCATCTGTATTTTCTTTTACATTAAAGATAAAAAATTAAAATTGCCTTTGACTTTCCTGATAGCAGGAATTCTTGGTAATTTAATAGATAGGATATTCTTTGGTTATGTAAGGGATTTCATTAACTTGAAATTCTGGCCTGTTTTTAACCTTGCAGACAGCTATAATGTGATTGGGGTAATTATTTTAATTGTGATAATATGGAAAGAATAATGTTCCGTCCAATATAAAAAGTTCCATTCTCTTTCTAATTTATTTTTAAATTTTCAAAAACTGTTAATCAATTCTTCAGGAACCTCAAATTCATTCTTGGAATAAACTATTTCCTCGCATTCATTTATTGCCCTTTTGCATAATTTGTTCATATGCTCATACTGGCTTTCTATCTCCTTGCTTCTCACAGAAGAGCCATATCTTGCACTCTCTCTTCTATCAACATCTGATTTTTCATCCTTTTCCTTGTATACTGTTATTCTTTCTATGAATTCATCATCGTAGTCAATAAGCCCTTTATTCTTAACATGTCTTAGGAATTCCGCTGTGCATCTCTGGCTTCTGCTTTCAACTCCGAACTTTGACAGAATAGCAAGAGCACAATAATAAAGAGTATAAAACCACTCTTCAGGAATCTTGTAATCAAAACCTTTTTGTTTGTATACATCACAAAGCTCTAAATTAATCTTAGCCTTGTTTACATATTCTTCTGCTTTTTTATTGTCTGACCTAACCATAAGAAGACCTTTATGCTTCCTGCCTTTCTTCTCGTCCTTTATTGCACTTTCAAAGCATTCACCTAACTTCATTTTATAGTTATGCCCTTCATGAATTTAATAAATTTTTCCTGTCCAAACAATATTACCCCTTTTTTCACTGCCTCTATAAAAGCCTTGTTTTCCTTTAATTCTTCCCTGAATTCCTTTTCAGTCATGTTAATTGCATGAATTTTTTTTATTTGAGTTTTTTGTATGTTTTTTATTGATTTTTCTACTTCCAGAAATTTGTTTGTTATTCCTATGATATCTATGTCATTGGCTTCCTTAGAAGAATGTATGATGCTTCCATAAACAATCAGGAAACCAACCTTGTCCCCAATATCTTTAAAATTATTTATCCATCTCTGGTTTTTAACTGCTTCTTCAGTCAATATTAATGCAAGGGTCTTTTCCAAGACTAGATTATTCCAGTTTAAGCTTATTCTATTTATGCTTGTCTTTCCTGTTCCTATTTGAGACAGTATAATTAGATTTTCTTTCTCAAGCCTTTTTAGGATTTTCCATGTTCCCACTCTGCTGAGCCCTGCTTCTTTTGACAATGAAGTTATAGTATGGTCTACAGAAAACTCCTTTAATAGTATTTTTAATATTTTTTTATTTGTTTCCATTTTGTTAATAATTATTAATTTATAGTTAATAGTTATATATAAAGGTTTTGGTTTTAAAAATATTTAAACAGAATTGAACTACTCCATCTGGGCACAAAACATCAAATAAAAACTCTTTTAAATTATCTCAATAATTTAATTTTATGCTAATAGGAATTATAGGCAAACCAAGCAGTGGAAAATCAACATTTTTCAAGGCACTGACATTGGCAGACGTGGAAATAGCAAATTATCCATTTACTACAATTAAGCCAAACCACGGAATCGGATTTGTTTCAATAGACTGTATAGATAAAGAATTCAACAAGCAATGCAATCCAAGGGAAGGCTTTTGCATTGAGCATAAAAGGTTCATTCCTATAGATGTTCTTGATGTTGCCGGATTGGTTCCTGGCGCATACGAAGGCAAGGGAAAAGGAAACCAGTTTCTTGATGATTTGAGGCAGGCAGATGCTTTCATACATATAATTGATGTTTCAGGCTCGACGGATGAAAATGGAAATCCTGTTTCACCCTTGACTCATGATCCTGCAAAAGACATAGAATTTCTTGATAATGAACTGGATATGTGGTATTACCAGATATTAAGCAAGGGATGGAAAAAATTTGCAAGGCAGATTCAACAGGAAAATCTCAATATAAAAAAAGCGCTGGCAAAGCAGTTGTCAGGCTTGAAAATAACAGAGGATGATGTTGAAGATTGCATTAAAAAATTGAAGTTATTTCATAATCCTGAAGAATGGTCTGATGATGACTTAAAATCCCTCTCTTCAGAGCTGAGAAAAATAAAGCCGATGATAATAGCGGCAAACAAGCTTGATGTGGAAGGTGCATTGTATGAATTAGATAAAATAAAAAAGAAATTTTCTGATTATGTAATAATTGGCTGCAGTGCTGAGATAGAACTTGCATTGAGGGAAGCAGCAAAGAATAAACTGATAGAATACATTCCTGGAGAGAATGATTTTGCAATAAAAGGAAAATTGAATGAAAAACAGAAGAAAGGCCTGGATTTCGTAAAAAATTACCTGAAAAAGTATAAAACTTCAGGAGTTCAGGAAATAATAAACAGGATTATCTTTGAAATGCTGAATTACATTGCAGTATATCCTGGAGGCGTTAATAAACTTGAGGATTCCGACGGAAATACTCTTCCTGACTGCTTTCTCATGAAGGAAGGCTCTACAGCCTTGGATTTTGCATATAAATTGCATACTGATTTTGGAAAGAATTTCATAAGGGCTATAGATGTGAAAAACAAAAGGGCAGTAGGCAAGGACTACAAATTAAAGCACAGAGATGTCATGGAAATTATTTATAGAAAATAATCATTATGTAACTACTTAAAAGAAATTAATAATGGAAAGATTTATAAACTAAAAATTAATTATTATTTTTATGAAAGTAAAATCTCATTTATATACCAGAATCATAAATGAAAGATATGTTAAATTAGATGATGGAAGATTCTTTGGTTTGCTTAAAAGGGACAATATAGGTTTAAAATCACAGTTAGAATACTTAATCGAATCAAAAAATAATAATAAACCATTCTATCGATCATATGGTTCAATCGATTATTTTGTTAAAAAATTAAGGAATGATGAATTAGGGGAAACTCCTCCTGAAAGATTTGTAAACTCTGTTATTATAGATGATTATATAAATGAAAGATGTGGAGGGACAAAGGTTATAACCCCAGTTGGGATGATTTATGAAGGGAGATCAGTTGATTTGCTTGAAAGTGGGATGTTAAATGCTTATTTTATATCTTATTATGTTAAAGGGGAAAAACTTTTTCATTTAATAAAGAGATTAGATGAAGATAAAATGGAAAAAATTTTTAGAAGTTTAAATTTAAATTTAAATGCTTTAAGAGAAAAGCGTCTTTATCTATTGGACTTTGCACCTAGGGATATTGTTATTGATGATTATGGAGCTGCAGTATTGCTTGATATGGAACATTTGGAATTTGCTAATTCATTTGATAGAAAAAAACAGGATGAATTTTTATTGGCAAGACAAAAAAGAGAATTTCATAAAGATTATGACGGATTTTTAAATAAAGAGCAATTAAAAAAAGCTGAAATATTATTATTTAGAGAATAAAATGGGACAAAAATTAAGACAAGAATTAAGACTAGAGTCAAAAAGTCTACAATTAATAATTAGTCAATCTCAGCTCTTGACTATTCCTGATGAAGTTTTAAATTTTATAGCTGGGGCAATATCTTACAATCCTAATAATGTAGAAGCAATTCTAAAAGATAAGAAATCAAATCCATCAGATAATTATTCAGGTTCATTTGATGCACCCGAACATAAAGTTAGAATGTTATATTCATCTTTAACTACTCCATCTAAAGGAGAAGATCCAAAACGTAAAAAGAAAGGTGGTCTGATATTATCTCCAGATATTAGAAGTCTTGAAGGTTCATTTGAAAATTATTTTAACAATCGTGAGTTTGATGTTACTCCTGATGTAACCTATATAGGTAGGAGGGGGGATAAGCCAGAAATAGTTTATTCTGATCACATCAGGTCTGGATTGATGACTTTAGGATTACTCCTGTTGGATCCCTCAATCTATCCTGAAACATCAAGATTAATAAAGCAATTAACTCGTTTCGATGAATGGAAAAAAAGAGTTTTAAGGGATGTTTATATCTTGCTTGGAGGATATCAAAGAGAATTTTTTGAGGATTTTGACAAGACAAAATTGAATTTAATAAATCAAATGGATTTAGCTAACAGGATAAATGCCGATTATTCTTCAATATCAAGGATGATTTGCAATCGTTGGGTTGAAGCTAGAAATGTTTCTGGCAAGCAGGATATATTTTATACTAAAGATTTACTTGCTACTTCTTATGATTTAATGAAATATTCTGCTTTACCTTTGTTAAATAAAATTTTAGAAGAGGAATTTAAAAATAAGATAGCTTATTCTGATTATAAAATTAGAGAAAAAATTCCTAATCCTAATCTTGCAAGGAGGACTGTTGCTAAATATAGAGGTATTTCAGGAATTCCTTGTAAACGAGAAAGAAAAAGAAATTATGAAAGTGAGTTAATTACAAAACCTTATAGATTTGTATAAATAAATTAATAAAAGGAAAAAAATAAAGAATGAAACAAAGCCTAACTAAAAGAATCTTGGAAGAATTCGGTGAAAGAAAGCATAAAGGAAGATTAAGTGTAATAACTAACTTAAATGAAGGTGGAATAATATCCCCCGTTCCTCATGATCAAGAGCACATTGAATTCTGCACAAATTTAGTTGGTGATGTCAGAAAACTTGCAAAAGTTATTCCTACACATATAGGATATAAAATAATTAATAATGATTATTATGAGATAAATTCAGTTATAACTGGTGAAAGCGGTATGGAGCAAGGATATGGGATTAGGCATTCTTTAGATGATATAATAATGGCTCATAATAAAGTTCTTATGTACATTTATAATGGAGAAATTCCTAGAAAAATTTCTAAAATACAAATCATAGAAAAATATTCATCCTAATAAGCATATTTCATAACAACAAGTTCCTTGAAATTATTTTTTATTTTTAAAGGACTTCTTTCTAATAAAATCAAAGTTGCATTCTTTGCATTTATCAAATCATCCTTTTTATGCATTACTCCTAAGCCCATTTCAAGGCTTGAAGAGCCTACTATCATGCTTTGATATTCATTATTTGTTATGATTAAAGTAACAGGAATAAAGTAAGATGCATCCACAATCCTATTTTTAATATCACCCATGCTCACATTTAAAAGTCCTGCTACTAAAGCTGCATGCTCAATATTTTTAGGTACTGCAATAAAACTTTTTATTTTAACATTGTAAAACAATGAAAGCATTCCGTTTTGTTTTCTATCTAAATACTTGTTAATTATAGAATAATTAAGTCTCGTAAAGTACTTTGTCATATAAATAGCATATAATTAAAACTTAAAAATGTTGCTAATCATTTTTTAAATTCATTAATAACGTCTTGAAGAAGAAGCAATTCCTAATTTATGTCTTGCCAAAGCAACATCATCTCTAATTATTTTATAACCCAAACCTTTTAAATGATTACAAATCTGACTATCTGTATAAGGGGTTGTATGGTTCTCATCTCTAATAAAATATATTATTTCACTGAGTACATTATCACTTAACTCTCTGCTTTTTCTTTTAAGATCTATAGATACAACAGCTTCAGATGTATTAGCTATTGGTGGCGAAACTAATAATTGCAAATCAGTTATATCTCTTTGATAATGCTTTAATTGTAAAGATAAAGTTGGTTTTCCTACTTGTTGAGGTGATGAAGGATAGGGTTTTGGATAATTTGGCGAAAAAAATCTCCTTTTTTTAATTTTTTTTGTTGTCATTTTCTCTTATTTTATTTTATTTATTTTTAAATATTCCTCAAATAAATCTTGATCATAAGGAGTTTCTATTGCCTCTTCTGCTTCTCCAAATTGATTTAAATCCCCTGTTAATTTATATAAGGTTAAATGATAATTAAAATCTCCAACTTTTTCATCATAAAAACTTCTTAAAACACTAACTATCCTTTCCTTTCCAAAAAGTTGTGCCAACCTTTCAGCATACATTGTATAAAAATTCCCCAAATCCAATATTGCTGAATTTGCATAACACTGAGAAGCTAAAGCAAATCCAAATCTTGCTTCATTAGAATCTTGACTTAGATTAGCATCTGCTGCTATTGCTTGGGCATGTGAAGGATATCTTCTTAATGTCTCTTCCAAAAATCTTTTATCTCCTGTAAAACAAAATAAATCAAAACTATGAAGTGAATCATTTCTTCTTGTTCTATCATAATCTCTTAAAGCTTCTTCATAAATTTTATCATCAAGAGTTAATAACTCATTTCTTATTAATAGAGAATAGAGTTGACTATTATTCTTCCACAATTCTAATCCTTTTTGAATAAGACTTCTTCTTTCTTGATTATCTTTTGAATTCACCGCTCTATCTTTGTAAATACAACTTAATGCTTCCTCAAATGATAATTGTTCAGATGACTCCTTCCCAATTGTAGGTTCATGCTCCTCAGTAGTTGTTTCTAATAAAAGTCCTCCATCTACATCTAATACTAAATGTTCTAGGGGTGCAAAAAAGTAATAAGGATATTTATATTCAGTTGCTAATTCTGGAGTATGATATGGTATTTCTTCATTAAATGAATTGAATAATATACATTCACCTTTGTACCTCTCATCAGCAGGATTTACAACAATTCTATATTTAGGATTAAAACCTAATTCTCCCATAATTGTCCCTATAAAAA
Organism: Candidatus Woesearchaeota archaeon; assembly: GCA_018302915.1. Classification (GTDB taxonomy): domain Archaea; phylum Nanobdellota; class Nanobdellia; order SCGC-AAA011-G17; family GW2011-AR20; genus JAGVZC01. Next base: position 17,540 of record JAGVZB010000026.1, read on the forward strand.
CAGGAAGACCTAAACAATTTCCGCCTTGTTTACTTAAAACATCCTGTATATTAAAAGTTGAGAGTTGATATGAAAATCCATTTCTGAATAAAAATTTTTTAATTTGTATAGTTGCTTCTAGAGGATCTATTGAAATATTAGGCATTTTTCTTATGATATCTTCAAAAGAACTCCTTATCTGACTAACTTGATCTTGCCTAACTCCTGAAGCTTCTATATACTGATTTAAGTGGCTTTTCATAAAAAAAAGAATGGGTTTTCATTTATAAACGTTTCTATTATTAATTTCCTTATAGTAGTTACAAAATTTAATTATTATCTCCTATAAATAACTAAAATATCACTTTTGCACACTAGACTTATAATTTATTAATTGATGCCAATTATCAAAATGCCTGCTTTCCTCAGAATTTGTTACGGATAAACCAACAATATTGCGAAGTCTTTTTCCTCCCTTTGATTCACGGTTAACTTTTGAAATTATTTTTTCTATTGCCTGATCCATATTTTCTGCATAAATCCTAAATGGAAACGGGCCAGAAACTATTCCTCCATTGATGTAATACTTAAAATCATAAACAGTCATAAAAAAAGAAAAAACATGTTTATTTTTAAAGATTTATCTGTTAAAAAACAATCATGCTCTTTGTTCCAATGGCAATGGCTTTCCTGTTTCTTTATCAATCAGCCATTTTCCATCATCATAGATTACACAATTTCTTTCAGAATTTGTTATTTCCACTTTATAAACTTCATAGCAATCTATATTTACCCTAATGAATATCTCTTCAAGTTTTCCAGCTGCCAATCTTGATGCCTTATGAATATTTTTTGTACCAACATTAAAACTTCCAACCCTAGATTTTCTTCCATTTCCTATAGATGATTTTGAATAGTATTTAACAGTATATGTCATAAAAAAACAAAAGTTAATATCTATTTTTAAAGATTTATCTATTGGAGAATAATCATCTGATTTTGTCTTTTATTTTCTTGACTTCATCCTCAACCTTCTTGACATCCTCATCCTTCATGTACAAAGAAACAGGCTTGATCCCGGGATCTTTCTTGACATCTTTTGTCATCAATGTCTGTGGCTTGGCAACACTGTCTGTGCCCTGGGCCTTTTTTAGCATGTCACTCACGAAAGCAGAATAAGGTCCTTCCTCTTTCTTGTTTTTTCCCATGAAATTTTAATCATTTTTAAATTTATAAAGATATTGTTAGTAAAGTTTATATATTATTAAATAAGTTTATTATTCAATGGTTGAGATAAAACTAGACAAAAAGCCAAAAAATCCCACCATCATAGAGGGATTTCCGGGAATTGGATTCATTGCTTCTATAACAACAGAATTTCTTATAGAGCACTTAAAGGCTGAAAAAATAGGAAAAATAGAATTTAATGAACAGACTCCTGTGGTTGCCATTCATAATTCAAAGGTAGTTGAACCCTTTGGGATATTTTATTCAAAAAAATACAACTTAATAATTCTTCATGCAATAAACCCTGTAAATAACATAGAGTGGAAAATAACAGATGCAATAGAGCAATTGGTTAAAACTCTCGGGGCAAAAGAGATAATAAGCATTGAAGGTGTGGCAAGTATCAACAAGGATGTCAATACTTACTATTTCAGCAAGAAATTCAGCAAGAAATTCAATAAGATAAACATCCAGCCATTGAAGGAGGGGATTGTAATGGGAGTTACTGCATCAATAATATTGAGGGATACTCTCCCAAGCTCATGCATATTCATTGAAACGCATTCTCAACTGCCTGATTCAAGGGCAGCTGCAAAGGTTATAGAGACTCTCGACAAATACTTGGGGCTGGAAATTGATTTTAAGCC
>JAGVZB010000001.1 GCA_018302915.1 Candidatus Woesearchaeota archaeon
AGAAGCATGGGAAGAAGTTGAGGTTAGTGACGAAGAAACAAAAAGTATAGACAATTCTGAAGACGAAACATTTGAATTAAACTTGACAATTCCTGATGATTTGGAAGATGGAAATTATAAATTATATGTGAAGGCATACAAAGAGGATGATGAGGATGAATTATGCAGGTCAAAAGGCATTGCATTGCAAATTCAGGGGATAGATGAATCATGCATAGATGAGGATGAGGATAATTTCTGCGAAGATGATGACTGCAATGACAATAATCCAAGAGTGCATCCTGGAGCAGTAGAATCATGTAGTGATGCAATAGACAATGACTGTGATGGATTTACTGATTTTGCAGACAGTTCATGCCAGACAATTCCTGGAGAAGGAAAGCCTGGTGATTTAGGAAATGAATTTGGAGATGAAAAGGAAGATTTGACAGATTCTGACAATGATGGACTTCCTGATTATTGGGAGTATAATTTCTTCGGAAATTTGCTACAGGGGCCAAATGAAGATCCAGACAATGACGGGATAATTAATGTAGATGAATATATTGGGAATACAAATCCAAAAATATCCAATAAAAAATCCTCATTATTGATGATAATATTAATCATTATCGGAATAATTGTCATAGCAGCAATATTCTTTATTGTAAAAAAGATAAAAAACAAGCCAAGAAGAGCAGCAGCCATAAATTATGGCATGGACCAGAGCAATCAAAGCAAGCTGCAGCAGTTCATCCAGCAGGCAAAATCTCAGGGAATGAGCAGGCAGCAGATTAAAAATTCATTGTTAAATGCCGGATGGAAAGAAAATGACATTAATAAATTCTTATAAAAACATTTAAATATTATCCACCATATATTTTTATCATGAAAAAAGCTCAGGCAGCACCATATTCCGGCTCAAGTGTGGCCATTTTTATTCTTTTAATGGGTTTATTTCTTGCAGTATTTGTGTTATTGCTCCCTCCTGAAGAAAGGGAAATGCTTCTTTATCAGAATTTAACTGAAAACAAAGAAGAAAGCAAAGTATCGGAATCATTGATATTGGAGCAATCTCCCGGGGTTCTTAGGGTAAGCAAGGACGATGAAATAATTCACAAGATAGGTTCGATAAATCTTTACTCAAAGGAAGAGCCAAAAATAACTGATTTGGCTGCATCTCTTTACCTGGAAAGGTCATTGTTTTCTGAAACCAAGAGAAACCTGATGTTCAATATAAATGATCTGGAAAATCTGGAATCTGTAAATTTGGTTTTTTCAGCATCTGAAAGCAGGGGAAATTTGGTAATAAGCATTAATGGAATAATAATTTATGACAATAAGGTCTTAGGATTGGAGAACATTGTATTGCCAAGGGATATCCTTCAGAAAAATAATAACATAGAATTTTCACTGTCCTCTCCGGGAATAAACTTGTTTGGAAAGAATGTTTATAGGTTGTCAAATATAAAAATAAGGGAAAGTTATGAATTGACGAATACAAGGGAGTCTAGGGAGATTATGTTAAGTGATCAGGAAACAGGAGATGGGGAATTAAGCTTCTTTTTGTATTGTAATAGTATAACTGGCGGTTCAAGGTTGAGGATCTTCATAAACAACGAAGAGATAAAGAATGAGGTTATTTCATGCACGACAATAGAAAGGAAGATAGAAATAAGCAAGAACGATATTGATACGGGAACAAATAGTCTCATGTTCCAGATAGACAAAGGGGATTACATATTCAATGAGATAGAATTGAATGTCAAGACGGAATTTAACGGTGCTGTTAATTACAAATTCCCAATAACAGAAAACCAATATGATGATGTTCTTTCTGATGATAAAGAAGCAATTCTATACATGGAGTTCAACGATGATGAAATGAAAAAAGCAACAATAAGTGTGAATGGAAATGAGTTCTCTCTTGACACGGATGAAATTGATTATGAGGTAGATATCTCGAGGTTATTAAAGGAAAACAACAATTTCATAAAGATAATTCCATTGAAAGGGTTTAACATTGACTTGTTAAGGATAACTCTTGAATAAAGAGGTATATTATGGCTTATGAAGAGGGTAGTATTCAGAAAGGGGCTTCTACTCCATTAAGGTGGATAGGGAAATTTATTGGCTTTACATTGGGGGTATTAATTATTATCCTTATTATTTTAACGCCATTGAGCATGGTTTACAAAAATAATGTTCTCTTTTCATATTATTATAGTGAGATAACAGATCCTATCCTAAACACTGGTTTTGGAAATTTTATAAAAAAAGGTCTGTCTGCATTGACAATTCCCTTCAGCGAGGAGAAACAGGTAGAATTAATTGAATCTTATTCGTGGAAATCAACTATTGATGAAAATTCCATAAAGCAGGATTTGGGTGTGAAGATAACAAGCTTTGAATCAAATAGTGATGTAATAGAAACAGAAAGATTTCAAAAAATGGAAGCAGTTGCAGAGGGTTATGCTTCTTCTACAGAGCCGGCAGAAATTGAATTTTCATGCATGACTGAAAGTAGTGAAGGAGAAGTTGCAAACCAAAATAATGTATTATTTATAAGTCCGTACAGGAAGGAGTCTTTTACAATAAAATGTGTTTATGAAAGGGAAGATTTTGAAATAGAAGATAGTAAATCAACAGACGCCAAAAAGATACTGATAAAAGCATCATATGATTTCACGACAGAAGCTTACATACCAATTTACATAATAAAAAAAAGTATATTGGATTACAAAATAGAACAGGGAAATAAAGGCCAGATAAGATTTGATTATAATATTTTTGAAGAAGAGAATGTTCAGGATGAACATTTGAACAAACAGGATGGAACAGTAGAGTCAGTTTATACAAAAGGCCCGGTAAAACTAATATTAAGAAGCTTGTACACGCAGCCATATACGGAAGAAGGTCCATTTGGATCAGGAAGTTATTACACTTTAGACATGAGAATTGATGATGATATTCAATGGACGGGAAACATTGAAAAAATAAATGAATTAGATATGTTAGTGCCCCAAGAAATAGATATATTTTCTGAGAATTTTGAATATTCAATGGAAGAGGATAATTTTAAAGTGTACAAAGCAAAAGATTCCTTGCTCCAGGAGTTAAATGATGTATGCAAACCAACAAAACAAAGCAAGTTGAAGGAATTGATAGATGAAGATTGCTGGAGAAGAGGCAACATGATGGCAAGTCTGGAATTCTCAATAAACAACCCTTCAGATGAACTTTCAAAAACATTTATAAGAGCAAAAATAAATTACAAATTCAGCGATGAAAAGCAGGATACAATTACATTCCTAAACACAGTATAAGATGAAAACAAACAAAAATAAAATATTTTTGATGTATCAAAAACAGAAATCTTTTATTAAAATAATAATAGCACTATCCTTAATACTTCTGACAGCCTGCTCTGCATCCCAGCAGGGAAAAGGCTCTGGAACTCCGGATGGTTTGCATATAACTTTTCTCGAATTGCAGCCAAGGACAGAATTAAGGCAGAATGAATTCTTTGACATTGGTTTAAAGCTTGAGAACAGGGCAGAATGTGATATTCAGGGAGAGATTTGTGTAAGAGATACTTTGGCAGAATCAATTTCAGGAGTCCAGGATGATTGTCAATCATTTGAGTTAAGAAAAAAAGATGGTAATACAATAGATTCAGAAAATATTTACTTCACGGATAATTCATACTCATCTGTGTCGGGGGACTTGACTTCAACAATAATAGCAAAAGCAAGGTATTCCTGCTCGATACAATTAACTCCTCAGGTTTGCGTAAAGCCGACAATAGAGGATGAAACGATATGCAGGACCAAGGAAACTTTATCACCTTCAACTTTAGGATTAAGGTCAGCGCCAATAACTGTTTCCTCTATAGATAAGATATTGATACCTCAAAAAGATAGCATCAAATTGGAAACATCAATTCACTTAAGGAAAATGCCTGAAGGAAATTCTGATAATTTCAATATTAATGTTGAATATGAAGGTTATGGGCAGTTAAACTGCAGGGATCTGGACAGGTTAAATTTCAAAACAAACACCGAAAACATTATTAATTGTGAAATCTCAGTAAATGTAGAGGATATAGAGGAAAATCCATTAAAAATAAGCTTGAATTATGTTTATGAAACATCAGAATCAAAGCAAATAATTATAATAAAAGAAGGTGATAAATGATGAAAAAATATGTGATTATTGGTTTTCTCGCATTATTATTAGTTTTATCTGGTTGTCAAAAAGAAGATGAAGGAAAAACATCAACTTTTTATGGTGGAACTGATGGGGTTTCAATAGAATTTAAGGATGCAGCTCCGCCTGATCAGTTCAACCAGGGAGAAGAAATTCCAGTTTCTGTTGTATTGAAAAATTCTGGAGAGTATGATATTGTTTCTGGAAATGCAGAGGCGGAAATCTACGGGATTAATCTTGAAACATTCAATCTTCCAAAAGGTTACAAGAGTGCCACTGGTATATTAAGGGGAAAGGGTGAATTCAACCTAGAGGGCGGGGAGAGGGAGATAGATTTCGGAAATTTAAAGTACGATGAAGAAGTCATAAATTCAAGGGATACTATAATAAGGGCCCGTGTATGTTATCCATACCAGACAAAGACAGATATCCCAATATGTGTAAAATCATCAACATCTGAGGAGGTTGGAGAGGCAGTTTGTTCTATCGAAGGGGAAAAAATGGCAGAAGGGACAGTATCAAGCGCACCAATACAAATAAATTCAGTGACTGAAAAAACCAGGGGAAGCAACCAAGTAAGATTTGATATAAAAGTGGAAAACAAAGGTGTTGGAAAGGTTTATTCCAATGAATTGTCATGTGATAGCCTGGAAGATTATCAGGTAGAATCAGGAAGCAAAGACAAGATATTGCTTGAAGTCATAAATCCGACAGGGGTTGTATGTGGATTCAGGTCAGGGGAAGACTCAAACAAGGGAATTATAGAATTGGACAATGGCATAGAGACTGTAAGCTGCTGGATGGAAGCAGATGATACCTATACAGATACGTTAAGACTGACATTAAGTTATATGTACACTGATACTACATCAAAAGAAGTGACTATTTTTGAGAAATAATCTTTTTAAATTTTCTTTTTATTGTTTTTAGTATGGAAATTGAAGAAATAAAGGAAGAGATAATCAAAGCATCTAAAAATCATGAATTGTACAATAATGTCCTGAAGACAAAAGGGAATATAGTGATAAACAGGGGCTCTGAAAAGCCTGATTTTCTGTTCATAGGTGAAGCTCCCGGATTTACCGAGAATAAAATGGGGTTGCCTTTTGTGGGAAGAAGCGGGAAAATACTTGATATGTGGATAAGTACTGGAATAAAAAATTATGGCGTCATTAATACTGTTCCTATGATCCCTTTGGACAAAGATGGAAAGATAAGGCCTCCGACAAAGGAGGAAATAAATTATTTCAGGCCACTAATAAATAAGTTGATAAAAATCATGAATCCTGGATATATAATCTGCGTGGGAAAAAGTGCATCGAATTTTCTTAATGAAAATTTTAGGTTATGTGAATGGAATAAAAATGTTGGATTTATATATCATCCTTCATTTTACCTGAGAAATGGGGCTGATGGCATGAATGACTTCAAAAAATTAATGGAAAAAATTCAAAACTAGCCTATATAGCTAACTTCTTGATTGGGTTTTACCTGTGTAAATCCTGTGATTTCCTGTGTTTTATTCTTGATTTCCTTTTCAATTTCTTTTATTTCTTTTTCCAGTGAGCCAAAATCCAGATCAAATTTGAATTTACTGTCCAAAACTTTCAGCAGTTCTCTTGCACCCTTAATTCCAAGGTAATTTGGATGTCCGAAAGTTTGGCTTAACAGGCAAATGGCATCTATTTCATATTCCTTTGCTAATCCGATTAATAATCCTGTAACACCAATTATCGGACCGACAGTGCCGAATATCTCATTGTTGATCCTTTTGTCATTGAAAAATTTCATTATTTCTTTTGAGTTTCCTGTTGCATAGACTTTTGGATTGTTTGGAATCTTTGGCAATCCTATCCCTGCGAGGGTGATTATCTTTTTGCCATTAAACTTCTTGAATAATTTTAATACTTCATGACAGAATTCATAGCTTCCGATTTCATCAACGGGCTGGACATCTCCACCTAAGAAAATAAATTCTTTTTCCTTAATTTTTTTGTAATAAAATGTAATCCTAGGTAAATCAATCAGGTTATCTTCATTGACAAATACTGAATTTGGAAATTTGTGGGAATAAATCTCCAAGAAAGCCTGTGCATTAAGGCTGTCCACTATGTAATCTAGGGTTATTTTCCCGACATTGCCTATCCCTGGCAATCCCTCTATTAAAATTGGATTATTGAAATTGATTTTTTTTAATATTTTAATTTTAAAGCTCATTTTTTCTTTGCAAGCCTCCTGTAATGGCCGTACTTGTCCTCGATGCTGTATTTGGCAGGCCTTGGATCTATGGCTTTCCCGCCACAAGTGCATTTATCCTTAATGGTATAATTACCGCAATCATTGCATTTCAAGATAATCTTAGGCATTTTTCCTGTCAAACTCGGCTTCAGCTTTTAATTTCTTTGCCAATTGCATGCTTGAATCAACTGCTTCCTTTAGTCTGGTTTCAGCTTTCTTATAATCACTATCCTCTATGCTTAGTTTATATTTTGGAGCGCCTAAATAAATTATATTAACTCCTTTTGCAATAAGGTTATTCAGGATTTTTTTTATTATTTCAACGCCGTTGCTCTCTTTTGTTGAAATCTTAAATATTCCTTTTATATAAACAATAGGTGGTTTCATCTTTTCCTTGACAGCTTCCTCTATTCTTATGGCAATATCATCCCTTATCCCTATCTTGCTTAATTTCATGTCATTATTGACGATTTCCTGAAAGCATTCACTCAGGCTTTCATAATTTTCAAGAATTTTATAACCTGCTTCTTTGTACATTTTTTCCATGTCTAATTTCAAGTCTTTGCCGATATTTTCCAGTAATTTCTCTGCCTTTATCTCTTGCTTGTATTCATCATTCTTCTTCCTTTTTTGGGATAAATTAACCCTTCTGAGGGACAAGTCAATATGCCCTCTTTCCTTGTTGATTCTGATAACCTTGCAGATTATTTTTTTCCCCTCAACAACATAATCTCTGATGTTCCTTATCCTTCCCGGGCTTACCTCGGAAATATGGACCATCCCCTCCTTGCTGTATTCATCAAGATTAACAAAGACAGAATTTGGCAAAACCTTCTTCACAGTGCATATAACAACATCATTCACTTCAGGTATTCCTTTCTTCTTGTAAAACATTTTAAAAGAAAAATAAGAAATGGATTTATAAATGTTGTCTCAATGGGTTTCCAATTAATGCTATAGAAAGAAATGGATCAACTTTTGAAAATGAAATTCCTGAAGGCAATCCTCCAGAACCAAAATCATATAATTTAAGTTCAGAGCCGCCGGCATTAAGTTTTACCAGCCCTATATTTCTTCCAAAATAACGTGTAACAGACTGATCTTCTGATATCTCTTCAGCTTTCCAACAATCATCAAGTCTTCCATATGGAACTGTCACAGTTTCTATTCTTCTCCAATTATAACTGGAACTATAACTTCCTTCTCCATTAACTCTGATATTAGAACTGAAAAAAATCCTATTCACCCCTAATCTATCATCACCAATTATTATTGGCGGACTGTATATAAATTCAAAATCATCCCTTCCTTGATTTATCTTACCTCCGAATGATTTTAAGAAAACATTATCAACAAAACCCTGATAACCTTCATTTCCCTGGGTATCTCTTGTGATTGGAACATCAATTCCATTTATTCTCCTAAAACCATTAATTTCAATACCCACTATGTTACGCCCATCAGTATAAGTCCACCAGCTACCCTGGCCAAACCTGGTGTAATTCCTCACATCTTTACTGTAATTAACAGTATCAGATGCTGCAGGAAGGAAAAAATTAATGCCAAAAATTGAATAAAATTCATATTTTCTATCTTTATTTATGTTAAGACTTGTTCTTTCATTTAAAAAGTCTATTAAATCATCTACATTGTCTGCTATTTCATCGGAAATTTTTGTAACTGCAGCCACGGGAGCTATTCCTGGAAAAATTGGCACTAAAATGGTTATAGAATCATTCAAAAATGTGGAAAATCTTTTAATTTCATTAAAAGACCAATCACCTTTATATTGTATTCCAGGAATACTTAATAAATTATTCTGATCAAAAGTAGGCATACCTTCCAAAAGATAAGCATATATGTCTTCAAATTTATTGTAATTGTTTACAACATACATGAGAATATCAAATGATCCATCTAAACCAAGAGTTCTTGTAATTAAATTACCTTTATTAACTTGTAATCCTGGAAAATAATTCAAAGAAGGATCTTTGGACATTATCATTAAATTTCCTTTATCATCATTATAAAAACTTATTTCAGCGGAGAATCTTAATCCATCTGACCCTACTGTTCTTATATTAAAAGATTCGCCAGTAATTTCAGAAGTAATATTTATTTCTCCATTATTATCTGCTCTGTCCTCAAGAGTCTCATATCTTCCATGTGAATTACTGCTTCTTGTTGTTCTTTTGCCTTTATTTTCATGAGAAGTTGGATTGCCACATCCAGCCAAAGATCCTAAAATAAATGAACCAGCAAGACAAATAAAATGTCTTCTATTTATATCCTTCATTAAATATAAAAGTAAATAAAAATTTATAAAGTTATTCCAAGACTTCTAAAACCCTTGCCTTTATCTTGCTCTTCCCGCCAGTTGGCTCCAGCAATAAATCTCCGCAAACAAGGCACTTGACAGGGCTTGCTGCTTTGCCGAATATTATTTGTTCATTCTTGCATTTGTTGCATCTTAGCTTAATAAATTTAGATTTTGTTTCCTTGTTCATTCAAACACCGCCCTCTTAGATCTAAATGGATGTGAGGATAACATTGATTTTCCGCATATTTTGCATGTAAATTTTAAAACAATCTTCTTTGAGACTTTGGCGCCTGTTCTTTTAAATTTGGAAATTGCAGGCTTTGAACCCCATTTTCCCAAGTTGCCAAAACCTCTTCCTCTTCCTCTTTTCAATGCCCTGTTTTTTCCGCCATGTGATAATGAGTGTGTTGCACTTCTTCCTCTTGATTTAAGCAAAGATACTTTTTGTTCAGTATGTTTTTTACAATGTCTACAATATCCATTCTTTTGTTTTGGTAATATCATATTTCCTCTGCCCTTCCTTTCTCAATCATTAATTTTGCAATATCTTCAGGAAGGTTTGCAATGTCTTCCTCTTCATAAGGTCCATATGTAAATCCATTGCTTCCAATAAATTTTGGAACTGAATTTATAAATCTTATTAGAATTTTATTCTTAAAATCGCTTTTTATTACTTTCGGTTCCTTTAAAACAGGAAACTTTCCTTCCAAAATGTTTCCAAGAATTCCTTTCCTGTAAATATTCAGATTATCCTTAATGTTTTCATAAAATTTTAATTCCTCAGCCAAAAGAAGGGAAGTGTCAATTTTACTTTGATTTCTTGAATTTAATAAAGCTAAAGTAAATATTTTGTTCTCTCTCTTCTCATATAATTCCTTTAAAATTCTGTAAATGCTCTCTAGTTGTTTGGTTGTCCTTTCAATCTCCTTGGCGGCAAAGACATTTTCCTTGCTTTTTTGGGAATCCAGAATATCTTTTTTATCCTTGATATATTTGATTACATCATTGAAGAAATCATTGTCCAGCTTCTGGATTTCTGCTCTGGATTTCTCTCTCATTAATAATTCATACAATGTTTCATAAGTTATTATAACATCCCCCATAAATCATAAAATAATCCAAAAATTATTAAAGGTTTAGATAGTTTTTTATATGAATTTTAATGCTTATTATCCTATATGAATCTTAAGATATATCTCTTCAGGCATGGTCAAACTTATTTCAATGAAGAAAAAAGATTCACTGGTTGGAAAGATTCCAAATTGGATAAAGATGGAATAAAAAGTTCTAAAATTATTGCCAAAAAATTAAAAAATAAAAAAATAAATGCAGCTTTTCAATCAAGGCTATCAAGATCAAAGAATACATTAAAAGAAGTTTTAAAATACCATCCTGAATGCAAAAAAATAATAATAGATGACCGAATAATTGAACGTTCTTATGGAAAATTACAGGGAAAATACCATAAAACAATAATTAAGAAATGTGGCAGAAAGCAATTTGACATTTGGCATAGGTCATATAATATATCCCCTCCAGGAGGAGAATCAATAAAAATGGTTGAAAAAAGAGTTTTATCTTTCATAAGAGATCTAATAAAATATATGAAAAAGAACAAAGTTAATGTTGCCATCTCAGCCCATGGAAATTCCATGAGGCCATTTAGAAGATACTTTGAAAAGTTATCAATAAAACAGATGATGAAATTAGAAATGCCATATGATGATGTTTTTGAGTATACAATAAGAATTTAACGTTCATAAATAACTTCTAACTTTGGCCTTAAACTGGTATCAAGATTATCACTACTATGAACTTTAATTTGATAATCGCTTCCGTATCCTTCTTCTATATCTAATTTCATTACCAAACCATTGTTTAAGTTATTAGACCATTCAGAAACTATATCTGTAATATTTACTTCAGTCATAACACCAGGATTACGATAAACAGTAACATTTTTGTAAAAGTTTGTATTTAGGGGAGGTTGACTATTCCAATTCATATTTTCATTCCAACTAGCAGAGCAGGAATAAATTTTTAAAGAAACTATTTCATTTTCTACAGGCCAACCAAAAAAACTAAACTTAGCAGATTCTACATTTAAATTTCTTGGCAATTGCGTAAATTCCAAAAATATTCTATTCACTGCAGTAAGGTCGCCATCCTTATCAAATCCACACCATAATTCATCATCATTTGGACCAGATCCATCATAAATATGGTTCCCAAAAGCATATGCTCTTCTTAAATAAGTGTCTTTTCCATCCACATAACCAGGCTGCAAAACAAGAGTGTCCAATTCTACTTCATGATTTAAATTTAATACAAAATTCAACTCCTTGCATTCAGGATAATGATAATCAGATCTTATAATCCATTTGCTTTTTTCTCTTGATTGGTATCCAGAAGAACTTGCCCTAATAGTATAATCCCCTCCAGTTAGATACTTAAGAAAATATATCCCATTAATATCTGTAAGAGTAGAAACACTTACAGGGCCTTCAATAGTTTGAATAAATGATCCATTTATTTCATTCCCGTTTTGTCCCCATACAGTTCCTTTGATAGTCGAAAAATCTTTTTGAGAAGATTCATGGACTAAAACACCTAAATTATTGCTATAAACATCTATATAATAAGCCTCTTTCTCAAAGCTTGCACCAAAAAAAGAAGCAACACTATTAACAATGTCATTATAATTGCTTAGTTTATCTACAAAAGTTTGCCTGAATCTAGCAGCCTCTAATGCAAAAGATAATTCAGGTCTGTTTGATACTTCTGCAACAAATTCTAACATATCTATATTTCTGGTAATTGCATCATTTTCAGAATAAAAATCATGTAAATCGTCCAATGTTACAGTATCCAGATATCTTAATCTTGGGTTTGTTGAAATACTATAAATATATGGCTCATTTCCATCATGGGTTTCTTTTTTATAATCTCTTCCCCTTACTTCGCTTAAAAAATGATTTATGCTGAAAGCATCTTCTCCAGAAATGGAAGAAATATCATTTAAGTCAATATAAACTACATCTGGAAAATAGTTTCCATTAGCATCTTTAGCTAAAAAGCCATAAACATTATGCCCGCCATAAGTAAAATTAATTCCTTTAACATCAATATTATACAAAGCACTTCCTGCTTCGCTTTTAACTTCAATATCAAATTCTTGGCCGTCAACATCTAAGCCAATTTCTCCATTATTGTTTGTTCTTCCACTATCTTCAACGTATCCTCCATTGCCATTGCCACCCCCAGGCGGATTATACGGATCAGAAGGGCCTGAGCCACCAGTGCATCCAGATAAAGAAATAAGTCCTGATACTAAAGGGTAATACACTAAATCTCTAAAAAAAGATGATTTATTTAATTTTTCTAATAAACCCATATAAGATTAATAATAAACTAAAATATAAATCTTACTAAAACCACTTTCCCAGTCCTTCTTGCCTGTCCTCTTCCTTTCCAAAAATACTTTCAATCATCATCTTGGTCAAATCCAGGCTTTGCTGCAGATAAGGGGAGAGGTTGAATTTCTCAGCCAAGCTTAAGCTGGGCTCCAGGTATTTTGTGATGCTTCCTTCAGAAACTGTTAATATGATTCTCCCGCCGCATTTAAGGCAGCTTCCTGTTAAAGGGGGTCTTCTGTATTTTGAATTGCAGTTGCTGCACCTGAATTCCTGCTGTGAAAATTTCCTTAAATTACCTCTTATATCTCTCAAGAAATGCCTGTCTATTATCAGTCTTGCCACATCATCCTCGTCAACAGCCCTTATCTTTTGTGCAAGTTCCATCTGCCCAAGAACTTTTTCCTGCATCGTAGGCAATTTTTTATAAGAGCTATATCTAACCCCATTATTAATATCAGAAGTGCTATGTGTAAAAAAATATTCATAAGTTTCATTTTCTTTTCCTAATCTGTCATTGACTCTTTCAATCTTAAAATCCCATGGGTATGCATATTTTTCACAAGCTTGATAAAATTCGAGAGGATATTCCTTGACAATATCCATGTCAAATACCATGTCATCAACCTCGCTGGGTATTAATGTTGGTGTTATGACTAAGGGTGTATCCTGCCTTGCTCCTCTGTGTGTGGGAAGATATTTTCTGGAAAAATTAAGCAGTGCATCAAATAATAGCATGACAGCCACCTCATCACCATCACAATCCCTCCTGACAGCACAATGCATCAGCGGATGTGCATAAAATCCCTGTGTCTTTGAAAACCCGATGATCCTGCATATTGTGCCTGCAGAAATATGCGGTGCTAAAGCAACAACCAAATGCCCGACCAAATCATCTCCACTCTTCAAATTATAAAACCTTTTCATGCCATAAAATTTTTCAAGCAAATCATCGATAAAATTTCCCACTCTGTAAAAAATCTCATCAGAGCCTTCCTGATCAGATGCATCGCACCCAGGCAGTATGACATCCTGTGGTCTTATCTCTAAAATCTGCTCATCATTAGTTAAATTATTGCCGTCAATGTCCTTGTCATAGCCTAATTCTATTAATTTCTTGACAGAAGTCCCTATTTCCTTGGGTTTAAATGCTGTAATTGGTAATTCAGTCATGTCGTACCTTATAGTTCCGTCTTTGTTTACATAAATGCTGTGATATGCCCTGAGTATTCCCTTGACCAAATTCTCAGGGGTATGATCTTCATTGCTTGTGCCTCTGACCCCTTTTATCAGTTCCGGATACTCTCTTGTATTCAGGAATGACATCGCATAATCAAAATACTCTTTGATGTTTAACTTTAAATTTTCATAAGGAACTCCCTTTTCATCCTTGGTATAATCCCCATTTTTTAGATATAATTTGTTTGTTTTATTCCTGCACTTGTTGCAGTAAGGATAAATACTTTTCAAATTGCATTTTTCGCAATTATACATTGGGAATTGCGCATTTACATATCCTCTTTCAAGTGTGGTGTTAAAGCTCCTTAATTTTCCTCCTTCCTCTCCGACGGGGAATAAAACATGCGGGCTTCCTGTTAATTTTCTCATCTTTGCTTTTTCAGGCCTGCCCATTCTTGCACCGATAAATATCCCATTCTTGTCTTTAATTTTTATTTTCAGGTTGTCATTTACAATCTCAAGCACATCTTCTTTGGTTATTTTAAAATCAAGGTAGTTCATGCAATAAATTAAAGCCCTTGCATTATCTTCTTCAACCACAACATACTCTTTATCAACAATCCTGTGCGGGACACCTAAAAGTTCTAGAATTCTCTTTGAATCCTTTTCTTCAATGTCCTGCTTGATATCATAGCTGAATGGAAGGATAATTTTATTTTCTTTGACAGATCCTTTTTCCATCCACTTGATTAAGTTTACGAGCATCTCCTTATCGATGCTTTTCCAGTGAAATGTAAACTTTGGGTGTAAAGGAATGCTTATCTTCTCTGATATTATTTTTGCATCTTCAAAATCAATTTTATGATTGAAATTTTTCAACAATCCATTGTAGATTCCTTCGCTTAATCCTGTCCTGCCATTAAATTCCTTGGAGTCCTTGATTTTGCTTTTTAATTCCTGCAGCCACCACTCCTCACAATATCCTGGGGGGACTAAAACATGCCCTCTGTTAAGAAAATCACCATAGGGAATCAGGGCATCACCAAGATAAATGATCTCATCTATGTCTTTGACATACTTTTTTGCTTCAACATAATCATTTAAATAAATCACATCCCCGTTATTTAATTTGACGATTGGTCCTTCTATGCTGTCACAAGAATTTAATGTAGTCCCTTTGCTTGGCCTTTCCCATTTTAATTGTGTGCCTATGGCAATATAATCATTTAATACGGCCATTGTGGCTGGATGTATTGCTGTTCCGCTTAATCCTGTATTCCTGCATCTCCCATACCTTAGCCTGAATGAGCCATTCCTTAATGGATGGCCCAAGACAGGTCTTCCTGCAACAATATCAGAAACATAAACAAAATCTGGTTTTATTTTTTCATCGTTTTCTGCCTGTTTTTTTTCTCTTGCCTTCATTTTCTTTTGCAAGTCTAAAAACTCTTTTAGAAAATACCAATGCTCCATTCCCATTTCTTTTCCCCATTTCATGATTTGTTTCCACAATTTTGGAGCTTTTTGTGTTAATCCTTCTGCAACAACCAGACAAACGCCCCCCCTCAGCTTGTTGGTTTCCATTCTGTCCATATCTTTGTAATTGGAAACATCCCATTTTTCGCTGGGCTCTCCATCTATTTGCACTGGAACATTCCTCAGCATGAAATCAATCTCCTTTTCACTTGGAAAATACTGTAAGTTTGTAATCTTTTCATGATAGTCCAAAATTTCCGTAGAAAATCTTTTAAGTTCAATTTCAGTGGGGTCATATCTTGCATAACCCAGATGTGTCCTGACAAAGTCTGCAATCATAACAGAAACACTTGCTCCTGTACCTCCTGCACTTCTTATGGGCCCAGAAAAATAAATTGAAAAATAATCCTTGCCGTCTCGTGTTTTTTTTAATTTCAAATGTGTAAATCCTTCTAAAGGACTTGAGACAATGCCATTTGTAACATATGCTATTCCTATCCTGATGCCGACTTCCATGGCCTCGATATTATCTTTAAATTTGCAAAATTTTTCCTGAGCAACTTCCTTAGCAATAACAAATGCAACTCTCCAGTCAAGTTTTCCAAAATGTTCTTCTAATTCATGTATCCTTCTTACAATACCAACACCTTTGACTTGTGGTGCAACAGAAGTGATTAAACCCTCTACCCTCTCTGCCATATTTCTTGCTATGGGGATCTCAACAATATCAGCAGGATCAAAACCTTTTGCTCTAGCTTGCTTTGCTATCTCATATATCTCATTTACATTGCTCTCAATTAATTCATTATAATTACTCATTTTCCCCGAAATTAAATACTTTAACTTCCCTTGTCTTTAGGCTTATAACAATAACTTTGCTTGGATCTGGGACTATCCCTCTTTTTTCCTGGTCTTCTGTCTGTTCTGTCCAGCAACCGCTTCCGATCATTGTTACACCTCTATAATTCAATGCTGTAACTTTGTGTATATGCCCTGAAACATAAAAGTCCGGAACTTTGTCTATAACAAGCGAATCCTCGTCATTTTCTGGGATATACTGCACGGAATTATGCGTCGGCGCCAGATGTCTTGCCTGCAGCGAATGTTTCATTATCAAATCTGCCCTGTCCAGCCTTCCGTTTATTCTTACACTTTCAACAGTATCAGCCAGGTAAGGAAAACTTGAACCATGATATAACAAAACATTAAAGCCGTCAAAATCCCTTGAAGAAAATATATTAACCATTGATGGATTTGATAATATTGTTGTGTTTTCTAGTTCATATAGTGATTTTGCATAAGTTGGATGTAATCTTGGTTGTGGTTCAGCAAGTCTCAGAGAATCATGATTTCCTCCAATAATAATTATCTTAATGTCCTTCCTTAATTTAATTAAATAATTTGTTAAGAATTCATATTGTTTTTTTATATCTTTTATCAGCAAATCATTTTCCTGTCCGGGATAAATTCCAACTCCTTCTATAAGATCGCCGGCCAAAAACAGAAATTTAACTTTGGATGCAATCTCCTTTTGCTCTTCAGTCCCATAATTTCCATTCAGCCATTCTATAAAATTAACAAAATCCTTTTCAAGAAACATTTTGCTTCCGGCATGAATATCACCGGTAAAAACTATGTAATGATCCTCATTTATTTTTTTTATTTGGTTATTGGTGGGGATATCCGGCAAAAAGATATCATTGACGAAAATTATGTTGTTGGAGCATGTGCCATTCAATCCTATAACCTGGTCAAAAACCAGATCTTGGGCTAAATCAAACAGTTCCTTCTTATTTTTGCCGACAATACATATTATTTTTCCAGTCATGTCTTCTATATTTATAATGATATTTCCATTTTTTGTTGTTCTTTTGTCCATAATTAACCCAATGATGGAAACTTTTTCATTGTTGTTTTTATTGAGAACCCTGTTTATAGAAATGCATTCCTTCAATTCTGGCCTGTTGATTAGTATATTCTTCAATAAATTATATCTTACCCTGAAATGTTGGACAAAATCCTGCACCTCTCTTTTTTTTATGTTTTCTTTGTATTCTTTGACAACAATTATGTTTGGGCCTATAATATCTTCTTCTATCTTGTGCTCCTGTGGCATGGAAACTTGCTTTAAAATTTTATCGACGCTAATCTTGCTTTCCTCATTTAAATTATAATTCAAAATTTCTAGAAATACTTTGTAGTCTTTGTTGTTTTTATTTTTTTCATAAAAAACCCTTGATTTGTCAAACTCTTTCCAGCTTATATCAATAGAAAATTCATTTGAATTCTTGAGTGTATTGTATATATTGTTATTGATAACCAATGGTTTGTCTTTTAATTTTTCCAGTTTATCAAAAACTTTTTCATCTATATTTTTTTCTTTGACTAAACTCGGGCTTACCAAAAAACCCCTTCTCATTAGTTCATTAACATTTATCATAACCCTAAACCTTCTTTCAAAGCTTCCTCTATTTTAGTTAAATTTGAAGAAGGAATAGTCACTTGAATCTCCCTTGTTCTGCCGTACCTCCCTTTAGAAATAACTTTTGAGTTTATAATCCCAAGCATGTCTAGTTCAGCTATAATGTCTGATATCCTTCTTTGTGTAAGTGGCTTTAACCCTACTCTCCTGCACAAATCAAGATAATACCCATAAATTTCTCCTGTAAATATTTTTTTTCCTTTATTGTGAAACTCCAAGATGGAATATGTTGTCAATTGCTGTTGCTTTGGTTGCGTTTTTATGATATCAAGAATCCTGTCTCTTTCAATTTTGTTTTCTGCATCATCTATATATTTTATGCTCACTTTTAGTTGATTATCTCTTTCTGCCAATTCGCCAGATACCCTTAACAACTCCAATGCTCTTCTTGCATCACCATGCTCTCTCGCAGCATAAGCGGCGCATTTTTCTATAGCTCCTTCCTCAATAACATTTTTCCTGAAAGCAAGATTTGCCCTTTCCTTTAAAATATCTTGTAACTGAATTGCATTGTATGGTGGGAATACTAATTCCTCTTCGGACAATGAAGATTTAACTCTTGGATCCATATTTTCTGTAAATGTCAGATCATTGCTTATTCCTATAAATGCCATTTCACAATTTTTCAGCTCTGAATTCAGTCTTGTTAGGTTATACAATATATTATCCCCTATCTTCTTGACTAACTGGTCGATTTCATCCAAAATTAAGATTAACAATTGATTTTTGCTTTCAATTGTATCAATAAAAATTTTATAAACTTCCTCTGTAGGCAATCCCGTTGCAGGAACATTGGCGCCGAAACCCCTGGCTAATTCAGCTATCATTCGATATTCTGTATCTGCAACTTTTTTCATTTTGCAGTTCAAATAATAAACATTAACATCTAACTTGTTCTTTTTGCATGTTTTATATATTTCATTGACTACATATTTGCTGACACATGTTTTTCCAGAGCCGGTTTTTCCGTAAATGAAAACATTTGATGGTTTTTCCTTTCTTAAAGCTGGAGCTAAAACCTTGGCAAGCTGCTTTATCTGCTCATCTCTATGGGGTATATTCTCTGGAGTATAACCACTCTGCAAAATTTTTTTATTAACAAATAAAGGCTCCTTATTAAGATAATCTTCAAAAAATTTAGAAAGTTTATCACCCATTTTATCTTAATTAAAAAGAACTATTATATAAAGATTATTACACTTACACCTTTATTTCTACTGCAAGTGCCTATAAAAAAATTAACCCCAAAATTTCATATAGAACTTTAAAGTAGTAATATCTAATTTTTTATATATATTAAAATATATATTATATAAATATATATTATATATTAGAAAAATTTATATATTAAAATAAAAATAAAAAAATAAATTCTTTAAAATATTGATAATACAAGGC
>JAGVZB010000034.1 GCA_018302915.1 Candidatus Woesearchaeota archaeon
TGTTGGTGGAGGATTGATGGGTGGGGGAATAACAACCTTGCTGTATGGTGCAATCAGATACTGGAGGTTTGCAGGCGATGCATTCAGGTTTGTTCTTTCATTGATTGGGCTGATAATTGTTATAATGTTTGCATACTGGCTTAACAGGAGAAAATAGAAATGTATGGATTAATCATATTGTCATTGATTGGGATTGTCATCTCTTTTTATCTTTATAATTCGAAGAAGAAGCACAGAAAAATTGTATGTGTAATAGGAAAAGACTGCAATAAGGTGATAAAAAGCAGGTACAGCAGAACTTTGGGTGTTCAAAATGAGATTCTGGGGATTTTATATTACATGATTGTAATCTTGTCATTAGTTCTTGTAAATATGGGATTTCCCCTCGGTGTTTTTCTCATTGTTGTTTCAATTGTTGCATTCCTGTTTTCATTGATGCTGACATGCATACAGCTGTTCATCCTGAGGGAATTTTGTGAGTACTGCCTTGCTGTATTTTTAATTAATCTGATAATTATGCTGGTCATTATCTTCTGACGAAAACTTTACATATTAAAAAATCTCAGGCAGCTGCCTGATAAGGTAAGGAATTATTTCAAGAGATAATAAGTAAATTATATAAATTTTTTTCTTGTTTTATATTTATGAGTTTAAATCCTGAATGCATAGAAATAATAAGAGCAGAACACTTCCGCCTTAATGGTAATCTTAAAAAAATGTCAGAGGCCCTTCCTTATTCTAAGTCAGCAATAAAAAAATATTGTGAAGAATTAGGCTTAAAATTGTCATATAAGAAATGTACACGTTTAACAGAATATCTTAAGGAAAGAATAAAGGAACAATATGTTGGATGTAATGGTGTGTTATCAGAGATGTCTAAGAATTTGAATATTTCTCCAAAAACATTGAGGGAATATAGTATGGTGCTGGGATTAGAGTTGAATAAAATAAAAGGGTTAAGGGCTGATGGAAAATATGGTGGAGCTTGTACATATCAACAGAGAGAATATATCCTTAAATTATATGATAGATATGGGGGAAATGTTGCACAAGCTGCAAGAGCTATTGGCCGTAGTAAAGAGTTAATCTCCAAAGTTTGGAGAGAGGATAATATTGAATCAAGGGTGTAATTCCATAATTTATATAATCATTCTCTATCCATTTCCAACTAATTCTTTAAAAGTAACTACTATAAAATAACTATTATACCAAAATGTTTATAAATACTATAAATACATCAGGAACATGACAACCCTCATAAAACTCGAAGATGTTCATAAAATCTATAAGTTAGATAGTACAGAAGTGCCTGCTTTGAATGGTATCTCATTAAGCATAAACAAAGGGGATTTTGTTGCTTTGATAGGCCCTTCAGGCTCTGGAAAATCCACAGCAATGAACTTAGTGGGATGCTTAGACCTTGCAAGCAAGGGTGAAATCTACCTTAAAGAACATAATATTAAACACTTATCAGAGAGTGATTTGGCGCAGATAAGGGGGAAGCAGATTGGGTTTATATTTCAGGTGTTTAATTTGGTTCCTAGTCTGACAGCTCTTGAGAA
Organism: Candidatus Woesearchaeota archaeon; assembly: GCA_018302915.1. Lineage (GTDB taxonomy): Archaea > Nanobdellota > Nanobdellia > SCGC-AAA011-G17 > GW2011-AR20 > JAGVZC01. The sequence continues at coordinate 1,563 of JAGVZB010000034.1, forward strand.
TGTTGCATTGCCGATGGCATTTCAGAATGTTCCGAGAGGCATCAGGTTGAAAAGGGCGCGTGAATTGTTGGAGCAGGTTGGATTGAGTGATAGGATGAAACATTTGCCAAGCCAATTGTCAGGCGGGCAGATACAGAGGGTTGCAATCGCAAGAGCTTTGATAAATGATCCAGAAATCATACTTGCAGACGAGCCTACCGGAAACTTGGATACCAAGACAGGTGATGAAATAATGAAATTATTATATGACTTGAACAGGAAAGGCAAAACAATAATCTTGGTCACGCATAATCCTGATTTGACAAAATTAGCTAATAAAATTATAAGATTAAAGGATGGAAAATTAGTGGGGAGTTAAAATGAAAAAATTAATGTTGTTTATACTGGTGTTATTGATGATTCCGTTGGTCAGCGCTCAGGTTGCAGTGCAGTCATTCAGCGCATCTCCTGAAAAAGTTTCACCGGGAAATAAGGTGGAATTGCTGATTATACTGGAAAATGTTGGGGATGATGACATTAGAAATGTATTGGTTAATCTTGATCTGTCCCAGGTTCCTTTTGCGCCGTTGCGTTCTTCAAGCGAAAAAATTATAGATAAGATAAAGGACGGCGATGAGGAGGCAGTGCGCTTTGATTTGGTTGTGCTGCCGGATGCATTGCCCCAGATATACAAGATTCCGATAAAGATCTCTTATAATGAGACTGTTAAATCCTCATTGATAAGTCTTGAAGTAAGTGCCCAGGCAAAGCTTGATGTTATACTGGAAGAATCTGAGATCATTAAAGTGAATGATAAGGGAGCTGTGACATTGAAATTTATAAATAATGGGTTGACACAGATAAAATTCCTGAAAGTGACTTTGCAGAACAGCCCATTTTATGAAATCTTATCCCCCAAATCATTATATGTCGGAGAAGTTGATATCGATGATTTTGAAACCGAGGAATTTTTGATAATTTCAAAGGTTAAGGATTCCAGGTTGGTTGTTGATATTGAATACACTGATTCAAATAATAATGAGTTTAAGGAGACAAGGTATGTTGATTTGAGCATATATACATTGGAGGAGGCAAAACAGCTTGGATTGATTAAGACAAGCTCATTTGGGATATGGGTAATTCTTTTTGTGTTGGTGGTTATAAACATTATATTGTATAGGACATTTAGAAGAAAGAAAAATGTTAATTGATTATTTTTTGATGGCGGTAAACAGCATTCGTCATAGAAAATTAAGATCCTGGTTGACTTTGATAGGCATCGTGATAGGTGTTGCTGCAATTATCTCGTTAATAACAGTTTCAAGGAGTTTGGAGAGCACAATAGAAAGCCAGTTTGAGCAGTTTGGTGCTAACAGGATTATAGTGTCTCCAAGAGGTTTTCAGGGCCCCGGTACTAGTTCTGAAGGATTGACAGTGAAAGATGTAGAGACCATTGAAAAAATACCTGGGTTTGAATATGTCGTTCCTGGAATATTTCTTTCAACTGAAGTTAGTTACAGGAAAGAGGCTGGCTTTACTTTGGTGAGCGGAATTCCGGCTGAAAACTTTGAGGAATTTTTCGTTGATTCCGGGGTGAAACTGCAGCAGGGAAGATTTATCAAGGAGGGCGATAAATTCGGTGCGGTTGTTGGGTCAAGAGTTGTGGAGGATATGTTCAGGGACAAGTTAAGGCTGGGAAGCAAGATTGAGATTAAGGGGCAGGAATTTAAAATTGTTGGAGTATTAAAAGAGATAGGAAATTCCCAGGATGACAACCAGATTAATATTCTTCTGGACACAGCCCGTGAAATATTCAGCAAGCCGGATGATGTTGATGCAATAATTGCGCAGGTCAAGTATGCTGGGGATATTCCTTTGTTGCAGGAAAAAATAGAAAAAGATCTGGAGCGTAAAAGGGATGATACAAATTTCCAGGTTGTCACGGCCACACAGATTCTGGAGCAGATTAATCAGGTTCTCGGGATAATGCAGTTTGTTCTTGTTGGAATAGCTGCAATTTCATTGGTTGTTGGGGCAATAGGGATAATGAATTCAATGTATACAAGCGTGCTTGAGCGTACGAGGGATATTGGAATAATGAAAGCCATAGGTGCGAGGAATTCGGATATTCTGAAGATATTTTTGGTTGAGTCAGGGTTGATAGGATTGGTTGGTGGAATATTTGGTGTTTTATTTGGAAGCGCGATGGCATTGATCATAGGGCAGTTTTCAAAAAGCGCGGGATTTACATTGATTGTAAAAATTGAGCCTTTGATATTGATTTTTGGATTGCTGTTTGCATTTGCAGTGGGTATAATCTCAGGAATCTTGCCGGCGTATCAGGCTTCAAAATTAAAGCCGGTTGATGCACTGAGGTATGAATAAATTTATATGACATTAATTTTTGTAACTTATTATGGTAAACCTAAAAAAATTAGAGAAAAGAATTGGAGATGGGTTGCCTCCTACAGAAGAATCTTCTGATAATCTAAATAATTATACTTGTTTGGGATGTAGTCTTCCTCCAGAAAGAAGAACAGAATGTGATAATAAAACTGAATGTGAATATCCAACTGACCAGACTCCTCATTATGATTAAACAACCTAGCTTACCCATTCTTTTTTGTTCAGCCTTATCACGTTGTTGACAAAGCTTTCAATTTTGCTTTTATGGCTGGCTTTTTAACAAATAGAAAGATTTATATACAAATTTAATTGGTGTTAAAAATGAAGGGAATTTCAAAAAAGGAAATTAGAGTAATATCTGATTTGGAATTTAAGAAAATTTATTATTTTAATATATCAGATGTTAAAAATCACTTTAAAAATAAACGCCAGATAATCAATACAATATATACCCTTAGAAAAAAAGGCAGAATAGTCAAGTTAAATAAAAATAAATATTTCCTTGTTCCAATAAAAGCCAGAACAGGAAAATGGGCAGATGATTCTTTTATTATTGCAGATGAAGTATGCAATGGCAGGGATTATTTTATAGGTGGATGGGCGGCAGCTAATTATTGGAGGCTTACAGACCAAATACCAATGCAGGTGGATGTTTATACAACAAGAAGACAGGGCAAGATAAAAATATTAAACACAAGACTTGTATTCCACAGGACAACAAAGAAGAGAATAGGAAATGCTGTAATTATAAGGATTAAGGAACATAATTTTAGAATTCAAAATAAAATAGATACGAAAAAATGGATGAAATCAAGAGAATAAATTATGATAAATTTTTAGAAATAGTGTCTGACAAAGGGTTTATTTCCAAATATCTAACCAAAGATTATTATCTAACAGTAATTTTATACCTAATCAATGATATAGAAGGTTTATATTTTAAAGGCGGAACAGCATTACAAAAAATATTCCTGAATTATTCCAGACTATCTGAAGATTTGGATTTTACATTAACTAGAGATGTTAGGGATATTATTGAAGAAGTGACATCCAAATTAAAAAATAGCGGGTTATTTGAAAAAATAACAAAAGACAAGGATGTTGAAGATTTTACAAGACTGGTTGTCCATTACAAGGATTTTTCTAATGAAGATGATTTTGTATTCATTGATTTAAACAAAAGAGCTGAATTATTTTTAAAGCCTGAAAATCATAGGATAAAACATTTCTATGATGAGGATATTCCTGAATTTTCTGTTAATACCCTCTCAAAGGAAGAGATGGTTGCCGAAAAGATGGCTGCAACAATTGGAAGAAATCGTCCAAGGGACCATTATGATTTATATAAAATTATTAAACTAGGCATTCCAATAAATATTGATTTGGTAAAAAAGAAATGCAGGCAATCCAAAGTGGAGTTCAGCATAATAAAAATGTTCAATAAAGCAAAAATATTGAAGAAAAGGTGGGATAAGGACTTAATGCCTTTGATAGCAGAAGAAATCTCTTTTCAGGAAGTTATGAAGATATTATCCAATTATTTTAAGCTTAAGGAAGAAAAAGATGAATTAAGGAAATAAATTGATTAAATAACCTCGCTTACCCCTTCTTTTTTATTTAATNTCTTCTGAAAAGCCGTCTGTGGGCTCATCAAGGATAAGAAGGTCCTTGGTTTTTATGTTCACAATTAGATTGTTGATTACCTGGTTTAAAGCCAGCCTGTAAGCAAGAGCCCCGGCAGTCTTCTCTCCTCCTGATAAGAACAAGTAATCCACATTATACCCGTTCTGCTCAATCATTGGGGAGAATTCCTCATCTAATTTAACCGAGATATTTTCATCATCAACAAGGATTCCAAACCATTTGATGAACAGTTCGTTGAAGTCATTATGAACTCTCAGCATCACTTTTCTCTCTATTGTATCAATTAGCATGGAAAAATCATCGTCTATGAAGCTCCTTAATTTCCTGGCATTGAATAATTTCTCCCTGATTATTTCTTTGTTAATAATATCATTGCTTAACCTGATAATGTCATTATTGGCATTTTTTAATTCGCTTTCAGTGGAATTCTTGTCCAGCAATAGTCTTTTTTCATCTTCCAATAAATTTTCTAGTTCTTTCCTGATGTTTACATATGTTGAATCATCATATTCCTTTATCTTGCTGTCCAGCTCCAGTTTTCTTTTGTTAATCTCTTCAATTATATTCATCAGCTCTTCATTTTCTTTTACCAGTCTGGAATGATTGTCTTTTTTTTCGTTCAAGCTCTTTATTTTTAATTTGACAATTTCATTGCTGCTTCTTATCTCATTTAATTTTTCTATCTCCTTGTTGATGATGCTCAGGTCTTTTGCCAGTTCATTCTCTTTTTTGGTGTAGATTCTGATGTTATCCCTTAAGTCCTCGATTTTAATTTCCTCATTGCCGAGGATTTTATGCTTATGCTCCTCATTTACATCCTGGAGGCAGACAGGGCATTTGCTCAGGTCCTTGATTTCCCTTATTATCTTGTCAGAATCCATGAAGGCATACTTGCTTTCGTTCAGGCTCTTTCTTGCGCTTAATAATTCCTCCTCTGTCTTGACTAGCTTGCTTCTGTAGCTGACCAGGTTTCTGTAAACAGCATCAATGTCTATTTCCTTGATGTTTTCTTCTTCAAGTTCAGAAATATCCTTGATTAATTCTCTTATTCTTTTTTTGTTGCTTTCATGCCTGCTTGCATTGTTCTTTAGGTTAAGCTCGTTCAGTTCAAGCTCTTTCCTGAATTCATTCAAGATTTTTATTTTTTCTTCAGTCTTGTTTGCTTCATCTTTTTTTATTTTGATTCTGTCCTGCAGGCTGATTAATTTGTTAGATGCTTCGTTTAGTTTTATTTCCAGCTCATTTTGTAGTGTAACCTTTTCTGTTTTGCTTTTTTTTATCTCCTCAAGATCGCTGATGCCAAGCTCATGCTCTTTTATTTTTCCTCTTAATTCAAAGCTTAATATCTTTGAGTTCTCTTTGATCCTTTTATATTTGTCAATGTTGAACACCTTTCTCAGAGTGTCTATCCTGTCCTCTTTTTTCCCAAGAAGTATTGATTTCATCTCCTCTTGCGGCGTATAGACAGTATACCTGTAAATCAGGGATTTTTTTGTAAGAATCTCCTGCGGATAGTTGAGCAGTTGTAATACCCTTTGCTTTAATTCAACTGGGCTTAAATTATGCAGCTCATCATTTATCATAAGATAGCCAGAATCCTGTGCAACACCATCACCAGTTTTTTTTAATGTTCTCCTTATTTTTACATTCTTGTCGTCAATGAAAAAGTTCAGCTCAACACTGCCTTGTTTTTCGCCATGCCTTAACAGGGCTTCTCCTGTAATCACGCCTTTGCTTAATCCAAAAAGAGCAAAATCCATCCCCAATAATATTGTAGACTTGCCGCTTCCTATATCACCTGACAATAAAGTGCTTCCAAGCTCAAAAACAATCTCCTTGTCTGTGTAGCTTCTTATGTTGTTCAGCTTGATGGATTTGATTAGCATATGAGCCAAAGCAGGTTAAAATTAAAAAGGATTTGTATCAATAAAAATATATTTCTTAAATATCAAAAGATTTAATAACATTTCTGAAGTATTAACTTAAAATGAGCATATTTTCAGGCAGGATTGATTGGAACTCATTGGACCCAAAAAAGGTTCATATTTATTTGGAAAATTTATCTATAAAAATGGATTTATATGCTGCTGAAAATGATTCTCTCGTTTTTAACAGCAATAAATATCCTAAAAAAGTTATTGATGGATATTCAAGGTTAAGGAGTGATTTGTTTGAATTTTATAGGTCGACAAGTTTGTCTGATGAGATTAGAAGATTAGCAGGAAGACTGGAAACTAGGTTTGCGGTTAATCCTGCAGCGGC
>JAGVZB010000002.1 GCA_018302915.1 Candidatus Woesearchaeota archaeon
TCCAAAATAAGATGTTGCAGCACCAGTTATTGAATTGTCATAAACACCTGTACTAGCAAATAATAAAAATCCCAAGAACATAAAAGCCAAGAAATAAACAAATCCTTTATTCACTCTTTTTTCTTCTTTTTTCATAATATTATTAAAACCAAAATTAATATATAAACCTTTTCTTTAGAATAAGTATGCCTTCATTTGACCAGATAGGAAACATAGTAGTTTTTAATGAAAAAATAAGCAAAGATAAAGCTAAATCCTTCTTGAACAACAGGATAAAGACAGTTGCATATAAATCTAAAAAATACTCAGGAAAATTAAGACTGCCAAAGATAACTTTGCTGGCAGGAATAAAAACCAAGGAAACAACTCATAAAGAAAGTGGTTGCTCATTCAAGTTAAACATAGAAAAATGCTATTTCTCTGTAAGATCTTCAAATGAAAGGTTAAGAATAGCTAAACAGGTAAAAAATAATGAATCAATATTGTGTTTATTCAGCGGAATTGCTCCATTCCCTATTGTCATAGAAAAGCATTCAAACCCTAAGGAAATTTATGCAATAGAATTAAATAAGGAATGCCATAAATATGCAAAGGAAAATTTAATCTTGAACAAATCCGGAAAAATTAAATTGTTTCAGGGGGATGTGAAGAAAGTCCTTCCAAAAATAAAAAAGAAGTTTAACAGGATATTGATGCCTCATCCTTCAGATTCTTTCTCTTATTTATTGTTTGCTTTAAATTATGTTCAAAGGAAAGGAATAATTCATTTTTACACTTTCGGGCAGGAAAAAGATATCAAAGATATAAGGAATAAAATATTATCTTATTCTAAAAAGATAAAAATAAAAAAGGTTGTTAAGTGCGGTAATTATGCCCCTTACACTTACAGGTTATGTTTTGACTTGCAGATAATATAAATTTCCTTGCTTCTTTTCTTGCTTACTCTTGGCTTGAATATTTTGACATAGGAAAAATTCTTCTTGACTTCATTAATATATTCATTTAATCTGCTGTTGTCAAAGATTTTTACTAAAAAACTTCCTTTTGGTTTTAAAACTTTTTTTGCAATCTCTAAGGCTCTATAGCATAAATCCAGGCTTCTTTCCTGATCCAAATCCCTTATTCCAGTTGTGTTTGGAGCAAGATCAGAAACAACAGCATCAAAATTATTATCCAAATCATCAAAGATTGAATCATCGTAAACATCTTTTTTTATGAATTTGAAGTTTAAGCCTTTGACATCTTTGACATCGATCCCATAAACATTGCATTTGATTGTCAGCAGGTACTGGACCCATGAGCCGGGATAACATCCCAAATCAAGGACTTTGTCACCTTTCTTGATTATGTTGTGTTTATTGTTTATTTCACTTAATTTGTAAATTGCCCTTCCAAGAAAACCTTCCCTGTGTGCCCTTAAAGTATGTTTGTCTCTCATAATCCTATGTCTAATATTTTCTTCTTTACTTTTACAGCACTAGGAGCATCTCCTCCGTGCCAGCTTAGTTTAGGTCTCGTCTTGAATGGATAAATTCTTTCAGAGTTATCATCCAATATTATCCCGGCGCCTTTTATATCAGGCAGGCTGTTCAGGTATCCCAAGATGTCTGATGTAAGGTAAGTCTGCATTATAGAATTCAAAGCTTCAATGTCAACTTTGGCAGTTAGCCTGAAACTGATCACGATGTCAGATTGTGTTAGTACATCCTTATGAATTTCTCCTGGTTGTTGAGTGGCTAATACCATCGATATTCCGGGCTGTCTTCCTTCTCTTAATATTTGTACCAGTGCATCTGTTGCAGGAGTGTTTCCTTTTTTTGGTAATAATTCATGTGCTTCATCCAGAAGTATCCACACCATTGGAAAATCCTGCTCTTCTTTAACTAAGAAGTGTTCTCCTGCTTGTATTCTTGACATTTCCTCTTTTTTTCTTTCAGTCATTCTTTCCTGCAGTAATTTCTTGGAAAGAATTCCAGTGACTAATGCCTTGATATTGAAATCATCATAGCAGCTTGTATCTAGTATGGAAACTTGTCCTCCTTTTACTATATCCTTTATTTCGCTTGCTTTCTTGTCAAATATCCCCCATGATTCAGCAGCTTTGAACCTGTTTTCAGCGGCATTCTTTATCTCTTGGTTTGATTTTTTTTCTTTTTGAATTTTTTTTATTATGTCTTCAATGTCATAATTCCCGCTTAAATCAGAAATGATCCTCTCAATTAATACTCCGATAGGTTCTGTAATCTCAAGATTAAAAACATTAATCCAGTCATTTGCGCTTAACTCGCTTGGCCTTATTGAAAATGAAAAGTCTGTTGGAATTCCTTTTTCCTTGTATTCCTTGAATTTTCCCAGAGGAGTGTAAACTTTGACACCCAATCCTTGTGGTTTCATTCCCCACAGTCTTAATTCGTCTTCCTGTTTTGTATTGGGATATTTCATGCTCCAGAATATTCCCATTGTGTCCATTATTAATATTGACAGATTATTCTTAATTTCCTGAGGTAAGTGAGACATTTCCTCAGCTATAACAGATAACGCGTAGGATTTTCCGCTGCCACGTTTGCCACTTATAAGAATTATATGACTGGTATTAACATCCAACATAATTTTATTACTCAAAGAACTAAACTGCCCCATCTTTACATATTGTTTTCCGAGAAAGATTAATCCTTTATTTTCTAATTCCTTGATCTGATCTTCATCTCTTCCAATGATTATATCATAGCTCATCGCTTAACAAAAGCTTTTTAAACATATAAAGGTTTTTCTCATTATGGATTTGGTATATTGGATATTGATTATTTTTGGGGTAATTGTTCTTTACATTATTGTGGCATATAACTCCTTGATTGTTCTGAGGACAAGGATAAACAATGCTTGGTCGCAGATTGATGTTCAGCTGAAAAGAAGATATGATTTGATTCCAAACCTGATAAAAACAGTTCAGGGCTATGTAAAGCATGAAAAAACTGTCCTTACTGAAGTAACAAAGGCAAGAGCCAATCTGATGTCTGGAAATATGAATCAAAAGGCAAAAGCTTCTGATCAGTTGACAAATGCATTAAAATCTTTGTTTGCTGTTGCAGAAAATTATCCTCAGTTGAAAGCCAATGAAAATTTCAAGATGCTGCAGGAGGAATTGTCAGGAACAGAATCCAAGATTGCATATTCAAGGCAGTTCTACAATGACAGTGTAATGTCCTTTAACATCAAGATACAGAGGTTTCCCGCAAGTATAATTGCTAATGCCTTCAGGTTCACTAAGAGGGAATTCTTCAAGGCAGAAGGAAAAGAAAAGGAAAATATAAAAGTAGAATTTTAAAGATGTATTCTCAAATATCAAAAAATAAGTGGAATTCATTATTTTTGTTTATACTATTTTTTATCCTAATAGGAGCAGTCGCATATGTTATTAATTTGTTGTTCTTTCAAGGATATTTGTTTATTATAGTTGCAGCAATAATTGCAATAATATTCTCTTTAATTAGTTATTATTCTGGAGACAAAATAGTTCTTTCAATGGTTAAAGCAAGAGAGGCAAACAAGAAAGATTATGCTCATTTGATCAATAGCGTTGAAGGTTTGTCAATAGCAGCAGGAATTCCTAGTCCAAAGGTTTATGTTATTCCAGGAATGCAAATCAATGCGTTTGCTTGTGGAGTTTCACCGAAGAAAGCATCAGTAGCTTTTACAGAAGGTTCATTGCAAAAATTAAACAGACAGGAATTGGAAGGAGTAATTGCACATGAACTTTCTCACATTAAAAATTATGATATAAGAGTGATGGTCCTTGCTTCTGTCTTGGTTGGAATAATAGTTTTTGCTAGTGAAATAATGCTGAGGAGTTTTATTTTTGGCGGTGTAAGGTCAAATGAGAATAAAGGGGGGAGTGCCCAGATAATCCTGATTGCTGTTGGTGTTGTTTTGTTGATTCTTGCCCCGATAGTCGCACAGATAATTAAGTTTGCAATATCAAGGAAGCGTGAGTATCTTGCAGATGCTTCTGGTGCTTTGTTGACGAGATATCCAAAAGGATTGGCAGATGCTTTGAGGAAAATAAAGGCAGACCACGAAGAATTAAGGACAGCTTCAAATGCAACAGCGCATATGTTTATTTCAAATCCTTTTAAGAAAAAACAATGGTTGGCGAGCATGTTTGCTAGTCATCCCGATATAAATGATAGAATTCAGAAACTAGATTCTATGTAAAAATTTCATGTAACTAAACTCTTTCATAAATTCATTTTGGATATATGTAATTCTTTTTTCAGAATATAATTAATCACTTCTATTCCCTCTCAAGATTAGATTAATGTTCTTGAAAAAAGTTTCTGCATTTTCCAGACTTTCCTTTGCGGGAAGAAGATTTGCTTGGGGAAGTTTTTGATATGTAAATTCTCCTCTTTTTGATTTTTCTTTCTTGAAAATCCCAAGTAATTCCTCTGCCTTGATAAACATAGTCTTGTAAATATAAAGAAGTTCCACATCAATATGACCAGAATCTACAAACTTCTTAAACTCTTCATATGTCTTTTTGTGTTCTTCTGGAGGTTCAGTTACAATTCCATTCTTATATAAAAATGCCTTGGCAGAATAAAAGATGCAATAATAAGAGCTACTTATTACATTGCTGAAGAAAGTGGAATCATCTTTTAGTCCAAACTCTAATTTCAAATCAGATTCATTTGATAGCTTGAATATTGCTTTTGCCAAGTCAAATTCATTCTTTGCCCTGTTTAGATAAAGTTGCTCTTTAAGGTCTGAATCCATTTTTGTAAGCCTCTTTTATAAGATTGTAATAAATATCTGAATTATAGAATATTTTATGTTTTCTAAATATCTGCTTTCCAAGATTTTCTTCACTTCTTGTCAGCATCTCAATGAATTCATTAAACAAGATATAATGATCATCTACCTTTATTTTATAATTTAGCTTAATGTCATTTAAATAGGGTTTTATCTTTTTTTCATCTTCTTTATTGTTTATAAGAATAGAAATGTCTATGTCTGAATCTTTTTTCTGCTTATTCTCAGCATAACTGCCAAAAACAATAAGGCAATATCCTTTTACAGGAATTTTATTTATTATATCAGAAATAAGGTCCAGTCTTTCAAAATTTATGGATTCCTTAATTTCTAAAAAATCAAGAATTTTTAATGAAATGGGATTGGACAAGTTTAATGAATAAATATCTAAATTGGATTTTCTATTTGAATTTAATATTTTATTTTTTACAAGATGTTTTAATGTATTAAATATCCATGTTTTTGTTTTTTTGTTTAAACTCTTCATTATCTCCATTCTGCTTAAATTGCTGAACGGATTTTTTCTCCAGACTTCCAAAACCCTTATTTTTTCATCAGTTCTCATAAATGTTATAACTATTACTTATTTAAATACCTTTCGTTACTTATTTAAATAATTTTAGTGTAAAAATTTCATGTAACTAAACTCTTTCATAAATTTATTTTTGGACATATGCAGCTCTTTTGATAATTTTTCAGATAATTCTTTTTTCCTGTCTTCTTTCCTGTTATTTATCCAGATTTTTAGAATTCTTGAGTTTCTTTTGTAGCTGACAAACTTATTGTCCTCTTTATCCTTGGAAAAAGCCACGCCAAGATTCATTAGTATGTTCTCATAAACCAGAAATCTCCAGTATTGCCATCTTCTTATCCTTCCCCTGAAGACATCAGCCTTGCTCAGATAATCATAAGCATGTTTAACGTTGTTGTATTCATAAGGGATATTTTCTTCCAACCATAAAAATACTTCATCAAGGTCTTCATCAAGCAATTCAATTGATTTTAATATTTCTTTCTGATTTTTTGTTTTGAATATATTTTTTAATGCATTAAGGATTGTTTCTTTTTTTTCCCTTGTGTCAATATCATCCTTGCTTATCATCAGCAGTTCAAGGTCATTGATGGCGCTTCTTACATCCCCTTTGGAATTAATGGCTATTTTTCTTAGATGTTCTTCATCAACATTCTTATCTTCCCTGTAAATAATGCTCTTTAAAATCTTTAAAACATCAAGATAATTCAGCTTGTCAAACTGAATCAATTCACAGTTTTTTCTTAGCTCCTTGAACTTTGAATCCCAGATATCATTGCCTATAATAATCACAGAATGTCCTGTTTCTTTTAATATGTCTACAATTTCTGTTATTGCTCCTTTATCCTTGCTGTTTAGCCCGTCAATTTCGTCTATTAATATTATTTTACCTTTTGAGAATAAGCTTGCCTGTCTTGCAGATCCCCCAACTTTTTCATCAATTTGTTCCTTGTTCCTGTAATCGCTGGCATTTATCTCCAGAATTTCATAATCTAAATCCCTTGCTAGTGCATGAACAGAAGAACTTTTTCCAATGCCAGGAATTCCATAAATTAATGCTGCTTTTTTATCGTTGACAGATTTTTTTAATTTAGATATAGCATTATCTTGGCCTATAATTTCCTTTAAACTCTTTGGCTTGTATTTATTTAACAGCATTTTGTAAAAAATTAACAATTCCTTTTTCAAATTTTGGATAATATTGATTAACTCTATCCCATTCATATCCAAGTTCATCTATATCTCTTTCTTGCTGTAATACTTTCTTGAAATATTCTTTGCCATATAAATTCTCAGTAACCCTTCTTTGAATCAATAAGACAGGAAAATGAACTTTAAAGTCATAATCTTCATATCCAAATTTCTTTCTTATTAGTTCAAGAACTTTTTTATTATCTTTTAACAAAACATGAATTAATTCATGAATCAAGATTCCAGTTATAACATCAGAATTCTTATTGTATTTTAAAGTGAAAGGAAAACTTATTGCATTGAAATCCATATCCTTAACAGTAAAACATCTTACTTTGTAACTAAACTTCAATCCAGAAATCTTTTCTATTTCATTTTTTATTTTCTTTCCCTCTTTTTCCCAGAAAGATTGTAAAGAAGCAGTAAATCTTTCCATGTCAACATATTGTTTTCCAGAATATTTTTTCTTCTTCATTGAAGTAAATAGTTCATCATACACCGAGGAATAAACAAAGTCAATCATTTTAGGTAGAATCCTGCCAATAAAGCTTGTAATTGTATGAATTCATCCGAGCCTTCAACCATCCTGAATTCTATTTCACCGCATTTCTCAATCAATTTTAACTTGTCTTTCTCATCAATTTCTAATTCAAGAACCTCTTTTTGTATTTGTTTGATAATATCTAATCCGCTTAATCCATTTTTTAGCATTATATCCAATAACATATTTTTGGATTTTAAAAAATCACCTTTTATTGCACACTCTATAATTTTTCTTATTTCTTTGGGATGCACACTAGCAACAACATCATAAATTAATTTGTCATCAATCTTGTTTGAGATGGAAGCACAGCTTTGTAATATGTTTAATAACCTCCTCAAATCCCCATTTGAATTTTCATATAATATTTCCTTGGCTTCTTTTGAAATCTTTAGTTCTTCTTGCTTGGCAATTTTGTCCATGTATTCAAAAACACCTTCTTTTTCTATTCCTCTGAACCTGAAAATTGTGCATCTTGATTGTATGGGGTCAATTATTTTAGAGGAATAGTTGCAGCTTAAAACAAATCTTGTTACAGCAGCATAATTTTCCATAGTTCTTCTTAGTGCCTGCTGCGCTTCTTTTGTTAGTGAATCACACTCATCCAGATAAATAATTTTGAATGGAACATCCCCGATTGATTTTGTTCTTGCAAAATCTTTTATTGTATTCCTTACTACATCAATCCCACGATCATCACTAGCATTTAACTCGAGAAAATTCTCTCTCCAAGAATTTCCATATAATTGTTTTGCTATCACTAAAGACAAACTAGTTTTTCCAGAACCTGCAGGACCTGTAAATAAAAGGTGAGGAATACTTTTTTGTTCAACCATAGCTTTGACCCTTCTTACAATTGCTTCTTGCCCTATTATATCCTCAAAATTCTTTGGGCGCCATTTCTCAATCCATATTTCCATATATATTTAATTCTGAAAAACATTATAAACCTTATTCTGTTAAAAGATATATTTTTAAAACAGTAAATAGGAACTAATATTATGTATAACTTCAATGAAATTGAAGAAAATGTATTAAAATTCTGGAAAGATAAGCAGATTTATCAAAAATTAAAGAAGCGAAACTCAAGAGGAAAAAAATTCTACTTCTTACAGGGTCCACCATATACTTCTGGAAAAATTCATATTGGGACGGCATGGAATAACTGCCTGAAAGACCAGATTATGAGATACAAGAGGATGCAGGGTTTTGATGTATGGGACAGAAATGGTTATGATATGCATGGCTTGCCGATAGAAAATAAAGTCCAGAAATTGCTTAAAATAGAGGACAAAAAACAAATTGAAGACTATGGTGTTGAAAAATTTGTAAAGGAATGCAAGAAGTTTTCCTTGGAAATGGCGAATGTTATGACAGAAGGCATGAAGAAATTGGGGATTTGGTTTGAATTTGATGATCCTTATATGCCTGTTAAAAATGAATTCATGGAAAATGAATGGTTGTTAATAAAAAAAGCTCACGAGCAAAAAAGGCTTTATCTTGGTGAAAAAACTATGACGTGGTGCCAATCATGTGAGACGGCATTGGCTAAGCATGAATTGGAATATGAGAATGTAAAAGACACTTCAATCTTTGTTAAATTTAAAATTAAGGGAAAAGAAAATGAATATCTTTGCATCTGGTCCACTACTCCATGGACTATCGCGTTTAACTTGGGTGTTATGGTTAATCCAAGGTTGGATTATGTCAAGACAAAAGTGAATAATGAAGTGTGGATTTTGGCAAAGCAATTGGCAGCTCCAGTAATTCAAAATTTCACAAAACATAAATTGGACATAAAAGAAACTTTCAAAGGAACTAAATTGAAAGGATTGAGGTATGAGCATCCATTCTATGATACTTTAAAAAGTAAGTATGATGAAATAAAAAAAGAATCTCCAAATGCTTTTACAGTTGTTCTCTCGGAAAGGTATGTTGATACTTCTGCAGGTACAGGTCTTGTTCACATGGCGCCGGGTTGCGGTCCGGAAGATTATGAAGTGGGCCAGGAAAATGGTATTAAACCTTTCAATTCCCTTGACGAAAAGGGAAATTATTCGAGTGATATGGGTGAATTCTCGGGATTGAATGCTAAGAAAGACAATCAGTTATTTATAGAGGCATTAGATAATAGAAATGCATTGATAGCAACTTCTGAAGTTGAGCATGATTATCCTCATTGCTGGCGTTGTAAAAATCCTGTTATTTTCAGGACAACAACCCAATGGTTTTTTAAGATAGAAGATTTGATTCCAAAATTTTTATCTCAGGCTAAAAAAGTGGAGTGGATTCCAAAGAATTATGAGGATTCTTACCTGAAATGGATTGAAAATTTAAAGGATAATGTTGTGACAAGGCAGAGATATTGGGGAACTCCAATGCCTTTGTGGCAGTGTGATAAATGCAATGAAAAAATAATCATTGGTTCAATTGATGAGTTGAAAAAATATGCTAAAAATATTCCCCAGGATTTGCATAAGCCATGGATAGACAATGTTGATTTCAAATGCAGGAAATGCAACGGCTTGATGAAAAGGATTCCGGATGTTCTTGATGTATGGCTTGATTCAGGGACTGTCTCTTGGAATTGTTTGTATAATGATCCCAAATTATTGAAAAAATATTACCCTGCTAACTTGATTCTTGAGGCTACAGAGCAGACGAGATTATGGTTTTACATGTTGCAGTTATGCTCTAATATTGTAATCGGCAAGCCTTCTTATGAAAATGTTTACCTGCATGGGATGGTTAGGGATGTAGAAGGGGTAAAGATGTCAAAATCCCTCGGCAATATAATCTCTCCTGATGAAGTTGTAGGAAAATATGGAGTAGATACATTCAGGTTTTATTTCAATTCATTGAATGCAGGAAAGGATGTTAATTTTTCATGGGATGAAATAAAAATAAAGTTAAGGAACTTGGATGTATTGTATAACACTTCAAAGTATTTGCTTAATTATTTGGATTCAGGTAAACAATCTAAGCTGCAGGTAGAAGACAAATGGATATTGTCGAGGTTGAATTCAGATATAAAAAGGGCAACTGAATTGATGAATGAATATAAGATAGATGAAATAGCAATTCTTATGGAAAACTTGTTTTTGGACTTGAGCAGGAATTATATACAGTTTGTGAGGGACAGGATTGAGGAAAAAATAGTTGTCAAGACGATAGAGAAAGTTTTGCTTGAGACATTAAAGATGCTTTCAGTAATTTCTCCATTCATAACGGAGCATATTTATCAGGAATTAAAAAAGCCATTGAAACTGAAGGAGGAGTCTATACATCTTGAGAGATGGCCAAGGTATGATCCTAAACTGATAAACAAAAAATTAGAGGATGAAATGATAAATGTCCAGAGAATTATACAGGAAGCTATTGCTCAAAGAGAAAAAATACAGTTAGGGATAAGATGGCCTTTGTTAGAGGTTGAAATTCACACAAAATATAAATTAAAATCATTTGAAAAATTGATTAAAAAACAGGTTAATGTAAAAAAAGTAGCAATAAAACAATCAAAGGAGGAAAAAGTTGAATTAAACAAGCAGTTAACTCCTGAATTGTTAAAGGAAGGTTATACCAGGGAAGTTATTAGAAGGATAAATGATTTAAGAAAAAAAGCAAACTTAAAAAAACACAACAAGATTGAGATAAGCATTAAATCTTCTCAGGAATTGGATTTGAAATTGATTGAGAAACAGGTAAATGCTTTCATAAAAGAAGTAAAGAATCCAAAGGTAAAAGAGAATTTTAAGATTAAAGAAAAGGAATTTTACATAAAGTTTAACCATTAAGTAACAACTCTTTCTTTATAAAATACATTTATATATCTTTCTATCGGTTTATAAATAAAAAAGCGGGGGGGTTACCTAAATGAGTAAGAATTCATCAAAACCAGAAATAAAAATACAAAATATAGTTGTTTCTACTTCTCTTGAACATGACATACCATTGATAAAGCTTGCAGAAACTTTGCCAAATACAGAATATAATCCTGAGCAGTTTCCGGGATTGGTTATGAGGATAAAAGATCCGAAAACATCGGCATTGATATTCAGCTCTGGAAAAGTGGTGTGTACAGGAGCGAAATCTTTAACTAAAGTGAAGGAATCATTACAGAAAATAATCAAGAATCTTGCTAAGATAAAAATAAGAATAAAAGTTAAGCCGAAGATAAATGTCCAGAATATGGTGGCTTCAGGGGACATCAAGATGGACTTGAATTTAAACTTCCTTGCTTTAAAGCTGCCAAATACGGAATATGAGCCTGAGCAATTCCCGGGTTTGGTATTCAAGCTTCAAGGGACAAGGGCAACTTTTTTGCTTTTTAGCAATGGAAAGATAGTATGCACTGGTACAAGGTCGGAAGTTGCATTGAAAGAGTCTGTTGATAAGTTGGTCATTGTGTTGAAAAAAATAAAGAAAGATGCAAAACATAAATGAGCAGATAGAGAATTTTAAGGGCTTTATTGAGCAATATTATGAAAAAAAACTGCATGAGCTTGATTCAAAGGGAGTTCATTCCGTTTACATTGATTTCTTTGAGATAGCAGAGTATTCTCCTGAGCTGGCTGAGTTTATTTTGGAAAATCCGGAAGATGCTGTAAAATCTTTTGAACTGGCAATTTCTGAGTTTGAAATAAATTTGAAGCCAAGAATATTTAATTTGCCAAAATCACAGTTCCTTAATATAAGGGACATAAGATCTCAGCATCTTGGAAAATTTATTTACATAGAGGGTATTGTAAGGCAGGCTTCAGATGTAAGGCCTCAGGTTACTTCTGCTAAATTTGAATGCCCCACATGCGGAAATACTCTTTCAATATTGCAGCTTGATACAAAATTCAAGGAGCCAAGCAGA
Organism: Candidatus Woesearchaeota archaeon; assembly: GCA_018302915.1. Lineage (GTDB taxonomy): Archaea > Nanobdellota > Nanobdellia > SCGC-AAA011-G17 > GW2011-AR20 > JAGVZC01. The sequence goes on from JAGVZB010000002.1 coordinate 11,935, forward strand.
TGCTCTTGCGGCAATAAAACGAGGTTCAGGTTGTTGTCAAAGGATTTGATTGATGCACAAAGGCTAGTTATAGAAGAATCTCCTGAAAATCTTGAAGGGGGGGAGCAGTCAAAGAGGCTTCCGGTTTATTTGAAGGAGGATTTGGTTGAGCCTAAGATGGAGAAGAAAACAACTCCTGGTTCTAAGGTAAGGGTGAATGGTATAATAAAAGAGATTTCTATTTTACTAAGTGCAGGTGCTAAATCTATAAATTATGATTTAAGCATGGATGCTAATTCTATAATACCAATTGAAGAAACATTTGAGGAAATAGAGATATCAAAAGAGGATGAAGAGAAAATAAAGGAGCTTTCCAGGGATCCTTTGGTTTATGAAAAATTAATAGGTTCTATTGCTCCGTCAATTTATGGTCATGAGAAAATAAAGGAGGCAATTATTCTTCAGTTAATGTCTGGTGTAAGAAAGGTAAAGGATGATGGCACAATAATAAGGGGGGATATGCACATTCTTTTGGTTGGTGATCCTGGAGCGGCTAAATCCTCATTATTGCAGTTTGTTTCAAAATCAGCTCCTAAGGCAAGGTTTGTTTCAGGTAAGGGAAGCAGCGGAGCTGGTTTGACCGCCAGTGTAATAAAAGATGAATTCATCAGGGGTTGGGCATTGGAAGCGGGAGCATTGGTTTTGGCAAATGGAGGATTAGCAGCAATAGATGAATTGGATAAGATGTCCCCTGAAGACAGAAGTGCAATCCATGAAGCGTTGGAGCAGCAGCAGGTTAGCATTGCAAAAGCAAATATACAGGCATGTTATTCTTCAGATACAGAAGTATTAACAAATTATGGATGGAAAAAATATTGGGAAATTAAAGATGAAAAATTAGCCCAATATAATCTTACCCAGAAAATTATTGAATTTTTACAACATGATGGATTGTTTGTGTATAACTATGTAGGTAAGATGTATCATTTTAAGAATAAAAGAATAGATATATTCGTTACACCAAATCATAAAATGTTAACGAAAGAACTAAGGCAAAAAGAGTACAGAGCTATTGAAGCAGAAAAAATAAGATATAATCGTATAAAATTTCTTAATTCAGGAAACTTTTTAGGTAAAGAAGAAAGATATTTTATTTTACCTCCTATAAAACACAAACAAAATAGAATTCATATTAAATATGTACATCAACACAAACCTAAAAAGATTCCTATGAACTTATGGTTAGAATTCTTGGGTTACTATTTAACTGAAGGGGGGATACAAAGAAAGCCAACAATAGGAATTCCCCAAAAAGATAAAAAAAATATAATTAAAATAAAAAAATGTCTTTTTAAATTATCAAAATATGTTGGATTTACTTTAAGTGAGACAAAAGATAAGCAATATATTAGGTTTCAAATTACAAACACCCAATTATTTGAATTCTTGGAAAAAAATTGTGGCAAAAAATGTATTGAAAAAAAATATCCATTAGATTTGTCTAATCTATCTAAAAAACAATTAAAAATTTTATATGATGCAATGATGCTCGGAGATGGTTCTTCAGATGGAAAAAGCTTTAGTTCTACGTCTATTGAACTAATAAACTTATTTCAATCAATAGCCTTACTTATTGGTAAATCTACAAGCAAAAATATACAATATTTAGAAAAATCTAGAAGGAATAGGGTAACTTTGTATAGGGTAACTTTATCCAACAAAACAGAACCCTCTATAAAAAAGAATAAAATAAAAAATATATATTATGATGGAAAGGTATTTTGCTTTTCAACGAAAACTGGTTTTTTTGTTACAAGACGAAACGGAAAAGTGACTATACAAGGTAACACATTAAGAGCTCAGACAAGTGTTTTGGCGGCGGCAAATCCAAAGCTTGGAAGATTTGATCCTTATTCTCCAATAGCTAGCCAGATAGATTTGCCTCCAACTTTAATTAACAGGTTTGATTTGATATTTCCTGTTAGGGATATTCCAAATAGGGAAAAGGATGAGAAGATAGCATCTCATGTTCTTGAACTGCAGAAGAGATCTGGAAAAATAGAATCAGAAATAAGTACAAAATTATTGAGAAAATATATTGCATATGCAAAGCAGCATGTAAAACCTATTCTTACAGATGGCGCTGTTGATGAAATAAAAAAGTTTTATGTCAATCTAAGAAATAAGGGGCAGTCCTCTGAGGAGGAAATAAAGCCGATCCCAATAAGTGCAAGGCAGCTTGAAGCTTTAGTAAGGCTGTCAGAAGCATCAGCAAAAGTGAGGTTATCCAAGGAAGTAAAAAGAAAGGATGCAAAGAGGGCAATTGATATATTGACGTATTGCCTGATGCAGGTAGGAATAGATCCAGAAACTGGAAAAATAGACATAGACAGGATTTCAACAGGGATAACTGCAACCCAAAGATCAAGGATAGTTGTTATAAGAGAGATAATAAGGGAGCTTGAATCAAAGCATGGAAAGTCAATTCCTATGGAGGCAATATTCGAGGAAGCATCCAAGAAAGGTTATAATGAAGACCATGTGGAAGAGGCGATAGAAAAACTGAAAAGAGAGGCTGAAGTATACAATCCAAAGCAGAATTTTGTTTCAAGGCTTTAGTTTTAAATACATTTCTGTTTTATCCTTATTATGATTTCAAGAAACACAGCATATAGGCTATGGATATCTGACATTAATAATTCCAGTTATGTTAAGTCTCCCGGAGAATTTGAGTCAAATTATATTGAATTCAAGGATAAAAGAGTATCAAGGGTTAATTTAATAGTTATAATAATAAGTAAGTATGGGGCAGACAATTATTCTTCAATGCTTGTTGATGATGGCTCCTCTCAGATTTCAGTGAAAGCATGGAATGAAGACAAGAAAATAATTGATAAGTTCAGTATTGGTGATGTGATACTTCTTGTTGGAAAAATAAGGCAGAATAACATGGGAAATTCCCTGTTTATACAGCCGGAAATAATAAAGAAATTAGATGAAAAATGGCTTTTGGCGAGGAAAAAAGAGCTTGAGAGGGAGTATGGAAAACCTTCAGTTACAGAATCAAAGCATAATATTTACGAGGATGAATTTAAAATAGAGCAGGTTAATGTGTCAAATGAATCCTTGAGGACAAAAATTCTTAATTTAATAGACAAGTTGGACAAGGATGATGGTGTCTCAGGGGATGAAATAATGAGTAATATAAATTCTAAAAGAACCAGAGAGACAATTGATGAATTGCTGAAGGAGGGGGAAATATTTGAGATGAATAACAGGTACAAGCTTCTGAAATAAATTTATAAACTCATTTCTTATGGGCTTCTTATGGAATATGAAAAACTGCTGGAAAATGCATACAAGAACCTACCTAAGGTTAAGACAGATGATTCCAGGTTTGAAATTCCAAAGGCTCAGGGCCATGTGCAGGGAAGCAAGACAATAATAGTGAATTTTGTTAAGATAGCCCAGATTTTGAGGAGGGATGTTTCGCATCTGCAGAAATATCTGCTTAGGGAGCTGGCATCGCCGGGAAATCTTGATGGTCCAAGGCTGATACTGAACAGGAAAATATCCTCAGTTTTGATAAACCAGAAAGTAGAGCAGTATGCCAAGGATTTTGTCATATGTAAGGAATGTGGAAAGCCAGACACCACATTGAAGAAGGAAGAAAGGTTTACATATGTCAAATGCCAGGCTTGCGGGGCAAAGCATTACATCAAGTCCAAAATATGATATTCGTGAAAGAGCATATTCATAACAATAGGAAATTATTGGCCATTTGTGATGGTAATTTGATAGGAAAAATTTTTGAGGAAGGGGATAAAATCCTTAATGTTTCCAAGAATTTTTATCATGGAGAGCCTATGTTTGAGAAAGATATTTTAAAATTGATTGAAGACAATATTTTATTGAACATAGTTGGGGATGAATCCATAAAATTTGCATTGAAGAATGAATTAATAGACAAAAAAGGGATAATAAGGATTAAGAACATACCACATGCTATGTTATTATAATATTATATTCAAAAGATTTAAATATAACTAAAAAGGTATACTTCTATATCAAAAAAGTGATAAAATGTTAACAAAAACTCAATTTAAAATAATGCAAATTTTTGTATCTAAGATAAATGAAAAATTTAGCATTAAAAGAGTATCAGAAAATCTAAAAAAACCTTACCCATTAGTCCATAGATCTATTAAGGCATTAATTGATAATAAATTTATATCAAAGGACAGACAAAATTTTTTATCTTTAAATCACAAACAAAATCATTCAGAACTTGCTTACATAGAATCTTTAAGAAAAAAAGAATTCCTTGAAAGCAATAAAACAATTACTTTGTTTATAAATGATGTTATGGAAAAAATTAATTTAGATTTATTTATTTTCTTAATTTTTGGTTCTCATATTAAAAAGCAAAAATCAAGAGATATAGATATTTTAGTTATTATTGAAGACAAAAAAAAAGTTAATATTATAGAAAAAATCTTAAATAATATAGCATCTAATTTTACTGTCAAATTTGATGTTAATATTATCTCAGTTGAAAGTGCCTATGAAATGCTTGCTAAAAGGGATAAAATCAACATTGTAAATGAAACTCTTGATAATCATCTTTTAATTTTTGGTGCTGAAAATTATTATAGGTTATTAAAAAATGCTAGATGAAAAAAGGATTGCTGAAATAAAAAGAAGAGTAACTAATTTTATAAAAGAGGGTATAATCAAAAAAGAGAAGGAGAGCAAATTTGTAGATTTTTTTCTAAATAACGCAAAAAACTCGCTCGATTCTGCTAAATTATTATTTGAAGTTTCAACTAAGAATAATCTTAAAAATTTAACAGGTTTTCCTAATTTTAATGGATTTTTATGGGTTATAAATTCAAGTTATTATTCAATGTTTTATATGGTAAGGACATTGCTTGAAAATGAAGGAATCAGGATAAAAGCTGATTTATCAATTCATGCTGTTACTTTTGATGCATTAGTTCATTATTTTTATATCACAGGAAAATTACAAAAGAGATTAATAGAAGATTTTAATGAAGCGAAAGAGGAAGCATCAGAAATGCTTGGAAAGGAAAAAGCTAAAGAACTTATTGAAGATTATTTTTATGAAAAAAATAAAAGAGGCACTTTTACCTATGAAATGGGGGCAATTGCAATGCAAAATAAAGCCCAAACTTCGCTGGAAAGAGCAAAAAGATTTAATGAAGAAATAAGAAAAATAATTGAAATTTAAAAAATTTATTATAATGCTATACTCAAATGATGATTATTATGAGGCCAAGCTGCAGTTAAGGCCTTATGACAGGGAATTGATCGATTATACGAAAAGATTGATAGATGAAAACAAGAACATATTGATCGCAAAGGAGATGGAATTCAAGTATGGAGTTGATTTCCTGACAAATTCGCAGAAGGAAACACAGAAGATAGCAAAGCAGCTGAAGAAAAAGTTCAAGGGAGTTATAACATTGTCAAGAAAGCTGTTTGGAGTTCATAGGATGACTTCAAAAAGGGTTTGGAGAGTGACAGTTTGCTTCAGGAAAGAATGATTATTTTTTATTTTTACGGCGGACTATAAGATTGAATTCCTTGTTCAGATACCACATTGCAATTGTCAGGCAGATTATGAACAATGCTCCCGGGATTGCCCTGTAATAAGTTGCATCTATAACATTGGAATAGTCCAGTATTCTTATTAATTTCCCCAAAATAAAAAAAATATAAGACCATAGGAATAATCTTCCAGCAAAATACAGC
>JAGVZB010000005.1 GCA_018302915.1 Candidatus Woesearchaeota archaeon
ATAGACAAGTATTTTCCTGACATAAGCGGGGAGACAAAGGATTTCTTCACCACCTACCTGATGCATAAGTCTTTTGGCCTCGGCAAGATAGAGATAATAATGAACGACAAGAATCTTGAGGAGGTTGTTATCAATAATTCGGATGAGCCTATATGGGTTTATCATCATGTTCATGGGTGGCTCAAGACAAATATAATTTTGAAGGATGAGGGCTTGATAAAGCATTATTCTGCCCTGATAGCAAGAAAAGTCGGAAGATCGATTACCCTTTTGACTCCTTTGCTGGATGCCCATCTTGAGACTGGTGACAGGGTAAATGCTACTTTATTCCCCATAACAATGAAGGGAAATACAATCACAATAAGGAAGTTCGCAGAGAAGCCGATTACAATCACAGACATGTTGAAGACAAAGACAATATCATTGAGTGCTGCTTCGTTGATATGGAGTGGAGTCCAGTATGAGCTTAGTGCAGTGGTCTCGGGAGGGACCGCAAGCGGAAAAACTTCATTATTAGGGGCAGTATGTTCATTCTTTCCCCCAAACCAGAGGATAATCTCCGTAGAGGATACGGCAGAATTAAGGATGCCAAAATATCTTCATTGGGTTCCCATGATTACTAGGGAGCCGAATGTCGAGGGCAAGGGGGAAGTTTCAATGCTTGATCTGATTGTTAATTCATTGAGGATGAGGCCTGACAGGATAGTTGTCGGAGAAATAAGAAAGAAAAGAGAGGCAGAAGTTTTGTTTGAGGCAATGCATACAGGTCATTCTGTTTATGCAACACTTCATGCAAATGACAGCGAGGAGGTTATTACAAGGTTGACAAATCCCCCGATAGACATTTCAAAGACTTTGCTGCCTGCTATTTCCATGATGCTGATAATGTACAGGAACAGGAGGACAGGAATAAGAAGGATTTTGCAGGTCAGTGAGATATTGAAGAATTCAACCCCGAATATTCTTATGCAGTATGACATAAGCCAGGATAAGCTGTTGAATGCAAATCAGTCAATGAGATTATTGCCTGAACTGGAGATGCAGACAGGGCTGTCAACTCAGGAGATAAATCAGGATTTGAGGGACAAGGCAGAGGTTCTTAGATGGATGGTTAACAAAAATGTGAATGATGTGAATGACATTGGAAAAATAGTCGGCACATATTACACGAACAAGGAAAGCTTGATGAAATTCATGAGAAAAGGCTGAATAGAAAAGTTTATATATTACTTAAATTAATAATAATTATTACCTAAATCAATAATAATGAAAATAAAAGAAATTAAAGTAAAATTGCCTAAAAGAGAAGAATCAATTAATAAATTTTTTAATGGTTGTGAAAACAGAAAAAAGTTTATAGATGATACAGAAGACCATTATAAAAAACATTTGAAAAAAGCAAATCATGATTTAACAAGAGCCATAGCAGAATTTAAGGATGAATGTTGGGATTGGACTATCATTAAATCTTATTATGCAATGCATCATGCAGGTAATGCAATATTATCAAAGAATAAACATAAATTTTCAAAAGATCACTCTTGTTTGATTATAGCATTAAAATATTACAATATTATAGACAAATCTTTATTTGAAGAGTTAATCAAGATTAATGAAAGATTCTCAGATATATTAAGTTTGGATTTGACATTTCAGCTTAGAAAAATAAGCCAGTACAATGTCGATGAATGGGACACATTATCTAAAGAGGATGCTGAGTTAATTTTGAATATTGCTAAAAAATTTATCAAGTTTGTAAATGAAAAAATATGATAGAAGAAATAATTCCAGGGAATAGAACTAGGTTAAATATACTAAAAGCCATTTATGAAAATCCAGGTATAAACTTGACTTCTTTAATAAAAAAAGTTAAAGCATCTCCTAATTTAGTATTAGATTATACAAATAAATTATCTTATTATGGGATTATTAAGGAAATAAATATTGGAGGTAAGAAAAAAGTTCATATTAAAAGTATAAAACCTAATTTTGAGAGTAATAATGGAAAATTAATTTATTCTTTAATAGAGGTTGATAAAAAGTTATTATTTTTTGAAAAGTATAAAAAGTTAAAGTATTATCTTTTGCAGTTAAATGATATAATTAATAAAGAAGTATTATTTATTGTAGTTTATGGTTCTTATGCAAGGTTTGCAGCAACTAATGATTCTGATTTGGATATTTTAATAGTTGGAACCTTAAATAAAGAAAAGATTACAAGGATAAAAGAGATATTTATATCTCTTGATATTGAACCTTCAATTAAAATTGAGGACTTTGATAAATTCATGAAAAATGTAGATAAACCATTGTATCAGAATATTATAAAAGAGCATGTAATCATCTGCGGGGAGATTAATTTTATTGATTCACTAACAAGGAAAGCTTGATGAAATTCATGAGAAAAGGTTAATCTTTTAAATTCCCAAGCATTTATTTCTAAAAGAGGTGGTTTAATGTTTAAGTTAATTGCAGATAAATTTCCTGATTTGAAATTAGATCTGGAGCAGGCGCAGATTAGCAAAAAGCCTGAGGAATATATTAAGAATGTATTGTTAATGACTGTTATAGCAACATTTGGTCTTGGTATGTCTCTTGTATTTGTTCTGATAAAGGCTGAAAAAAGTTTATTGTTCATTTTATTCTTGATATTGGTTCCTTTTATCATATTTTTCTTTTTCATTCATTCTCCTAAAGTCAAGGCAGGGAAAAGAGTGAAAGACATAGATTCAGAAATTGTTTATGCAGGGAGGTATATGCTTGTCGAGTTGAGTGCAGGAATGCCTTTGTTTGATGTCCTTGTCAATGTTTCCCAGGCTTATCCGAAGGTGGGTATGCACATTCAGGATATAATAAAGAGGGTTGAGGTAGGAACTCCTCTTGACACAGCCATAAACCAGGTTATTGAAATTACACCTTCACCTAATTTCAGGAAGATGATGTGGCAGATAATGAATTCATTGAGGACAGGGTCTGATGTAAGCGTAGCTCTTGAATCAATGGTTGAGCAGATAAGCAAGGAGCAATTGATTGAATTCAAGACTTATGAGAGAAAGCTTAACCCCCTAGTCATGTTTTATCTTATGGTTGCTGTAATCCTTCCGTCATTGGGCATTACTATGATGTCGTTGTTAAGCACTTTTTTGGGGATTCAGCTGAGTTTTGGAATACTTATTGGAATTGCAATTTTTTTGATTTTTGTACAGTTCATGTTTTTGAGCATGATTAGAAGTTCAAGGCCGGGATTTGCACTATGAAGACAATAGAAAGATTATTTTTGCCGTTAAGCTTGATTAAGAGTTTGCAGAGGCAGTTTGATGTTGCCGGACTTAAAATAAATCTGTCGAAACTTTTGATATGGTCCATTATAATTGACTCATTAATTAGTTTGGTTATTCTTATTCTGTTCAGGGATCTGTTCCAGTATTACAAGGGTGTTAATGTGCTGATTTCATTCATCAGTTATCTTGCAATAACTTTCTTCTTTGTTTTTGTGTTATTTGCATTTTTGTTTTATGGATATATCACTTATAAAAAAGTAAAGAGAAGAAATGAAATTGAGGATGTTTTGTCTGATTATCTTGAGCTTGTTGCGGCAAATGTAGGTGCGGGAATGACAATTGACCAGGCATTGTGGTATGCAATAAGGGATAAGTTTGGAGTTCTTGCTTATGAGATGGAGACAGTTGCAAAGAAAATAATGGCTGGGGATGATATGGAAAAGGCAGTTTATGAATTTACTGACAAGTATGATTCTCCCATTCTAAAAAAATCTTTTGTTTTGTTGATAGAAAGCATAGAGTCTGGAGGGGAGATAGCTTCCCTGATAAGCAAGATAGCATGGAGCGTGAAGGAAAATCAGATAATGAAGAAAGAGATTGCAGGCAATGTCACGATGTACACTATGTTTATTATGTTTGCTTCCGTCATTGCAGCGCCGCTGCTTTATTCCCTTTCCCACAGGATAATAATTATAATGTCTGACCTGACCCAGAAAATAGACCTTAGCTCAGTTACATCAGTGTCAACAAAGCTTCCAATACAGACAATTGGTCAGGGGATAAGTGCTACTGATTTCAAGATATTTGCTTACATAATGCTTTTTGTAACAAGTTTATTTTCAGGAATGATTATTTCCATAGTAAAAAAAGGTTCTATAAAAGAAGGATTGAAGAACATCCCATATTATATTATTGCAAGCATATCATTGTTCCTGTTGTTTTCTGTCATACTTACGAGTTTATTTAGCAACATTGGAATTTGATTTCTTTATTCTTAATCTTTCATCGCTTTCCATTATTATTGGGCCAATATACCCGCAGTCAAGGCACTTGTAATTCCCTGTTATGCCTGCTGCATGAAGTATGACATTTCTTGATCCGCATCTTGGGCATGCTTTTATGTTCATGATATAAATGAACTATTAATATTATATAAAAGTTGTTAATAAAAAAAGAAAAAAATTATTGTATTAAAATAAGTTTACATCCATTGTTAGGACTCTCTCTTGTATCAGCAGTTAGTACAGCAACATATTTGTAGTTACCTACATCTTTTACTTGTCCTTCTTTTATATCTATATCATCTTCTCTTCCATAAGTAAAACTGCAATAATTCCAATTCCCGATTTGATTATCAGCTGCACTATAAGCACCATTTAAAGTTAATCCATCATAAGTTTCTCCAGATTTTAAATAAGGGATTATAACTGTATCACTTTTGTGATTTACTCTTATTTCATTATCATCAATTATACCTTCTCTTATATCAACAGCCCCATTATCTGCTGCCCTATTCTCTAATTTTATCCTCCTTCCAACAATCTCTTCACATGCAGAAACAACGAACAATCCTGCAACAAGGACAGCAAAAATATAAATCAATTTTTTATTCATTCAATCACCCTCCTTTTTTTATTAAAATAATATAAAGAATCCAATGCATTTTGATATATATATATATCGGTTTTAAAAAATATAAAATTTTATTTATAAAGAGTAACTACCATATAATAAAAATAAACTTGTAATTAAAACAATAATAAGAGGTAAGGCTACTTCATATCTTTTCCTGTAAAAAGTATAAACTATAGAGATTAATATCAAAAAAATTCCTATAAATTCAAATTTTATCATTTTCTTAATAAAAAATACAAGGATACAGCAATCATCAAGCCGCTTAAAACTTGCGTTACAGGGATTCCGAATATGAATGAGCTCTGCTCTTTTAAGAATTCAATGAAGAATCTAAGTATTCCGTAAAGCAAAACGAACAGCCAGCTTAATGTTCCTTTTTTTAAATTGCTTCTCCTTAAAAAAATCAACAGGAAGGATATGAATAAGTTCTTCAGTGCCTCGTAAATCTGCGTCGGATGCCTGAACCCCTCATAATCCTGGAATTTTACAGCCCACCACATATCAGTTATTTTTCCGACTAGCTCCCCGTTTATGAAGTTTGCGATTCTTCCCAAAAATAATGTGAATGCAGCCGGGATGACAAGTATGTCAGAGGTGTCGTAGAAGTTTAACCTTTTTTTCCTGGTGAAAATGTAATTCCATAAGATTATTCCTGACAGTCCCCCGTGAAATGACAGTCCCCCTTTCCATATCTTGAGCATTTCAATGGGATTGCCGAAGTAAAAATAAGGCTCATAAAACAGTATCTCGAATATTCTTGCGCCGACAACAGTGAATATGATGAGGTAAAATATGTAATCATAAACATCGTCCTTTGTTAGGTTTAATTTCTCCCTTTGCTTCATCAGGACAATGAAGATAAGCATGAACCCAATAACAAAAACAAGTCCGTAATACCTTATTTCCATTCCGAAGATGCTAAGAAGCACCGGGTCTATGTTGTGTATGAACATATATGCCAACTCCAATAAGTATTAGGCTTGTGATTATTATATTTAAGATTAATCTTTTGAAGAAACTGATGAAGAATTCCATAGGGTAAGTCTGTATTAGTAATGTGTTATTTGATAATAGCCAGTAGTCATTCATGAACAATATCTCATGAAATTTGGTGAATAAAAAATTAAAGTCAATTAAAAATAATAATATTATTATCCCGATTGTTATAATTCCTGATATTATCAAAATGCCGGATATATCCCTGTCAATTATTAAAATAAGTAGTATCAGGATTCCCAGGGCATAAACAATTATTCTTGACAGGTTGATAAGGAATTTGACGTCATTTAAATGTATAACTTCCACTTCTGTATAGTTGAAATTAAGCTCTTCCTTGTTGTTGAAATAATTAATTAGGTTTTCATTGACTTCATTAATGTAAAGATTGTGGTTGAATATCAGCAGGTTGAGGTTTAATAATATTATGAAAAATGGGATTAAAATAAGAAGAAGATATTTTATTTTCATCTCTCGCATCCGGTTACTGATGATAGCTTGTTAAGCCCCTGGATTCCGGCATGCTGCTCTCCGTTTATTACCCATGTTGGATATAATTTTATGCCTGCATCCTGGCATTTCTTTGTCTTTGGATTTGGCCCGTAAGGGTTGCATTCGATGTAAATTCCTGATTTTTCAAGCATTCTTAACGAATCTCCGAAGAATGACATCTGCATCAGGCTGTCTCTGTTTGCATAATCCCCGTAAAATTTTGCTCCTGAGGACTTGAGGCATATTATGAAATCATCATAAGGCCCGTATTGCTCGCTTGGAATCAGATTAAGCTTGAAAGCAAGGAAAAATCCGGCAGCAACTATAATTATTGCAATTATGACAGCCATTGTTTTTGCCATGGAATAATGTTAAAGTGCCTCTTTTTAAATTTTTTCAACAATAAATTTATAAACAGCAAAATATATATTTAAGTATAAATTGGAGGTGGTTAGATGAGAGGTTTTAGCTGGTTGCACTTGGTATTGGCAGTTTTGATAATAATATTTGCTGTTATAGGTAACGTAACTTTGATTATAATCCTTGCAGCTGTTATTGCTATATTGAGTTTGTTTGGTGTTTGCTCTTGCGGAACAAAGAGAAGCTATTACGACAAGAAGGAAATGAAGCCTGCACCAAGGAAGCATAAGAAAAGATAATTTATTTTATTAATTTTTTTATTTCTTCTATATATAGATATTAGATAAATAGATTTAAATATAACAAAAACATCATAAAATGTAGTGAAAAAGATATGAATATTAGTGAGTATAAGATTAGACCAAGTAAGCATTTTGTCTTGACATGGATGAGAAAATGGGATTATGATATTTACTCGTTAAGAAATATTATAGAAAATGCATACAAAATTGATAAAGTTGGTAGGAATAAATACGAATCTTATACAAAGACAAAAGGAAAAAGCAGAAAACTAATATTTATAAAATATGAGGAATACAAGGAAATTTTTATAATTACTGGAGCTGAAGGAAAATGAAAAAATGTGTTGTATGTGAAAAAGGGGAATTAATCAAAGTAGAGGATATAATATTGCCGGTAGAAGGTTATATCTTTATAGTCAAAGGGGAAAGATGCAATAGTTGCAACGAAGAATTTCCATATGAAGAGGAAACCCAAAGAACCATTGAAACAGCAAGGAAATTGGGTATTTGGCCAGAGCCATTAAAGCTTTACAGGAGTTTATCAAAAAGTGGGGGTGGTTTGATATTTAGAATTCCGTCTGACATAGAAAAACAGCTTAAATTAACGGAAAATACTCCTATTGAAATAACCAAAATTGGTGATAAGATTGTTATAGAGCCGGAAAGATAATTTATTTTATTAATTTTTTTATTTCTTCTATGAATGTGTTTATGTCATTCTTGTCATTGTATAAATACAGTGAAGCTCTTGCCGAGCCTTCCAGCTTATGCTTGTTGAACCATGAATGAACGCAGTGTGCTCCTGACCTTATGCAGATATTCCTTGAAGAGCTTATTATCTGTGCTACATCATGCGATGAGAATTCCTTGATATTGAAGCTGAATATGGAAGGCCTTAAATTGTAATCTTCAGGGCCTATTAATTCAACTTCATTTGATAATTCTTCTGTTAGTATATTATTTAATTCCAGTTCATTCTTTTCAATTTTGTCAAAGCCTATTTTTTTTAGGTAATTTATTGCTTCTCCTAAGCCTATTATTCCTGCATAATCCTGCAGTCCGGCCTCAAATCTTAAGGGAATCTCTTCATATCTGTAATCATTATAATTTGAATCAATGACAGTTCCTCCGCCGATGTTTAATGGCTCAATTTCATTTAACTTGTTGGATATCAATAAACCGGTTCCTGTTGGCCCCAGCATCTTATGTCCAGAGCATGACAGGAAATCAATGTCCAGTTTCTTGAAATTAATTTCATGATGCCCTGCGGACTGCGCGGCATCTATTGAGACCAGTGCATTATTTTCATGTGCAATCTTTATTATTTCCTTTATTGGGTTTATGACGCCATCAAGATTGGAAACATGGTTTACAGCAACAAGATCAACGTCTTTTATGTTGCTATTCAGCCCTTCAATGTTAAATGTGTTATCATTGTTTGAGTTTAGTATTTTTAGGCTGCATTTTCTCTGCCATGGCAGTAAATTTGAATTGTGCTCCTTGTCTGTGATTAGTATTTTTTTCCCCTTGAAGCTGTTTGCAATGATGTTGATTCCTTCGGTTGTATTTCTTGTGAAAACAACATTTTCTTTTTTTGTATTGAAGAATTTTGCTGTTATTTCCCTTGTTTTGTATATTTCTTCATTGACCTTGTTGCTTAATTTGTGCGAGCTCCTTCCGGCGCATGCAGGATATTCATTGTAATACTCATTGATCTTGCTTATAACTTGCCTTGGTTTTAAGCTCATGCATGCTGAATCAAGGTATATATTTTTGCTTAGTACTGGAAAGTCTTGTCTTACATTTATATTTATCATTTAATCTCCTTATTCACAAAAGAAGAGGTTTGAGATTTAAGGTTATTAATAATATCTTTAATTTCATCTATTTTTTCTTTGCTAATCTCAGGAAATATTTTATATATTGGAACAAATTCTTTTTCTAAATCAAATTTATAACAATATTTTTTAAATTTATAATATTTTTCTCTATTATTAGTTTCTATTTTAGAAACCTCTTTAGCATATATATATTCTTCTGCTGGAATTACTACTACAATAATTGAATCATTCCAATATTTAATATACCAATCAATTTTTTCTTTATGTAGAAAATAGGATGTTATATTTGGATATCCGGTAAACTTTGCTTCAATTAAATAAACTTCTTTTTTGTTGTTATTTATAATAAATAAATCTGGCATACTTCTAATCCTTTGTAAAGTACTTGTTTGATTTCCATCTCTGTTAATTCCAGAAGTTATCCTGCTAAATAAACTCTCATAACCAAAAAGGTATGTTTCATAACCAGCTTTCTTGAACAAATGTTCTAATAGAATTTTTGCATTAAATCCTTTAAGACTATTTTTGTAAAAATTTCCTGTTGATGTTCCTTTGCTCATGGAATAAATCAGTCAGTTATATTAATAAAATTAACTAAATATGATTTTGTAAAATTAATTAAGTCTATCTATCCAGATATATCTTTTATTAGAATCAACAATTACAAAACCTTTTTCATGCAACCAATCTAACATTCTAATTAAAACAAATCACTTTTTTCTATAACCAAACAGCTTATCATAATCATTATGATCCATAAACTCAAGTAAGATTGAAATAATTTCTAATTCATTTCCAGTTATAGTATATAACATCCTCCAAAAATCAGGTAAATTAATCTTCCATAGATTTGTAACTCCATACTTAATAATATACTCTTTTGGAATCTGTTTCTTCTTAATTTGTATACCTCTATGGGGGTCAATGAATAAATTATCTTTTTCTCTTTCAATTGCTGTCAGAAGCTGTTTATGAAATTTACTATTTTTTTCTTTGATTACCTCTCTTAACTTCTTTAATTGCTCTTCAAAAACTGGGGAATATTTAACCTTAATTTGTTTTTTATCCTGCATCTCTGCTTTTCTTCAGTAATTTTTTTATTCTAGGACTCTCATTGTAAATCCACAAAACTCCCTTTTTGCCAATCAAGATAACCCCTTTTTCTTCTAGGTAATCAAGTATAACATTTAATGTCTGTCTCATTATTTGTTTAGGAAGCCTTCTTAATAATTCATTCTTTGAAATGGTTAAATCAGCTTCTTTTAATACACTTTCTACCATTAATACAGTGTCTAATCTTGGATAGTGTAATATTTCTTGTTGCATCTTATCTCCTATATAAAAATATATAGATATAAACTTATATATAAATGTTTTGGTTAAAAGTTCAACCCATTCTGGGATGATTAAAACAAAATTTACAGCAGACTAATCTATATTCTTCACTTAAAACTTCATAATCTTTACTCTTTAGTAGTCAGTTACTTATATTAATAACTTAATATTTATTTCTAAGAGCTGAAGAGGACAATTCGGTTGCCTTGAAAATGGTGCTTTCATAATGGCCTCTGTCAGGTGCTCGCCATTAATATGGTGTCTGGACTACAACTCACCATACGAAACCTGTACCTGTTAAGCTTTTTTATGGGGCGAAGAAGATAACCTTTAAAACAAACTGATAGGTTAAGACCGTTTTCAGTATTTGTTTGAGGCACTTCATCACCGAGTCCAGTTTCAGTTTGAATTGAGATGACAAAGATGGTAAGAAAAAGCAAAAAAACAAAAAAGAAGCATAAAGTAAAAGCATCAAAGAAAAGATCCAGGAAGCCAAGTAATAAAAGCAAGATTTCTAAGATAAGAAAATTAATCAGGTTTGCAAAATCAAGGATTAAGAAGAAAAAGAGATAATTTTCAGCTGAACTTCTTATTCATTATATATCCTGTAAAACCACCAGCCATTCCTATTATGATATCCCACATGGTGTTTAGCTTTGTTCCTCTTTCTATTATGTTTGGAAATAAATTGTCAAAATTATATTCTATGAATTCCCATCCGATTAGTATGAAAAATAATATGAGAAAAATAAATGACAGATTAATGTCTTTGTATTTTAATAAAGCTAATATTACCAAAAATCCCAGAACCAAATGAAAAATACTGTAAACATCAAGAAATACAAACTTGTTGCTTATTAGCTTTATGTGAAAAAAGTCAAATATGCTCATTATAATATTCATTATAATTTCACTAAACCCTGAGTTAATAAAATTAACTAAAAAATAAAAAATTAAAGTTGGGCTTCTATTGCCCTTTTGAAGTCAATTTCCAGCCTTGGGTCGTCAAATGGATATGCCCCGCTTATTGGTATCTCTCCAACCAGGAAATATGGGGTTCCACTTCCGCCAGATTTTGTTGCATCATTCAGGTCATTACTCACTTCATCTGCATATTTTCCTGAATCAAGGCAGCTGTTGAACTTGTCTGTGTTTAATTTAAGCTCGCTGGCCCATTGCTTAAGGCTGTCAATGCTCAATGAGCTCTGTCCTGCATATATTTTGTCATGATAATCCCAGAATTTTCCCTGCTCATCAGCGCACTCTGCAGCTTCAGCAGCCTTTTGTGCCATTGGATGTATGCTGCTTAATGGAAAATCCCTGTAAACCAATTTGACTTTTCCTGTATCGATGTAATTCTCTTTTATCAGGTCAAATGTCTGGTCTCTGAACCTCTTGCAGTATGGGCATTGGAAATCTGAGAACTCAATGATGGTTAATGGTGCATTATTCTTTCCTAGAACAGGATCATCATCAGTATAATCTTCGGCATTTACATTTGCAATGCCTGTAGGAATTTCATTCCCTTGATTTTCATCATTGTTAACAACAGTAGCGCCATCTGATCTCCCAAAACCGCCAGTAAAAATAGAGATTATTAACAGTAAAGCTAATACACCTGTAGCAATCTGCCACATTGTTGTTTTTTTCATAGTTATTGTTTCTTTTTCCATGATTTAACCCCCTTTATTTAATCGCAGCATGAACAGCTGGAGTTGCATTCGCAGCTTTCTTTTTTCTTTGCTTTTATTTTCTTTTTTTCTTTTTTCATTTGATAGAAACAATTTTGATATTAAACTAATGTATATAAATATTTCTATAATAATTCCTGCCCCAGTTCCTCTGAAGATATTTTATTGACTTCTTCAATTATATAATTGCTTTCTAGTGCAAATCCAATGTTGTCACCTTTGACCTTGAAATTGTTTATTCCGATGACTCTTCCGTTGGTGTTAATCAATGGCCCTCCAGAATTTCCTGAATTAAGTGCAGCATCTGTTTGTATGTATCCTCCTGAAGAGCCGCTTACTTTCCTGTTGACGGCTGATATTATCCCTTCCGTGACTGAAAATGATAATCCTAATGGATTTCCTATGGCAATTACTTTCTCACCTATTTTTACATCATCTGAATCATCAAATTCTATATGATTATATGACCCTTCAATCTTGAGCAGTGCTATGTCCATCTGTGAATTATACCCTATTAATGTCAATTGTCTTGAATTTTGATCTGATGTTATTGCATCCGCATATCTTGCTCCCTCTATTACATGATAGTTGGTTACTATATACCCGTCATCAGTGATGATGAATCCAGTTCCCTGTGCCTTGTCTGTCCTTAAAGTTACGACAGCTTTTACTGCATCCTCGATTATTCCTGAGAAATCAGCAGATGTCTCTGCTTTTATCGTGCTTATTTGCTTTTCCAGATTTGACTGGGTCTCTATCAGGTTTTCCTTGGTATCAATTAATGACTCTGACAGCTGGTTTATTGTATTCTGTGTTTCCTCATTTGTTAATTCCAGCTCCCTGTCCAAGCTTTTTATTTTGTCATCTATGATTATAATGTTGTCCTGGACTGTGTTTATCCTTACTATAAAATAAATGAATATAAGTAATTGGATAGCTATTATTATAACAAGTAAAGCTGTTTTGTTAATCTTTGTTTTTTTGTTGTTCATCTTCATGGGATTAATACATTAGAATTTATAAAATAATTGGTAATCCATTCTACATGCGCCTGAATTTTTTGTTTAATGAATTCCTTAACAGATTTGCATTCACAACGACAGTTATTGATGACAGTGCCATGGCAATCTCCGCAATGACAGGATGCAGCAGGCCTATAACAGCGACGGGAATTGCAATTGTATTGTATGCAAATGCCCAGAACAGGTTTTGCTTGATTTTTTTGAATGTTGATTTGGATAGCTGAATGGCCTGGACAACTCCTATTAGGGATCCTTTGGCAAGAACTATGTCTCCTGCTTCGATTGCAATGTCAGTCCCGGTTCCTATTGCTATCCCGACATTTGATTGTTTTAATGCAGGAGCATCATTGATTCCGTCCCCGATGAAGGCAACCATTCCATTTTTCTGCAGTTCAGAAACGATTCTTGCCTTGTCTTCGGGCAGTACATTTGCAATTACATCTTTTATTCCGACTTCTCTTGCAATTGCCTTGGCAGTCCTTTCATTGTCTCCTGTTATCATTACCGTCTTATACCTGTCTTTGTTCAGTTCATTTATTGCAAATGCAGAGTCTTCCTTTACAGCATCAGCAACTGCAATGAATCCTATTATCTTTTTGTTCTCGGAGATGATCATCAGCGTCTTTCCCTCATCCTCGAATTTTTCAATAATGTTTAGAGAACTTTTAACATCGATGTCTTTCTCCTTCATTAATGTCCTGTTTCCAATTGCAATATATTTATTTCCAATATATCCCTCAACGCCTCTTCCTCTTAATATCTTGAATTTCTTTACTTCCCTGTATTTTTTGGCATTAACCCTGTCAACTATTGCTTTTGCGATTGGATGACCACTTAATTTTTCCAGGCTTGCGCTTATTTCAAGTAAATATGATTCTTTTATTTTTGGTTTGGCATGAATGTCAGTAACTTCAGGCTTTCCTTTTGTTATTGTCCCGGTCTTGTCAAATACGATTGTCCTGACTTCCTTCATTGTCTGTATTGCCTCTCCTTTTCTTATCAAAATTCCGTTTTTTGCGCCCACTCCGGAGCCAACCATCAGTGCTATTGGCGTTGCCAGTCCCAAAGCGCATGGGCATGCAATCACTAGAACAGAAATCCCGATGCCTAAAGCCCTGCTTAGGTCATTGCTGAACATTAGCCAGTTAAAGAATACCAAAATGGTTAAGACTAAAATTGCCGGAACAAAGACACTTGTAATTTTATCGGCTAATTTTTGTATTGGAACTTTTGTACCCTGGGCTTCCTCAACTAATTTTATTATATGCGCCAGAAAAGTGTCTTTTCCCACTTTTGTAGCCTTTACATATAAAATCCCGTCCTGATTTATTGTTGCTCCAATGACATTGCTTCCTTTTATCTTGTCAGTAGGAATGCTTTCTCCTGTGACCATGCTTTCATCAACAGAGCTTTCCCCTTTTGTTACAATTCCATCAGTGGGAATCTTTTCACCGGGCTTTACAATTATTATATCCCCTATCTTGACTTCAGAAATGGGTATCTCGATTTCTTTGTTTCCTCTTAAGACAACAGCATTCTTTGCCCCCAATTCAAGCAGTTTTTTTATTTCCATGCTTGCTTTTCCTCTTGCTATTGCCTCGACGTATTTTCCTGTGATGAATATGGCCATTATCATTGAGGAAATTCCTGAATAATTCTGGGAAATACTAAAAAGGCTTAGAAAACCGGTAATATAAGCGACAATTGTTCCCAGGGATATTAGGGAGTCCATGTTGAAGTATAAGCTGTAAAATCCCCTTAACCCTGCCTTGATGGTTTCAAATCCAAATATGAATACTACTGGAAATCCCAAAATCAGGAGAAGAATGTTCATTAATTGCTCCGAGAATAATTCTATTCCTATTAGCTTTCCCAGATACATGATTAGAACAATAGGCACTGTAAATATCCAGGATCCTATTAATCTCTTCTTCCAGCTCTTTATTTCTATTTCTTCCAGGGAGATTTCGCTGTGATTGTGATCATCATGCATCTTCTATGGACACCACTTTATAGCCGACTTTAGAGACAGCTTTTTTTAATTCATCATTGCTCACATTGTCTTCAGCCTCGACAAATCCTTTCCTGAGCATCAGGTTAACGCTTGCTTCTTTTACACCGGAAACTTTTTTCAGGCTTCTCTCTATGTTGCTTACGCATGATGCACAGTGCATTCCCTGAATCATTAATCTTATCTTTTTCATGTTCTCTCTCCGTTTTTTCAGTTATTTTTTTCTTCTGGGCTCCTGCAATTGTTTGATGAGCCATATTATCAGCAGGACAAGAGCTACAACAACTAAAATCCAGATTATAGTTCCAAAAAACCACATTCCGCCATAGTAACCGCCCATCATGTTAAATCCTCCAAAGTCTGCCTTGACAGCCTTCGCGCCTAAAAGCAATCCCATCAAACTAAAAATCAATCCTTTTTTCATTTTTTACCTCCTGATTTTATTTATTCAACAATTATTTTTCCTCTTCCCATTCCCATGCTGCATGCAAAAGTAAAAGTTCCTTTTCTGTCTGGAATGAATTCAACATAATCCTCGGGTGTTCTTAAATTCTTTGCAACTCCGAATTCCCTTATTGTGAATGACCTGTAGCATCCTGTAATGCTGTTGTCTAATCTTATCCTGACAGGGATTCCTTTTTTTACAGTGATTGTGTTTGGGTAATAGTTGTAATTCCTCATGCTTAAGGTTATTTCCTGTACATTATTTCCTTTTGTTTCTTCATCAGAATTTTCTTTTGCATTTCCGTTCACGAATACAAATGCCCCGGCTGATATGATGATAACTGTTATTATTAATAATATTGTCGTGTTCTTCATGCAAATATGCCCCCTCTTGGTCCGAAGATGATCATCCATGATGTTATTGAAGTTAAAACTAAGCTTGCAAATATAATGAATGCATAATCTTCTTTTATTTGTCTTTCACTTTCCTTTGTTTCTTTGTATATCATGTAATTCAGGCTGATTAATATTACGCCAGATATTATGAATACAGTTACAGATGCTGCTTTCAGATGGTCATTTATCATCATGACCGAGCTCATTGCTCCCATGAATCCACCCATGAATCCGGCTGTTATTCCCTCCATGAACCCCATTATCCCGCAGCATAGCCCATTGTAAACTCCGAATGTTATCCCGATAAGCATTCCAAAAATACTTCCATAAAACATTCCGTTGGTGGCACCTACATAAAATCCCGCTAAAAATCCTGAGATCATCCCGACTGTCATTCCTATCATCATTCCGGACATGCATGCAAATTCCTTGTATGCTCTCACTTGCCTTATTGAAGGCAGTAATATTGCATAGCTTAAAGCAGCCAGGAATATGAATAAGCCATACTTGGGCATGAAATCATCTATGTATCTTAATCTGAAAAAATAAAGAATGGCTAATAGTCCGAATGAAACCAATAAAGAGTAGAATATAGTCCTTATTAGTTCTCCCTCTACCCTGTTTCCGTTCAGTTCCTTTACAAATAATCTGAAGCTCATCTTATTCCTTTATTTTGTTGTAAATAATTGCAAATATGTATCCAACAATAATGGATAATGCAACTATTTCAATTAATCCTAAAATCGTGCTAGCGAAAGTCACTGATGCATTGGATATCTTGCTTATGTCTATTCCATGGAACAAAAAACCAAATGCTTTCATAGCTCCAGTTGGGAATATTGCAATCAGTACAGCACAGATGATGTATATTATTCCGGATGTGCCTGCTAAACTAAAAGCAACCTTTTTTTCATTTAATTTATCTGTCATTTTATATTGCCCCCAATTTTGGTTTATTTATTGATATTAAAAGTTATCTTAAACATTCTCTGTAAATATCTGGATGGTGGCTCATATGCTCTATCCATGATTTTTCAGTATACCCTGGTTCTGGCGAGCATCTGTCTTCTATGGATTTTCCTGAATCTTTCCAAGCCTGGATTGTTCCGGGAAAAAAAGTTAGAAGCAAAAGCCCGGCCATTAATAAGCCAGCAATTACATACATAATTATTTTTTTATCCATGGTTCATTCCCCCTTTCATTTTTTTCTTATGATTTAGCATTATAATTATTCCGATTATGTTTGATACTATCCCAATTAATAAAAACCAAGGTTGATATTTAGCCAAAAAAGTTGCTAATACCGAGGCTCCTGCGAGAGGTATTATTTGTAATAAAAAATGAGAGCAGCATGCAACCATGCTTCCTCCGGATATTGTTCCTGTTGCAGCAACAGTTCCTGTAAGCTGAGCAGTGTGCTTGATTGAAAAATACAATCCTACTTGTATCCCGAATCCGGCAGTTAAGGGAAAAATTAGGTACCACAGGCTT
>JAGVZB010000006.1 GCA_018302915.1 Candidatus Woesearchaeota archaeon
CCATATTTTGTCTTTGTCAGAAAATTATTTTTTTCTAATTCAATTAGAAAACGATGGATGTTATTGTACTCATTTTCAGATTTATTCAGTTTTCTAACTACTTCAATGGGTTTAATTGGAACCTTATTTTTATAAACCACTTCAAACACATCATATTGGGTGACCATGAGATTATTAGAGATTCATTCTTTAAAAATGTTTCTATTTTGTATTATATTAGGGATTTTTACCATAAAATAGTGCAAAATAAGTGATTATTTAAATTCAAATGTAAGAAGTGGTGAGAATATAGACTATAAAAATAATTATCTCACATTCAGTATCTTGCTCTCAACCTCTCCATAAATTAAAGTAATACCTATTTTTCGCATATAATGAAAACATCTCTACATCTTACTTTTTTCATTCTAATATCTCTCTTGTTTTATTCAGAAATTGAATTGTTTTTTTCCTGAGATCAATTGCTTCATCCCTGTTGAATTCCTCGCTGATTCCATAAGAGGCTGTTTCCCTTTTTTCTTTTGCATAAACAAAATAGCTTACTTCTTCTTTTTCAAGTGAGGATATGGAAACCAACCTTATATCCTCTTCATTTAGTCTACCATAATAGAATTTTATTAATGCACAAAGAGTTGCTAAATGATTTTTTGAGGAATATCCTTTTTTTGAAATTAATGCCAGAGCACAATGATAAATTGTATAATAACATCCTACAATTATCCAGTCATAAAAAGATTTATTTTCTTCCAGGAAATTTATAAACTTAAAATTGTATTCTGCTTTTTTCAGATGAGATTTTGATAAGTGAGTAGTTTCTTTTTCTGTTTTTATCATCTCTTTATTTGTATAAAAATTAAAGCTATTCTCTAATTTTTCTGGATTCTCCAACCAGATTTCCCAATTAAATTTTTTTTGTTTTATCATAAAAATATTCTTCTCCCACTATAGGATATCCTGTCTTGATTATATGATTCAATGCCTCGTTATCCTTTTCCAGTTCTTTAACATCCATAAAAGTTACATTCAACTTGACACCATACTTGCTAGATATGTCTTTAATCCATTTTTTTTCAAGAGCATCAAAAAATATTAAATCAATATCGCTTTCTTTATTGTAATCTCCTTTGGCATAAGAACCAAATAATATGGCTATTCTTGGTTTTGAATTAGATATCGCCTCTGAAATGCTTTTTTTGGCATCAAAAGGAAGATTCTCAAATTTAGTCTTGTTTATTAAATTAAGTAATGCAATTAAAAGATTATTTCTATAATTTAAAGAGTAAAAAGTATTTGATTTGTTTTCATTCCTGATAAGAATTTTATTAGTTGTGAGTAAATTAAGATTTTTCAGTAAGTTATTCTTGCTTTTTATCCTTGTTTTTTCATATATCTCGTTAAAATAGGTTTTTCCTTCTGCCAATACTTCAATTATTTTCATAACATTTTTACTTATTATTGAATAGTCCATTTTTAATACTAATCAGTATCTTTTTAATACTATTTAAATGTTATTATTAATCGAACAACCTGATAATATCATTTATATGTCCTGAAATGTCAGTTCTAATAACAAATGTTCCACTAAGATATTCACTAAAAACCCAAATCTTTTCTTGTGTATATTTCCTTCATGATTTTTCTTTCAAATTGCAATAATCTTTTGTATATTTTTAGTTTCATTCTTATCTCACATTCAGTATCTTGCTCTCAACCTCTCCATGAGATAATCCATTTAATTTATCAAAGAACTCTTCCTGCAAACCGGCAGGTATTTCCACGACAGCGACTAAACTCCCGTCATTCTGCCATTCATCTTTCAACAGATTGCCATATTGCTTTAGTATTGTATAGCATTTACCGGCATAGGCAGAAGGAATCTTTACTGCTATCTCCCTTATTTCATATTTCAAGGGTAATAAAACTCTTAGCTTGGGCAATATGCTCTTCAACTGCTCTTCAACGGGCTTGAACTCATCAATATTTATCTTAGCCTCTTCCAAGGCGCTTTCAATCCTTCGTGGAGGATGAGGAAATCCTGTATTGGGATCAACAGCATTCCTGTGTATGTTATTTATGATTTGTTTCCTCTTTTCATCCCTTAATTTATTCTTGTATTCAGAAGTTAACTGAACCTCTCCTTCCATTATTATCTTCCTTGCAATTTCTCTCTTATTTTCTGTCTTGAAGAATTTTAATAAGTCAGAAGCATGCTCTCCTTTCTTTAAATCCTTAAATATATCATTGGTAGCAAGAATATCATCCAGATCAATATCCTTTCCTTTTCTCAATTCAAGTGCTTTCTCGCAGTCTACAAGAATTTCAAATACATTAGCTCCTATCTTGAGTTTTGCCACTACCGCATCATCTATGCTTACCATATCATCTCAACTAAATCAAATTTTATAAACATTGTCATTTGACAAAACCGCCTTTCTTCTTCAGTCTCTTTACCATTTCTTTCTCGCTCATTTTCAAGAGAGATTTTAAAACTTCATCAGGAATATCCGCCTTGAAATCTTCCTTCAGCTCAAGCAGGAATTCATACAAGAATACAACAAACAAGGGCTTGTCCAGTTCAGTCTGATTAATAGCTTCTTTTGTTATTATACTCCAATTTACATTAAATCTTTTTATCAATTCCAAAGCATCAGCTCTGTCTCCAGCTCTTTCAGTTGCAGATTTCAGCAAAATTATATCCTCTGGGGATACAACATTCGCAATTAAATTATTGTATTCATAAACCATTTTTATTCTGCCAACCATGGATTCGCTTAGTTTAAAGGTAATTATCTCTTTATAGAAAATATCTACTCTTTCTGATCCTCTCTCCATCAATGCAGGCTTATTTTCCTTGCCAAAATACAATGCTTCAGGATCCTTAACCTTAAATTCAATTTCCTTCAATATTTTTAAAAAATTATCAAAACACTCCTTGTCATCAAAAACCACATCAATATCTTTTGTTACAGCTTTCGCACCATAATACAGCATTGCAGAACCGCCAATCACAAAACATTCTGTTCTTTTCTTTAATCTTTTGCCTATATCCTCGAATAATCTTTGCTGATTTTCTAAGTTTACCATTCTTTATACATCATCAAATCAGCTTTATTAATAGGCAGATAAATATTCCATCTTTTTTCTATTTCTTTTAGATCCTTACTTTTTACGCTTAGTAGAAGATGTTTTCTTTTTACCTTTCCTTTCAACAATTTATTCCTAACTCTTTTGTCCATTCTTCTTACTTTTATTATTGTTCTTGCAGCATCATACAATGCTCCCACAAATCTTTCTAATTTTTCCTCTTCTGCTAATTTAGATAACAGCCTCCAATTTTCTATGTGATTAAATAATTCTAAACTTACAATAATTATTCTGATATTCTTTGTTTTTACAGCTCTTATTAATGCTTCCTCTACTGTTAGTCTTTTACCTATAACCCTGTGCTCATACGGAACAATTAATTTTATTCTTGAATATTTGTCAAGTATTTCATAAAAACCAGGATTTCCAATTCTTATATTTTTTTTAGGAGTTATCTTATAAAGCCTCTTTCTTCTTCCCATCCAATTCTCTAAATACCCTTCTTTCCTTAATTTATGGGCTATATTTATTGCTGTTGATCTTTTTACGTTAAGTTCTTTTGATATAGTTTCAACTGTCTGTACCCCCTCCAATTTCTTAACTAATTCTATAGATTTATTCATATAAATGATGTATAAGAACTATTATATAAACTTTTCTATCTTATTATAAAAATATTATCAATGAATGTCTACAACCTGACAGTTTACTTTATCTTTCCAAGGTCATTAGCGCTTAATTTCGTGAATTTTTTCTCGTCTTTCTTTATGACGGCTGCATCTATCCTTTTCATGTCAAAATTCTTTCCCTGGACTTTCCTTAGAATCTTCAATGCCAATCTTAATCCATCATTCAGGTTAAAGCCTTCCCTGTACTCCTTGTTAAGCATTTCTTTAATCTCGTCATCCTTGTCTCCGATGGCAGTTGCCTTGTACTGGAAGAATATCCCTGTAGGGTCAGTTACAAACAAGTCATTGTCGTCATTAACCCCTGCTATCAGCAAAGAAACGCCAAAAGGCCTTGCTCCGCCAACCTGAGTGTAATACTGCTTTATATCGCATATGTTTTTTACAAGGCTTAAAGTGTCAATTGGGCTGTCATAAGTGACCCTGTGCTTTTGTGCCATAACTCTCCCTATATCAATTAAGACCCTTCCATCGCTTACAATTCCTGAAGCAGTTGCTCCTATATGATCATCTATTGGGCTTATTTTTTCTATTGAATTTGATATTATTAATGGCTCACTAATTCTCTTATCAGCGATAAGCAAAACTCCATCCTTGCATACAATTCCCATTGCAGTGGTCCCCTGCTTGACAGTTTTCTTTGCATACTCCACCTGCAATAGCCTTCCGTCAGGACTAAACATAATAGAAGTTCTATCATAACCCATCATCTGATGTTGCATTTGTTCCATTTTTTAACCTCCGATAAATTTGATTCTTGCTTTTTTCAAAGTGCCTGAAACTCCTTTAGTCTCAACAATAAATTTCTTTATGAACATCAAGGCAACCTTTACTTTGTCAACATGTTTATGCCCCACTTTTATGATGCCTCTGTTCTTTTTAAAATCATCTAATATTAAAACATTTGCTTTTGCATATTCAAACTCCCCCAAGAATTGCAGCATTGCTCTCTTCATCTCCTGCCTTATCTCATTTAAGGTGCATTTGCCGTTTTCTTTCACCTCATAAACAAGATACCTGTTCCTTTCCTTTAAGGTTGGCAAGATAGTCTTCATCAATAATAAAAAGAATTTTTTGTTTATAAGAGTTATGTTTAAATATAATCCTGAATAATTAATTACATGCCAATAAATGCAACTTATGAGTATGAAAATGCAGAAAAGAAGTTTCATGAGGCCCATACTATTTCTGAAAAATTCAAGGCGCTTCAGGAAATGCTTGCCAAAGCGCCAGGCCATAAAGGAGCTGAAAAGCTGAGGAAAAGCATCAAGGAAAGGATAAAGAAATACAAGGAATTATTGTCAAAGGAAAAGAAAACAAAGAAAGGCTCTTCATTTCTCTCGATAAAAAAGGAAGGGGCAGCAAGAATATCAATAATAGGTCTGACTAATTCAGGAAAATCAACTTTACTGTCCAAGTTAACTAATGCAAAGCCGGTAATCTCTGAAATAGAGTTTACAACTAAACTTCATGAGATAGGAATACTTGATTACATGGGGATAAAACTGCAGATATTAGAGATACCTGCAATAACAAAAAATTACAATGAAGCAAAGCATGGTTTGTTCTTCCTAAGCCTGATAAGGGAGTCAGACCTGCTGATAATAACATTAAAGGAAAAATCAGACCTGACCTTGATAAAGAACGAGCTTAGGGATAATGACATTGATAAAAAATTCATATTGTATCATGATGGAGATATCAATGAGTTAAAGGATGATATATGGAAAAATCTTGACTTAATAAAAGTTTATACAAAACAGCCGGGGAAAAAGCGGGATTATCCTCCAGTGGCATTAAAAAAAGGTTCTAAATTAAAAGACATTGCCTCAGAAGTCCACAAGGATTTTATAAAGAAATTTAAATTCGCAAGAGTATGGGGCTCATCAGTGAAGCATCAGGGAGTAAGGGCTGGGCTTGATCATGTTTTAAACGATGAAGATACAGTAGAGCTGCACTTGAAATGAAATCATGCAATCTTTCTTAATTCTTTAACCATGACCGTTTCTAACCTATTATTTGAATACAAAGGAGCATGATATAAAATTCTAAAGCCATATCTAAAAAGGAATAACTTAACATTCTGTTGATCCTCTGGAATATCAACCATCATAATATCAAAATGTCCTTTACTTTCAGCCTCGCATTGCTTAAATAAAAAGTAAGCTAAACCTCTCTCCCTGACATCAGGATGAATTCTCATATTCTTTCCTTCAATTGTTCTTGGCAGTTCTTTATGGGACTGCCATATAAAATCTCCTACAATCTTCCCATCATTCAAAGCAATGATTGCAGTTTTATAATTTTTCTCTATTTCAGGTATACAGGTGGAATCAATCCAATCATCATAAAAAGGATAATTTAAATTTTGAGTATGAAGCCATGCTCTCAATAATCTTAAATCTTTCAAATCATCAATCTGTCTTATTGTAAAATTAACATTCATAAGTTACAACTGACAATAAAAAATTATATAAATGGCACTTTTTTAATTCAAACCGATGAAAATTCTTAAGGAGGATTACAAGAATAAAAAAGAGGAGATTTTGGATAGACTGAAAGAGTTTGAGAATAACAAGGATTATTTTTATGAGTTATGTTTCTGCATATTGACGCCGCAGTCATCAGCAAAGACGGCATGGGAATGCATCAAAAAACTAAAGAAAGCAGATTTCAAGAATAATGATGTTAATCCTCAAAGTTATATAAAGCCGATAAGATTCTACAAGAACAAGTCAAGATATTTATTGGAGTTAAAAAATAATTATTCCTTGGTTTTAAAAAATATAAAACAAGCGCAGTATCCAAAGCAGCTTCGTGAGTTTCTTGTAAACAATGTAAAAGGTTATGGTTATAAGGAGGCATCTCATTTCCTGAGGAATATAGGACATAAGGATGTTGCAATACTGGACAGGCATATCTTGAAGAATTTAAAGAAGTATAAAATAATAAAAGAAATTCCTGATTCATTGACACCAAAGAAATACTGCGAGATAGAGGATAAATTTCTTGATTTCAGCAGGAAGATAAACATTCCGATGGATCATCTTGACTTGCTGTTCTGGTCTCAGGAGACTGGAGAGATATTCAAATGAAGCACCTTAATCAACTGAGATTATTAAAAAAACACAGTTCTGAAAGAAGATTAGCAGCAGAAGAATGGAAGAAGCCATGGCAAACATTGATAGCAACTGCTCTGTCAGCAAGGACTAAAGATTCAACTACAATATCAATAGCGAATGATTTATTTAAAAAGTACAGCACAATAGAAAAATTATCAAAGGCAAAAATAAATGACATAGAAAAAATAATAAGAAAAATCAATTATTACAGGACAAAATCAAGGAATATTATTAATTGTGCTAAAATACTATTGAAAGAATATAAAGGGAAAGTTCCCCTTGACTTCAATGAACTTGTAAAGCTCCCTGGAGTAGGAAGAAAGACAGCAAATGTGTTCTTGTCTGAAATGGGTGATGATGCAATCGGCATAGATACACACATTGCATACGTCTCGCAAAAGCTTAAATGGACAAAAAGCAGCAAGCCGGAAATAATAGAGCAGGACTTGAAGAAGTTATTCCCAAAGGAGCATTGGAGCAGCCTTAATCCAATTGTTGTAAAATTCGGGCAGACTTACACCAACAGGAAAAAAAAGGACGAGATTCTGGAGAAAATAAAAAACATTCAATAATTTCCTCTTTTCAGCAAGCTTTTCTTGAAATTTTTCAATTGAAATTTTTCTTTGATGTAGCTCATAGCTTTATCGACATTAAATTCCATGCATGAGAACAAATCCAGATAAAACTTTCCTTCCTGCGGATAAGTATGTATTGAAATATTGCTTTCGCTTAGGATAACAAAGCCTGTAATCCCTCCGGTGTCATATTCCTTTGGTGTGGCTCTTATGACTTTAGGCCTTGTCAGAGTGTGCATCTCAACAACTTTTGGCAATTCCTTTAAAAAATTCTTAATAAATCTTTTATCATCAAGTATTTTAGAATTTACATCTACAGCATCAACGATAAGATGATTGCCCTTTCCGTGGATTTTTTTTACTTTCATTCTCAGTATTGCAGACAGAATTATATGCTAAATTAGTTTATAAAATTATTCCTTAAAGCATTCAGCAACTATCAAAGGAAACAAGATTGTTGCATCTCCGAATATCTTGATTGACTTCGCCCCGCTTTTTATTTTTCCCCATGAAACAGCCTCATCAGGCAAAGCGCCAGCATCACTGCCATCAAACTCCTGCGCAGTATTGATGTAAACAGAATAATCAGTTCCTCCTCTCATTAAGTTAGCATTGACTATATGATGCTTAACAACTCCAGAGCCCAGAATAATAACTCCTGTTTTCTTAGAGATCATTGCTATTTCATTTATTTCTTTGACATCATTTGCGATATCAATCTTAAAATCAGGATTCTTGAATAAATAGGCATAAATCATGTCTCCGATGCTTCCGTCAGTTAAGGCAGGGCAAAAAACAGGGATTTTATTTTTATTAGCCCAATAATAAATTGATTCTTCATTATTAATTTCTTTGCCTAACCTATGAACAAACTCAGAAGGGCTAACAGGCTCCTTGAACTTGTCAAGTATAGGCAATAAAAAATCCTCAAATTTTATGTATCTCTCATTAGGAACCAAAATATTTCCAATGCGATTTATTCCTTTTTCTCTTAATTGTTTTCCAGAAAGTTTGAAATCACCCAGTAAAAACGGGCCTATGCATTTTATTATATCCTCTTCAACGCCTCCAGCAGTCGTAACAACAACATCGACCATCTTATGCTGAACTAAATACCTAAAGATATCTCTTAAACCAGAGCTTACCATGCTTGAGGTATACCCTAAAAAAATAGTGCATTTCTCCCTCCTCATTTCCTTAATTATATCCATGGCTCTAATCAATTCGCTTGCAGAATGTCCGGTGGTCCTGTAAGAATCAAGTAAACTCTTCAGAGTAATCTCATTATTAAAATCCAGACCTTTGATCTTTTCCAGACCTTCAGGTTCTTCTGACTCCTTAAGGATGTTCTTTTTGAACTTATCCAAATTATCCATGAAAACATTAAAAAAAGAAGGTTTATAAAACTAATTTAAGACATTAAAAAATGATAACTCTCCTTGAAAAGCCTGACAGAGAAGAAGACATCCTGAAGATATTTCATCCTTGCATTAAAGAGTGGTTCATCAAGAAATTCAATAAATTCTCAGAGCCTCAGAAATATTCAATACTGAACATCCACAACCAGAAGAATATTTTGATTTCTTCTCCGACAGGCTCTGGCAAGACTTTGACAGCATTCCTCTCAATCCTGAATGAACTGATAATCCTGTCTGAAAATAATATTCTTGAAGACAAGGTTTATGCTGTTTATATCTCTCCTTTAAAGGCATTAAGCAATGATATTGAATTTAACTTAAAGCAGCCATTGAAGGAAATAGAGGAGATAGCAGATAAAAAATTTTACATAAGGGTTGCAGTAAGGACAGGAGACACTTCAGTATCAAAGAAACAAAGCATGTTGAAGAAGCCTCCTCATATTATCGTAACAACACCAGAATCATTATCAATAATGCTAACATCAATTAAGTTCAAAGACTTGATCAAGGATGCAAAATACCTCATCGTAGACGAGATTCATGCATTGGCTGAGAATAAAAGGGGTTCTCACTTGTCCTTATCTTTAGAGATACTTCAGCACTTAAAAGGAAAGGAGGAACTAACAAGGATTGGCTTGTCAGCAACAATTTCTCCGTTGGAGGAAATAGCAAGATTTCTCGTGGGAAATAATCGCCCTTGCAGGATAGCAGACATTTCATTCAATAAAAAAATGGACTTGAAAGTTCTTTCTCCAGTAAAGGATTTGATTAATACAACTTACGAGGAAACAAGCAGGGAAACTTACAATTTATTAAACAAATTAATTCAGGATCACAAGACAACTTTAATCTTCACCAATACAAGGTCAGCAACAGAAAGGGTCGTCCATAATCTCAAGGAAAAATTCCCGAAGTTATATAATGAGAACATAGCAGCCCATCATGGCTCATTGGACAAGGAGCATAGGCTGAACACAGAAAAGAGAATGAGAAACGGTGAATTGAATTGTATTGTCTGCTCAACCTCCCTTGAATTGGGTATTGATATAGGTTACATTGACTTGGTTATATTATTAGGCTCTCCAAAATCAATCTCCCGTGCCCTTCAGAGGATAGGAAGGGCGGGCCATAAACTGCACGATACAATAAAGGGAAGGATAATAACTCTTGACAGGGACGATTTGGTTGAGAATTCAGTTTTGCTTAAAAATGTCATTGAAAGAAAGATAGACAGGATACACATC
Source organism: Candidatus Woesearchaeota archaeon (assembly GCA_018302915.1). GTDB lineage: Archaea > Nanobdellota > Nanobdellia > SCGC-AAA011-G17 > GW2011-AR20 > JAGVZC01. Next base: position 10,130 of record JAGVZB010000006.1, read on the forward strand.
CCAAAAAAACCTTTGGACGTCATGGCTCAGCAGATATATGCAATCTCGATAATAAGCAGGTTTAACACAAAAGATTTATTCAGCCTCATAAAAAGATCATACATCTATAAGGATTTGGAGTTAAAAGAATTCAATGAAACTCTTGATTATCTTTCAGGAGAATATACCTCACTGGAAGACAGGCACGTTTATGCAAAGATATGGCACGACAAGGAAACAAATATGATAGGAAAAAGGGGAAAGATGGCAAGGGTGATTTACATGACTAATTCCGGAACAATACCCGAAGAATCGATGATAAAAGTGAAGATAGCAAACCAGGTGATAGGGACTATAGATGAAGCATTCCTGGAAAGGTTAAAGCCTGGTGATGTTTTTGTCCTCGGAGGAAGCACATACACCTTCAGGTATTCGAGGGGCCAGACTGCACAAGTCTCATCTTCAGCAGACAGGCCGCCGACAGTCCCATCATGGTTTTCTGAAATGCTACCATTGTCATTTGATCTTGCCCTGGAAATAGGGAAATTCAGGCATTTGATGTCACAAAAAATGAGCAAGCCAAAAAAAGAAATTCTTGACTTCATCAATGAATACTTGTACATAGACGAGTATGGCGCAGAAGCAATCTGCAGTTATTTTAATGAGCAGTATTTGTTCATAAAAGAGATTCCGACGAACAAAAAGATAATTATTGAACATTATTCTTCAGAAGATGACAATAAGGTTATATTCCACTCTTTGTTTGGGAGAAGGATCAATGACTGCCTGTCAAGGGCAATGGCATATGCAATTTACAGATTGCAGCACAAGGACGTTGAAATAGGAATCAACGACAATGGCTTTTACATCTCGGGAAAGAAGGTGCAGGCAGTTCAGGCATTCAATCTGATTAACTCAAAAGATTTGAGAAAGATACTGGACTTGGCAATTAACAGCTCAGAAATACTAAAGAGAAAATTCAGGCATTGTGCAGTAAGGTCATTGATGATCCTTAGAAGCTACAAGGGAAAGAATAAAAGGGTGGGAAGGCAGCAGATAAGCTCCATGCTGTTGATAAATGCAGTAAAGAGGATTTCTGAAGATTTCCCGATATTAAAGGAAGCAAGGCGTGAAGTCCTTGAGGACAACATGGACATAAACAATTTGAAGTTGATTCTTGAAAAAATAGAGAAAAAAGAGATTGAGATAAAGGAGATTTACACACAAATACCGTCGCCGTTTGCATTCAACATAGCACTGCAGGGAAGGACAGACATGCTTAGGATGGAGGATAGGGTTAAATTTCTTAGGAACATGCATAATTTGGTGCTGGCTAAGATAAGTTTAAAATGAAACTGGCAAATGAAATTGAAATTGTAGATTTATCTTTGTATCTGAAGAAAGAAAAAATATTAATCATATCAGACATTCATTTTGGTTATGAAGATTCACTGATAGAGCAGGGTTATCTTATTCCGAGGCACCAGTACAAAGACACCCTGGAAAGAATAAATAAAATCTTAAAGAAAACAAATCCAGAAGTTATAATTATAAATGGTGACCTAAAGCACCAGTTCGGCTCTATACTAAAGCAGGAGTACAATGATTCAATAAATTTTCTAAAATTTTTACTGAAGAAATTCAGAGTAATCCTGATAAAAGGCAACCATGACAAAATCCTTGATGCAATTGCAGAAAAAGTAAATCTAAAAACACAATCACATTACAGCATTAATGGCATTTACATATCTCATGGGGATTTCATTCCCGAAGGCAATGGCTTTCCGAAGGCAAAAACAATAATCATAGGGCATGAGCATCCTTCAGTAACTCTGGAAAAAAATAAGAGATTTGAAAAGTTCAAGTGCTTTCTCAAGGGAAAATACAATAATAAACTGTTGATTGTTCAGCCCTCATTTAATTTATTGACCATAGGAACAGACATTTTAAAGCAAAGGCTTCAAAGCCCATTTCTAAAAGACATCAAGGATTTTGAGGTGTTTATAGTCGAGGATAAAATATATGATTTTGGAAAAGTGAAGAATCTTATTTCTCCCTGAAAACCCTGTCATTAAGGTGTCTTACATCTTTTTTTAGATATTCGACATCTCTAAAGATTGTATCAATCTTCATGGCATATCTTCCGACAAAATAACCGGCAGAAACAAAAGCAATCATATCAGCTAAAATCGGGCTGTTAAAAACCCCGATGATTTTCAAAAAGAAATATACAAGTAGTATAATAAATGCTACCCATGCCAGCCAATCCCATGTCTTATTTCTCATGATTGCTTATAATACTGATAAATATATAAATATTACTTTTCAGCCCTGAACAAAAAGATATACATCAATGCAATTCCAATCAATAAGATTCCGCCCAAGATAATCAGCCAATATTTTAGGTTCAATCCAAAATTAAATTGGTTTACATCGCCGGCAGCACCCTTAACCCCAGAGGGTAATTCCTCGTCAGTATCAGAACCGGTTTCATTAATGGTTTCATTCATATCCCGACCAAATTCTTCAGTGACATTTCCTTCAACGGTTTCATTAACGCATAACCCTTTGTTGAACCTGCATTGATCACAGCTTAAAACTCCATCAGTGAATCCAAAATCAGTGCATGCCTTGTTATTTAGTTTAGTGCCCTCACATTCCTCAACCCCGCTAATAACACCATCGCCACAGATGCTTTTATTTCCTGTGCATCCGCTATAATCATATTTTAAACAATCAGACCTGCATTTCAATGTTCCTCCTTCATAACCTTCATCAGTACATATTCTTCCTCTCAGATTATCTGGCTCGCACAATTCACTGTTTCCTATTACTCCATTGCCGCATACTTCCTCCCCCTCACAAGTGTTGAAATCATAACCAGAACAGTCATCCAAACATGACAAGAATCCTCCTGTATAATTGAAGTTGGTGCAGTTTTCTCCGCCTAATTTGTTTAAGTCACATGTTTCTCCAGTTTCAAGCTCAGCATTTCCGCATGCAGCTCCATCGACATAGATTACAATTACAGCAAATAATAATATCCCTAGAAACCACCTCTCATCCATATTAAGAGATTAATTTGGGATTATATAAAATTTCCTAAAATTTATAAACAAGCAAAACAATGTAAAATTGTGAAACAGGTAATTCTCGTCAGGCAGGATTTGAAGATGGACAAGGGAAAATTATCCTCGCAGGTGGCACACGCATCTTTGGAAGCTGCTTTGAAATCAAACAAATTAAATGAATGGAAGAAAAAAGGCACAAAAAAAGTTATTCTAAAAGTGAAAGATGAGAGGGAATTGCTGCATTATTATGAATTAGCAAAGAAAAATAACCTGACAAATGCATTGATAAAGGATGCAGCAAAGACTTTCTTCAAAGTTCCAACAATAACATGTCTTGCGATAGGTCCTGACAAGGAAGAAAAGATTGACAAAGTAACAAAAGAATTGAAGATGTTGTAGTAATTTTCTCGTCGATGAATTAAACAAATAAAAACATTTAAATACTAAAATAACATAAAATTATTAACTAATAATAAAAAGAAGAGGTGAATTATAATGGCAAAAAAGAAAAAAGCAAAAGCAAAGAGAAAAAGATAAATTCTAATTCTCTTTTTTTATTTTTTTTATTCTAAAAACAATATTTTTATTTTTTCATTCCAAAAATGTCAGACTGAAAATTACAAGAATACCCAGTATCATGATAAACATCTGAATGAAGGATTTTCTTCCAACTCCATCTTTATGCAGCTCAGGAATCAGGTCGGTGCCCGCTATGTAAATGAAATTTCCCGCGGCAAAAGGAATTAAGAAATTAAGGACAAAATCGACGCTGCTCAGAATCACTCCGATTAATGCTCCCAACAAGGCTGTTAATGCGGTTAAGAAATTAAACAGCAAGGCTTTTCTTCTGGACAGTCCGCCGTACAGCATAACGCCAAAATCACCTATCTCCTGGGGAATTTCATGAAAAACAACTGCAATGGTAGTTGCCATCCCGACTGGAATGCTTACAAAATAGCTTCCGGCAATTATCAGGCCGTCAATGAAATTATGAACGCCGTCTCCGATCAAATTCATATAAACAAACCGGTGAGGATGTTTCTTTGATGTTTGAACATGACAATGCCTCCAGTGAATGAACTTCTCGACCATGAATGAAAATAACAAACCAGACAATACATAAATTCCTGCATAAACAGGTTTTATTTCCTCAAATGCCTCAGGTATTAAATGGATGAATGCGTCTCCAAACAATGCACCGATGGAAAAACTGACAAGGTACAATAATATTTTTTCAAGATTCTTTACTTTTAAAAGTAATATTCCTATTAATGATATCAAGCTAACAAATACCACACTTAAAATTATGTAGGTAAAAACCATTTCATCAATAACTTTTTTGAATTAATAAACCTTTTCAAAAAGTTTATAAAGAAGAGATTTAAACAGAAAATTGAACGACCATAGGGGCTGGGTTCCACTGGATCTCATTTCGAACTCCACCGTTAAACCAGTTTCCGTTCCTGAGCTGTACTGCATTTAAATGCGGGAAACCTGGAAAGTCGTTCACCTCTTTAAATATTTATAGACGCTCCATGCAGCAATGCTTCCATCGCCGGCAGCAGTGATTGCCTGCCTGAAAACTATATTTGTAATGTCTCCTGCAGCAAACACTCCATCCACGCTGGTTCTCATATATTTATCAACTTTGATATACCCATTCTCAAGCTCCAGATTAAAATTTTTAAACAATTTTAAATTAGGTTCTGATCCTATTTCAACAAACACGCCGTCAATCTTGATTTCCTTGCCGTCTTTTAAAACAATGCTTTCTACCTTATTCTTGCCGTTAATCCTGGCGATTTCACCCTTGACCAGCTTGACATTTTTTAATTTCTTGAATTGCTCCTGATAATAAGGCTCTGCTCTAATCACACTTCTATATAGCAAATTAACTTCATTGTTATAGGATGCCAATAATAAAACAGCCTGGGAAGCTGCATCACCGCCGCCAACAACTATCACTTTTTTATTCTTGTAGAATGCGCCATCGCAGGTATAACAATAGCTTATCCCTCTTTTCTCTAATTCTTTTTCACCAGGAACATTTAATTTTCTGTGCTCAGCACCTAAAACAATTATAATCGTTCTTGACTCATATTCTGATTTGTTTGTCTTGACTTTGAATATTCCTTTGTCCTTAATCACTTTTATTATTTCTTCCTCTTTTACATCAACGCCAAGATATTTGACATGATCTCTTATTTTATCCATCAGTTCAATGCCGACTATGGACTTAAAACCGGGATAATTTTCAACTTTATATGCTTCATTCATCACTCCGCCAGGCTCTCTTGCAATCACAGCGCACTTCATATTGTATCTGGCTGCATATATTGCTGCTGAATATCCAGCAGGCCCTCCACCTAAAATTAAAGTGTCATATTTCATTTTTTTCCTTTAAATAATTCAAAATTTTATTTGAAATTAGTTTAACATTAAGTCCTGTTGTGTCTATAAATAAATCATAATTTTTCTTACTTGTAAAATCAACTTTATATAATTTTCTAAATCTTCTTCTTTCTGACTTTAATCTTTCCTCAATTTCATTTTTAACATCTTTTGTTGTATTAAATTTTTCTAGCTTTCTTTTGTCCTTGAAGATTCTTCTTGCTCTCAAGTTTAAATCAGCATCAAGAAATACATTAACAGCATTTTTAATGAACAAAAATCCTATTCTTGAGTCAACTACAAAATTATTTTTATTATTCAATTGTTTTATGTGCTCATTGAATTTCTTATCTAGCTTTTTATTTTTCTCAAGTATTTTATCAAGTTCTATCAAATCAAGCTTATGCTTTGTTGCAAACTCCCTCATTAATTCCCCAATTCCATAATATTTTAAGTGTAATTCTTTTGCAAGATACTTACCTGCTACAGTTTTGCCGCTTCCAGGTGTCCCGGAAATCGTGATTTTCATAAAAAGATAAGCAACTGGTACATTAAAAATTTTTTGAAAGCATATATACAACTAAACAGTAACATTTATATATGGACTAAAAGCAAGAAAATACCATCTATATGTAGAAGATTTATCTTCTGAATTGTGAATACTTGATGTGTGCATTAAGTATGATGTATGAACCTGGTTAGATATATAAAAATAATAGAAAACCTTTAAAGATATCTTGTATAAATTCCCGTTGATCCTGCGGGAGATCGCTGCTATTGGAATTCGGTTTAGACATGCAAGTTAGCCCTCTTCGGAGGACGGCAAAAGGCTTAGTAACACGTCGATAATCTGCCTTATGGTCAAGTACATACTTGGGAAACTAAGGGAAATGCTTGATAAGGAATTACAACTGCAATGTGTTTTTCCTGAAAGCTTCGGCGCCATAAGATGAGTCGGCGGCTGATTAGTTTGTTGGTGAGGTAATGGCTCACCAAGGCTAAGATCAGTAGGGGGAGTGAGAGCTCTAGCCTCAAGAAGGGCACTGAGAAACTGGCCCTAGTCCTAAGGGATGCAGCAGTCGCGAAAACTTTACAATGCACGAAAGTGTGATAAGGGAATTCCAAGTGTCTATTTAACAATAGACTTTTGCCAAGTGTAAGTAGCTTGGAGAATAAGTGGTGGGCAAGACCGGTGCCAGCCGCCGCGGTAACACCGGCGCCACGAGTGGGGATCATATTTATTGGGTCTAAAGCGTTTGTAGCTGGTTTAATAACTCTCTTGTGAAATTGTTCTGCTTAACTTAACAAATTGCGAGAGAAACTGTTAAAATTGAGACCGGGAGGGGATAAGAGTATTCCAAGGGGAGCGGTAAAATGTTATAATCCTTGGAGGACTACCAATGGCGAAGGCACTTATCCAGAACGGGTCTGACAGTGAGAAACGAAGGCTAGGAGAACGAAAAGGATTAGATACCCTAGTAGCCCTAGCAGTAAACGCTGTGAGTTAGGTGTTGTATAATCTACGTGATTATACAGTGCCGTAGGGAAGCCGTTAAACTCACCACCTGGGAATTACGATCGCAAGATTGAAACTTAAAGGAATTGGCGGGGGCGCACACAAGGAGTGAGGTGTGCGGTTTAATTGGATTCTACGCCGTTAATCTCACCAGGAGCGACGGCAG
>JAGVZB010000007.1 GCA_018302915.1 Candidatus Woesearchaeota archaeon
TATCGTTAATGCTGATTCATCCCCTTTTTTCATTTTAAACCTATTGTATCTATTATTAATTTAGCAGGAAACTCGTTTGAGTTGTCTTTTAATATCAAGTTATACTCTTTTCTTATGCATGAAAATGTTTTTTCATCATAACAGAAATCAATCTTGTCTGCCAAGTCATCATTAATCAATATCTCTTCTGAATTATCATCATGGGTTAAATTTAGTATGACCCCTTTATCAGTATTTAAACAATTTTGCAAATGAATTTTATTAAATTTATCTTTGTCTATGACCCCCAAATTAGTCCTATAGCCATTATATGCTAAACAATTTTCATCTAATATTATCTTATTTCTTATGATATATGACTCAGCTTCGTTGATATCTAATTTGTAATCTGTTAATGACCCGATAATTAATATTATAAAAACAATTACCAAGGTTATTACAACTATCCTAAAAGACCAGTAAACTGATTCTTTTGCTAAATCCATTTTATGATATTCTTATTTTCTCCTCTTTTTTAACATTTATTTTCTCAGATTCTACTGAAAAATCATCAATTTTTGATATGAGGTTATACTTTTTTGAGATTTCCAAATCTTTTAGTTTTATATTCAATGTGGAATCCTTGCTTTCAATCATAATCTCCTCGAAAAAATCATAAACCATCTCTGCATTATTTGGGCTAAAACTTAATGTATCCATTGCTAAACCAAAATCCTTCGCTAAAAATTCTTTATTGAATTCAGAACCATTAATATAATCTGATAGATAAGAACTTAAGGAATAAATGATTATAAGTGCCATAATTAAATAAAATGCAAATAATAAAATCTTTTGAGTAGCTCCTTTTTTATTCATATTTTATATTTATTTTGTCAGATGATTTAGATATATCCAGATTATAAACTCCTTTGCCAAACAGAAAGAATTGTTCATTATTGTTCATTATCCCTTTTTCAGATTCTACGCAAATGTCCTCTGGCTGAAGACAATCATCCTCAAAAAGATATCTGCTAGATTTTGTTTTACATATGCATAAAGCATTTTCATACTGGGAAAGCTTTTTTATTGTTTCATCTATACTTACTTTATTGCCACTATAAATTTCTAAATCCTTGATATTTATTTTGACATCTTTGTTGTTGAATGCTATTAGCAGATAATTATCATTTAATTCAAATATTTGGGTTTCTTGTTGGTTTATCCCCAATGCTTTTATCTTTTCATTTAATTCATTGAAGAAATTTATCTGGGAATCTGTCTTTCCAGAGCCCCATATTATGAATTTGTTGACAACTGCGAATAAAACCCAAATAGCCATTATTGCAATGACTAAACCCATTACAAACTTTAATGAAAGACTAACACCTGCCTTTTTATCCATGGGTTATTGGAGTTGTTCTATATTTATAGTATTTACGCTTTCTGTTGTTCCTTTTAGCAAGTTACCAAAAGAAGAAAATAACTGGGATATCTGCTCTCTAAATGCTATTGCAAGAACCACCAAAACAAGAAGAATAAGAATTGTTACAGCAATTGTTTCTAAAGGCATAGCTGATCCTTTTTTAGACATTTTACAGTTCTTCTACATCCTCTGCTGTGCAAAAATCTTTTACTCCAGGGCAATTTTCTCCTATAGTATCCGACCAACAATGATGCTTTTTATCTGAAACTCCATCACCATCAGAGTCTACATTGTAAGTTGTGCTGCAATAACCTGATTTTATTTTCAAATTATCACTTGAATATGTCTGAGCCAACTGGCATTTGCTTGCACAATCTCTTGCTGCTGTTTCCAAATTATCCGGACCAATACTTTGTATCTTTTGGAATAAGTTTGATGTTCCCCCCAAAAAGAAAAATGCCAATACAAGCAAAACTAAAATAACTAATATTGAAATTATGATTACATTCATAGAAAGTTCAACACCCTTTTTATTCATACTTAAAATAACCTATTTATTCTATATAAATATTTCTATTGACATTCTTTTATGTTCTGTGCTTTTTCAGATAACCAGCATATATTTCCTTTGGGATTTTTGTATAATGGAAATTCTGTATTTAAGTATATTTCAGTTTGCCAGGGAATTAATAACAATTTTTTAACTGAATGCAGATAAGGTTTTTCTTTATCAAAGAATATCCTTGCAACATTAACATCATTTTTTTCAAAATCTTTATCAAAGTAACAGTTAGTATTTTTTATATCTGCTTTTTCCAACGGAATTCCAAAATTAAATTCTTTAATCGCTTCTTCTTTTTTTGTGTTTGTGATATCCACTAATTGCAAGTCAATAGTTCTTGAAAGTATCATCTGATTCTGGTTGTATTTTTTTATGTTAAATGTACACCCGCAACTTATATCTTTAGAATTCTTGCAATTTTCCACATGATTCATTAAATTTTTAAATTCTTCCTGTGATTGAATGTTTTGTTCGTGGATTGTTTTCGATTCTGTTTTTATCCCAAATAATTTCTGGATACTTTCCTTTAGTTGTGTTCCATACCCAAAAATTATTATTATTATTATGAGTAAAGCAAGAATTATAAATAAAATTTCTGCTATTTTTTTTATTCCCAACATTTTTTATGAAATTCTAAATATATTTATTATTTCTTTGGCTAATTCATTTCCTCTACCTTTTAGGTAAAAAATTATTCCAATTATTATGATTAAACCTAATAAAACTAATAGTATTTTACTTATTTCTTCCCACCCAAATTCTGCTTTTTTATTCATTTTTGAATTTTAGTTTATCCTTTTCTGCTTTTGGATTGTAATGAATCCCTTGTTCACATCCAGCCTTAATAATTTCATCCCCCTGCATTACAAGCAATGAAGGAATCATCACACTTTGATCTGAAGTTACCCCGGCAATTGTTCCTAAAGTTCCAATTATTAATCCTACACTTCCTGGTTTACCTATACCTATTCTTGTTTTTGTTAATGTACTTTGTTTAGCGAATCTCCCTAAAGAGTCTCTTGATTGTTTAAATGTTCCTGTAAACACTTTTTTATTTGATATCGATTTCGCTCCTGGCACTATAGATTTTATTGAAGTTATTCCAATGAAGCTAGCAAATGCACTTGTTGCGAAATTTTCTACCACTCCGGTCCAGTCACTTCTAGCCTTTTTTTCCACTGCATATATAATATATAATTTTTCAGAGGAAGTTATTTCTATTGTTCCATCACCAAAATCTATGTCAGAATTCTCAGCTTTCATAAAAAATTCAGAATATGTTGATTCACTCTTTTCTGGATAAGTATGGCTTAAGTAATATTCAAAATCATTTACATCTATTTCCATATCTTTATCAAAACTTATTTCATCTCCAATGAAGCAATATACATTTGAGTCAAACCGCCCAAGGAAACTTGTATCTGAAAGAAAATCTACCTCTCCTCTGCCATACATATTCCAGACATCATACATTCCATTTGCTATTGTTTCATAAATCTCATCCTTAATTCCTTTTGCTTCATCTTGAAATGTCATGCAGGGATTATTTAAATCAGGAGCTAATGGAATTTCTGTCGTTACACTTTGAAGAATTGCCCAATTTTTACAAGCTGCTATTTCAGCTCCTCTTGAACCCTCATTGAGAATTAGATATGTTAAAGGAATTAAAATTACTGCTGTTAATAATAACAATATTATTTTTCTGAAACTACTCCAATCACCCTTTTTATTGCAAAACATTTTTTAAAACTCCTGTTACAATCAAGTAAACCACAATAATTAATGCTAATATCAAAATTATTACAATAAAATCTGAAAATACCCCTTTTTTCATGCCCCACCTATGCTTATATTTGTTGCAAGCAAAGTAAATATCAAAGTCACTATCAATGATACAAAGAAATATAATATTCCTGAAGCATATAAGTTTTTGCCTGCTTTGTACCCTCCTGAAATCCTATTCCCTGATTCGATATTATTAGCCAAGAATGTCAATATTATCACAATCTCCACAACATATATCCCTATTATCAATTGAAGGTAATAGCTTGGGATGATATTCTTTATTTCAAACAAACCAGTCAGCGCTTCTACTCCACCAAGGCTTAATTCCTGTCCTTGAGTGGATGATTCAAGGAGCAATGCTGATAACCTTCCAAGGATTGTAACTATCATCGTGGACAAGCCAACAACTATCCCAGCTATCATAGGAGTCAAAAAGGAAATCTGTGATTTCATACTTGATAATGTTTCTGACAATAAGTCCTTCAGTCTTTCATTAACCTGGTGAATCCTGTCAAGATAAGTTGATATTGATGTCAATGACCTTGCAACTATCTGAGGGCCTTTTCTTGCACTTTCTACAAGTATTTTCATGGAGCTTTCAATTATGTTTGAAGGATAATTCCATATAGCACCTATATTGGGATCAAATATGGCTCTTTTTACATCCGCCCCAAATCTTTGTATATTATTGGAAACGGTCTGAAAGAAATTTCCTGTCGGGGTTCCACGCATACTTTTTGCCACATCCCCAAATGCAAGCTCAACAGGGATTCCATCTCCGACACGATTGCCCAACTGAAACAAGCTTCCTGAAAATTCCTTTTCGAGCTTTTTTGTTTCTTCCGTTATTTTTATTAGTTTTTTATTTCTTATGTAATAATAAGTTCCTATCGACAATGCCAACCCCAACGGAAAGAACAATGACAATAATACAGAGCCTGCACCAAAAGGACCATAGCATCCTCCACTATATTGGCATGCTGCGCCATTCTGCTGCCTAAAATCTATGAAATTTGCACCAAGGAAAGTAAAATCCAGATGAATAGAGTAAAATATTATAGGGATAATGCTTATTATCATGAATACAAGAAAAATAAACAATGAAATTATTAGAGGGCTAAAGTATAACTCCTGGGAGCCAATTTTTATTATTATATTCTTATATTTTTTTAACTTGGGGTTTTGCTCTATCAAATTTGTTTCTGAGTATCCTGTCGGCTTCTTTGATAAAATAGTAATTCCAAAAATGTAAACCACCAACGGGAGGACTATGCAGTATAGGGTGAATATTATTATTATCTTTGTTGTTCCTGAGCCGCCCATAAGACTTCCAATCAAAGGAAGAATAACCAAACCAAGAATTGGGAGGATAACACCAAGCATATTCAGTATCGTTATCGGATTCTTTAATTCCTGGGAGAAGTGAAGCATCTTTTCAAATGTCCCATTCAGGATCACATCAAGCGCTTTTTCAAGAAGATTCACCCTTCTTTCCTCTGATGCCTCAAATAATGAGCCTTCAATCAGATGAAATGATTCTACAAACTCAAGGGAATAGTCACGCCAGCCTTCAAGATAATTGTCAAGTGATTCCTTCATGGAAGAAAATTTTCTTGTTTCTACATTCCAAAAAATCTTTCTTAAATCTAAAGATAAAGGGGGGCCTATATGCTCTGAGGCAAACCTGATTGCATTTTCCAGGTTAGAAGTATGGCGCATGTACATCACTATATACAAAATACAAAGGACCATCTGGTTGGATGCCTTTAACCTCCATGAGGAAGCAATGTAATTTGGAATATTTGTCAAAGGCTTTATTATGAATACAAGAACTAGCAAGATGAACAATGACAGCAATATCAAATTTGTGCTTATTTCATTTGTTGTTAAAAATGAACCAAGGTTTATCAAAACAAGCGACAAAAATATGAGCAATGCAATTGTTATGGAAAAACTATAAGCACCAACAGGAGTTATATTAAGGTGGGCTGTTTCTATGGAATTTTGCAGCCTGTTGTAATCATTTTCCTTTGGCTGGATGTTAAATATTCTTTCAAAGAAGTTGCAAAGGCTTTCATATGTGCTTAGCCTTCTTGTTAATGCCTCTTTCCTGAACTTTTGATATTCCTGAGAGTATGAACTGCCTGGAGAATAATCCTCTACCCTGATATTCTCTTTAAGTTTACCTTTGTATTTATTTAAAATATCCTGGATATCATCATCCATTTATCTACCTCTTCTTTTTGAACATTAAAATCATGAGCAATATTAAAACAAGCAAAAATAAAATTATGCTGAATGCAGTTATGCCATCTTTTTCCTGCTGCTGGCCCTGCTGGCCTGTTGTTTTATTTTCTGCCGGAAATTCTTCTTTTTCCAATAGATTATTTCCAAAGCAAAGGGCATTAGAGCATGATTCATTGCATACATCACTTCCAGGATAGGTTATTTTCATCTTTGCATAATTATTGTAAATCCTTAATGGCTCTATCCTCAAATTTTCCATTTCTTTCCTGTTACCTTTGTTTATAATCTCTATTTGATTATTCACGCAAACAACAACGGAATCCTCCTTGTCACCTATAACCATTAAGGTAATATTATATCCCGGAACTTCAACATTCCCTCTTTCATACAGATTTTCCTCTATTGTTTTTGCAGTTGCAGGATTGACTAGCAGGATTATCAGGATTGCAAAAATGACTGCATTTTTCATAAGGAATATTATCTTAGGATAATTTATATATATTTTGATTATGACAACATTGATTTCTTGAGCGTTTTTTTCAGCCATTCATTCCATTCAAAAAATATCCTTTTAGAATCAAGAGAACCAAGCTCTTCCCTCACTTCATCACTTATCCTATGGAACATATCATTGCTTTCAACAACAAATTTTGATTCAAGGATATAATTTAAATTTAATTTTACTGAATAATCAACCAATGTCTCTTTTATCTTTGCCCTTAGCATTATATTATCCCATACAGCGTCCCAATTGCCAATCCACTCTTTCACTGTTCCTGCAATTTCCTTGATGACTTCTGAATCTCCGTTGATTAAGTCCTGGGTTGGCTCCAGCATATCTGTCTTGCTGTTGTATTTCATCAAATCAACAAATCCTTTTTCCCTTAACGGATCTTCCTCCCAGTGCTTTCTTACTTCAGTTATTGACAATACTCTTCTCTGACGATGAAGCCCATCTGCTGACCTTATTGGATTTGAAATTATTATTATATCTGTTGCCTTGAAGCTTGTTCTTGGAACTTTTAAGTCATTTACAACCCTGTCAAATACACCATAAGAGTCTGCACCATGAATAGTTCCTGCCACAACATTTGACAATGCACCAATCCTCATTGCTTCATACAATGCACCAGCTTCCAGGCTTCTTACTTCACCAACAATCAATGCACTGTCACCAAATCTCAAGCTTGTCCTTATGCCCTCATCCGCCTCCATTTCTGCCGTTGCTTTTGTCAATGCAGACCTTACTTTCATCGGCTGGATGTTATAATTTAATTTTCTTAATGCATCTACAGGAATTTCTTCTGTGTCCTCTATGGAAATTATCCTGTACTTCCTCATTATCTCAACGAGAGTTGAACCCAGTAAACTGGTTTTTCCCGAGCTTCTTGTTCCTGCAAATAATAATGTCCTGTTGCCATCAACAAGAAAACTTAACAGTCCGGCTGCAAGAGGGCTTAACATCCTGTTTTTTATGAACAAAGGATATGTCCATGGCTGATCTCTATGACGACGGAATGCAAATGCCAAACCAACGGGACTCAACGGCCTCGTCATTATTCCAACTCTTGCCCTTGCTTTTGGCAACGTTAATTCCGTATCAAGGACAGGATTTGCTTCATCCAAAGGCCTTCCAGATAATATCCTGAATTTGGCCGCCCAAGATTCGCCATCTTCCCTGCTTGGATATAAATTTGTTATGCATTCATGATAATCTTCGTGGACAATGAACATTGGTGATTCCCCTATGGGCCCATTTATTGTTATATCCTGTATCTTAGGGTCTTCCAGAAGTATTTCTATAAGGCCAAATCCAACAGTGTATCTGACCAATATCTCAGCAAGTTCATTTAATTCTTTGTACTTTAACTCTATTCCCTTGTGAATTGATAATTCCTGGATTAAATCCCTCCCTATATTATAAAATGTCTGACGCATCCTTTCAGGATCTATCAGCTCTTCTTTTTCCGGCTTGTGCTCTGACAATGCATTTCTTGCTATGTCCAACAATTCATATTTTTCTTCAGTTAGCTTAAATTCAGGAGGAATCACATGATACAAATACTGAATCTGCTCAGGTATCTTGAATATATTTATTTCTGTTTTTTCTATAGAATATGCATCGATCTCTTCGGAATGAATTGGCGGCTGCGACATCAACCTTGTGAACATAAAGTCAGGAGTTATAGACGGCTTTAGAATTTGCTTGTAAACCTCCCTGGACCCAAATTCATGACCGCTTAAATATGGCTTTGCCAAAGATATTAATTTTGTATTCTCAAACAATCTTAAAAGCTTTGACAGCAGTTCAAGATAATTTGTCCTTTGATTTACCTCATCCATGAATTCTGTACTCTCGATCTTGATTTTTTCATCCCTGATTAACCTTTTTAGTTCAACGTATGCCCCGATAGGATCTGCCTTTAAAGTGTGGATGATCAATGACTGAAGATTAGACCTGAAATAATCAGAACCAAAAGACAAATTTATTATTTTTCTGTCTTTTATCAGATATTTGTAGAGGTTTGCTATCTCCATCAACATCCTTGTCTGCTCATAATCATATTCATAGTTTCTCCTGTCAACCAAAATTATCTTCTGAGCAGAAGGAATCTCAATTAGCTTGTCCATTGCATAAGCCATTCCTGTTGCATTATCCTCTATGGAAGGAAGATAAGGATATTTGTGGCAGTATATCTTCAATATGTCTATGTTACCCTGCTTTTCAACCTCATAGCTTCCCGGCTGCATATTTTTGTTAAAAGGCATGCTAATCAATTGTTTAGTTTGTATAAAAAGATTTTTATATTAAGCTGAGCTGATTTATCTGATGAATGAGCAATATGACCCTGCTGAAAGAGTAAGAGTTCTTGAATCAAAATATAATTATCTCAGGGACAGGATAATACTAATCAATGAGAATCTGATAAGCGAATACAAAAAAATGAACCAGGACATAAAAATTATTGATTCTGAAATCAAAGATTTGAAAAAAGACATCTTTGAAATGAAAGAAGCCATGAGGCATGTCCTTAATGAGATGAAGAATTTTGCAAGCAAGGAACATTTCAAGGTTTTAGAAAAGTATATTAATATGTGGAACCCTTTTAATTTTGTCACAGAAGAGGAAGTTTTGAATCTAATAAAAAACAAAAGAGGTGTTAAGAATAGCAGACCAGCAAAATCCAAGAAAGAAAAGTAACCAGGATGTTTACGATGCTGTAAATCAAAGCAAGATACAGCCACCTGCCGGTCCTGTTGACAATCCACTTGATGAATTAGACCAGTTTGAAATGCCCTCTCCGGATGTTCCTTCACCTTCAATGGACATTGATGTTCCTGAGCCACCTTCTTACAATCCAAATCCAGCTCCAAAATATAATTATCCTTCATTTGAACCAAGCATGCCCCAGCCACAAGTGTCCACAGACTATATACAAAAAATAGCCGAAGAAATTGTCGAGGAGAAATGGGATGATTTGATGAGCAAGGTCGGGGATGTAAGATTATGGAAGGATAAAATTGACACTGAAATCACTTCTATCAAGCAGGAAATCATGAGGACGCAGAATCATTTTTCAAGCCTGCAGAAGGCTGTCCTTGGGAAAGTAAGCGAATATAATGAGAATATTCTAGACATTAATACCGAGATGAAAGCCCTGGAAAAAGTATTTGAAAAAATATTGACTCCATTGACAAACAACATAAAAGAGCTTAACAAAATAACAGACAAATTAAAGACTAAGAAGATTTAGCAAATCCCTGGGAGATAAACATTACTGCAAATGTTGTCATGAGCAGCAAGAATAATGCACCCAAAAGCCTTGGATGAACCAGTGCCCTTAATCCTTCTGCCGTCCTTGTTTTTTCATCATCTTCTCCATATGGGGATTGAACATCCTGAAAAGCATTTGTTATTATTATAGCAAGGAATATCAAAGATATTATTATTATTGCCCACACGACAGTTCCGCTTCCGACTACTTTAGTGACCGCTTCCTCTTTTACGCCCAAGAACATCAGCATTGCAACTATAAAAAACCCGAAGAAAATCATCAGGATAAACCATGGCGTTGTCATGTTTATTACACTTACAATACGTGTCGAGAACATGAATATCATTGCTATTGAGAATGCAGCTATCGCCTTTGGTGCAACATGATCACCAAGCAGTCTAAACTTGTCAAGCACTGCATAGGACAATACCAAAATAAACAGAAATGTAAATAATGGAGCGAGATATTGAAATACTCCCAAATCAAGTAGTGTTGCCATTTTTTATTATTTTCTTTCACCAAAAAGGCCTTCTGATATGTCTTTCAATGTAATCTTGTTTCCTGTACCCTCTCCCGAGGAGCCTCCTACAATCAATGCTATTACAATTATGATGATAACCAATGCTATTATCACATCCCAATTATATTGTATCCAGTAAGGCAATTCAAACCCTAATGAAGGGGATAATGCCCAGTAAATCACAAATAAAGATATTACTGCAGCGATGAGCATTCCAATATGGCCAAGTCCCTTTCCTACGGGAGCACCAAATATCCCGAATAAAATCAATGTCATTACGGCAACGACTATGAACAATGAAACTTTTGGAAGAAACTGGTTCAATGTATAAACCAATGAAAACTGGGTTACAAAAATAAGAGCTATTATTGCTGAGACTATAACATTTACATTTTTCTTTTCATTGAATATTTTTGTCTTTTCAAGAATTGCGAACAATATGGAGAATATCAACAAGAAGGGCAACACATATTCATAGATGCCTGCACCCTGGAACTGATAAAACAAGTCACCTAAAAAGACCATCTTTATTCACCATCCTTTTTTTTTCCTTGCTTTGAACTTGTTATATAACCTATTGCAACCACAACAATAACTAATATTACTATTGATCCAAATATTGTTCCGGACCAGTTGTCAATTATCCAATCTATTGAATACTCCAAAACGCTTACTTCCTCTCCTGCTATATTCATGTAAATTGCATTTAAAAAGATTAGTATTACCCCTATGAACATTATTATTATAAATGCCATGTTCCATTTTTTGTGTTTTTCTGCAAAATCCAATTCATCCTTTACAAAAATACCAATTAATATCAGGAAACTGAGAGATGCTACAAGTAACAAAACAATATTTGGCAATGACTCATTTAATGCTCTTACTATGTTTGCTGTTGCGACAACCAATAAAGCCACAACAAAAGAAACCATTGCATTAAGATTTTTATTTGGAATGCTTTCATCTGTGCCGTGAATCTTGGTGCTTCCAAGAATTCTTGTCTTTTCAAGAACTGCAAATGTCACTGTAAACACTAATAAAAAAGGAAGAATGACATCAAAGAGACCGAAGTCCCTTAAAAATTCAACAGATTTTCCTAATGGAGATGCCATTATTCCTGCTCTTCCCCATCATAACTAGGAATTGCAGATCTGTTTATAACTACCACATCTCCTATAGCCTTGACCAACTGATGAGGTATAATCACCCCTTTTGCACCGCCTAAAACCTTGGTTAGAGCTGAACCTTTAGTTGCTTTTATGCGCCAGCCATTAACCCTGTTTCCAGAAACCATGCATTCTTCAATATCGCCGAAATAAGAACCATCATCCGTAAAGACTCTCATGTTGTATATTTCAGATACTCTCTTAGTTTTTAGCATTTTGCTACCTCCTTGATATTATTGTTTGAAATGATTTAAATATTTAAATATTTCTCTTTTTTTATGAATTATCACAGAAATCTGCATATTTTAGGAACATCACATATTTCGAAGGATAGCGTTGAAAATGTAGAGAATTTCATAGAAAACAAGAAACCAGACATAGTTGCCATAGAGCTTGACAAGAAGAGATTTTATGCCATAACAAGCGAAGCAAAGCCATCTTTTAGGGATGTTTTCAGGATGGGAATCAAGGCTTTCTTGATCAATATCATAGGAGCTTATGTTGAGAAGAAGCTTGGAAAGATAGTCGGGGTGAGCCCCGGAAGCGAGATGAAAAAAGCCATTGAACTGGTTAAGAAGAACAATCTGAAACTAAGCTTGATAGACCAGGATATTGACATAACCTTAAGGAAATTAAGCAAAGCCATAACTATAAGGGTTGTTTTCAGATTTATAGGAGATGTTGTCAAGGCTGCAATATTCAGAAAAACAGACATAGAATTGTTTGATGTCAGCAAAGTTCCCTCCAAGAAAATCATCGATAATATCCTCAAAAAAATAAAGGAAAGATATCCTGGAATTTTTAATGCATTGATTGAGGAGAGAAATGAAGTCATGGCAAGAAACTTATATAAACTAATGAACAAGTATAAAGATAAGAAAATATTTGCTGTCGTGGGAGCAGGTCATGAATCTGAAATCATCAGTATTATCAAGGGAATTAAAGAGTAGCCTCTGGATTATTTTTATTCTTACATTGATTTTTGGGTTTAATGACGGCAGAGATTCTTTTGTTTTTAGCTCATGGATTCATAATTTTTTCAATGTTTTTGTGGTTGTTGCAATAACAATAATTGCACATGCCATCGGCGCGAAATTATCTGCAGGCAGGCTTGGCCAGGAGGCTGAACTTAAGCTTCTTAAGATAGAAAGGATAAAATTCAGCTTTTTTGGATTCAGAGTTGAAAAAAATCTTTACTGGGATATTCTAGGATTCAAGATTAAAGGGATGCCTATCGGAGCCATAATAGGATTCCTCATGATGATAATATCAAAAGGCACTTTTTATTTCACTGCCGTTTCAACGATAATTGTCAGGAAAATCCCAAGATTAGGAAAAGGTTTTGAACTACATGAAAGCAAAGAGGCATTGATTTATTCCTCTGCATTGATTGCCAACCTGATTTTAATAATTTTATTTAACTATTTCAACTACCCTTTCGGGGTTGTTGTTAACATTTATTTTGTGTTATGGAACTTATTGCCCATTCCAGGCTTGCTGGGAAGCAAGATATTCTTCAACAACAAGCCATTTTATATTTTCTTCTTGGTGTTTGCCGCTTTGTTCCTTTTATTGTTTACAAAATTAAATCTTGTATTTTTGGTGATATTTTCGGCAGTTGTTGCTTTCCTGGCGATGATTCTCTGGGTTTTCAAGAAGGAACATAAATCATTATAAACCTTTTTGATTTAAGAAAGACATGTTTGAGATTAAGGATTTTAAACCAAGATTGTATCAGGAAAACATAACCCATACTTCATTGACAAAAAATACACTTGTTGTTTTACCGACAGGTTTAGGAAAGACTTCCATTGCAATGATGCTCGCTTCTAACAGACTAAATAACTTCAGGAATTCCAAAGTTTTATTCTTAGCCCCATCAAAACCTCTTGTTGCGCAGCATATGAAAACTTTCAAGAAGCATATTGATGCAAGAATGAACATCTTTACAGGAGAAGTCAAGCCTGAATTAAGGAAGGAGTTATACAAGGAGAATGAAATCATATTTTCAACCCCGCAGACCGTTGCCAATGACATAACCGGGAAAAGAATCAACCTGAAGGATTTTTCTTTGTTAGTACTGGATGAAGTTCACAAATGCGTCGGAAACTATGACTATGTTTTCATTGCCAAGGAATTCATGAAAAATTCACAATATCCAAGAATTCTGGGATTAACAGCCTCTCCAGGAAGTGACAAGGCAAAGATTGAGGAAATAAGAAAGAATGCATTTATCGAGGAGATTGAGATAAGGAGCAATGATGATGTTGATGTCAAGCCTTATGTCCAGGAAGTTAAAATAGACTGGATCAAAATAGATTTGCCATCCAAATTTCTTGATGTAAAAAAATTTCTAGATAATTCATTGAAGGAGAGATTAAAAAAATTAAAAGGATGGGGACTGATAGGAAGCTCTCAGGATAATGTAGGCAAGGGACAGTTACTGGATTTGCAGGCAAGAATTCATGGAAAGATTGCAAGAGGCGAGAAGGACATAAGGCTATGGGAAGGCATAAGCCTGACTGCACAATGCGTCAAAATAAGTCATGCCATTGAGCTTCTTGAAAGTCAGGGAGTAAGCATCTTGTATAAATATTTAAAAGGGATATTTGAAGCATCTGAAAAAACAAATGTAAAATCAGCCAAGAATCTTGTCAAGGATATTAATTTTAAATCTGCATATGTCCAATGCAAGAATTTGTACGAGGAGAGCATTGAGCATCCAAAACTGGATGAATTAAAAAAAATAATCTCAAGTGAAATCACCAATGACAAAATCAAGATAATGGTATTCACACAATACAGGGATTCTGCAAAGCTTATTGAGAAAGAACTGGAAAAAATAGGCGTTAAGGGAAAGATATTCGTCGGGCAGCAGAAGAAAGAAGGAAGCGGAATGAGCCAGAAGGAGCAGATAACACTCGTTGAGGATTTTAAGAAAAATAAATTCAGTGTTTTAATTTCTACGAACATAGGCGAGGAAGGACTGGACATTCCCGAGGTTGATTTAGTCGTGTTTTATGAGCCAATACCATCAGGCATAAGATACATTCAAAGAAAAGGAAGGACAGGAAGGCAAAGCAAGGGCAAGATTGTAATTTTGATGGCCAGGAATACAAGAGATGAGGCATATCACTGGACTGCTTTTAACAAGGAGAAGAAGATGTATAATCTGCTTAAAAAAATAAATGAAAAAATCTTACTGGAGAAGCAGCCGACACTGGAATCCTTCAGCAATAATGACAAATTAAAAGTAATAGTTGATCACAGGGAGAGAGGGATAGTGAATGAGCTAAAGGAGCTGGAGCTTGATGTTGAGCTGAAATATCTTAAGGCAGGAGATTTTGTCCTGAGCGACAAGGTTGGAATTGAATTAAAAACCAAGGAAGATTTTGTCAATTCAATAATCGATGGAAGATTGTTGAACCAGCTGAAATTATTAAGGGAGAATTTTGAAATTCCATTATTAATAATCCAAGGGGATGAGGATATTTATTCAATGAGGAATGTCCATCCGAATGCAATAAGAGGGATGCTTTCCACAATTGCAGTAAGTTATAATATCCCTGTTTTACATTCGCAGAATGCCAAGGATACTGCAGGCATTCTGAAAATAATAGCCAAAAGGGAGCAGGATCCAAATTTGAAGAATTTTTACTTGAGGAATGAAAGAAAGCCGCTGACATTAAAGGAGCAGCAGGAATACATAATTCAAAGCCTGCCAGGCATAGGGCCCAACCTAAGCAAGTCTTTGCTGGCTAATTTCAAGTCTGTTAGAGAGATATTCAATGCTGACACTGAAAAATTAAGAGAAGTGGATAAGATAGGTAAGAAAAAAGCTGATAACATAAAGAAAGTCATTGATGAAAATTATTTTGGGTAGGTTTTACTTAAACTTTCTATATAATCTGCTTCAAATATTCTTATTGATTTCAGTATACTTGGTATAACCCCTGGTTTTCTTTCACTTACAAGAGGGTGACTTAATGCTGTGTTCGGACTTTTTGTTAAATCTTTATAATCATATTCATAATTTTTTAAATACAGTGATATCATTATGGAAATTTCTTTTGTATCAAATTCATTTATCTTTGGAAAACTTTTTTTAATAAATGAGTAAATAATACTATATCTTCTCTGATAATCAGGATAATCTTTTATTTGTTCTAAACAAGAGGTTATCATATTAATTATGTTATTATTATCTACTTTTTCTTCTAAACTTGCAGGATTCATTAAAAAAATTAAGTTATTGAATTAATTAATAAATATTTTTATTTTATAGAATATGCTTCTAAAACTGTATATCTGGCACCATCCTTTGATGTTTCACTTTTCATCAATTCAAATGAACCAATCCTGAACCCAATTAATTTTATCTTTGCCTTTAATTTTTTATCAAACTCTTCCTTATTTTTCAAATCTTTTATCCTTGCCAATGTTATATGGTCATTGAAGCTGTGATCATTCGGATATTCTATCAGTTGCTCGTCAATCTTTTTAGCTAAACTATACACATCTTCCTTTGTCCTTGAATCAACCCATAAAACCCTGTAGTTGAAGTGTCCCATTTCATTCAATGATATTTCAAAAGAATTGAATTTTATCTTTGACAATTTTTCTTTTATTTCCTTTAATTTGTCTTCTTTAACCTCTCCAAGAAATTTCAAGGTGATATGATAATTCTTTTTTGGCACAAAATTAAATTTTCCTGAATTTCTAAATTCTTCCTTTAATTCCCATAAGTAATCCTTTATTTCCTTAGGCAGGTTTATTGCAATGAATAATTTCATAGTAATTCAGCTATAATCTTAGCTGCTGTTTTTATTGTTAGATTTTTTTCTATGTCCGGATTTACCTCAACTAAATCTATTTTTTTAATGTTTTTTAGCAGTTTTAACCTTCTTATGAAATATAACAATCGAGATAATTGTAATCCGTTTGGTTCTGTGTAATATGTTCCTGGCGCTGTTGAAGGATCTAATACGTCTATGTCAATGCTTATGTATAATTCATCAAAGTTCCTGAAGTTTTCCATTATTGTATCACAAATGTCCTCTATTTCCACTTCTAACAAGTGTTTAGGAGTTATTACCCTAATATTTTTTTCTTTTATATAATTTAATTCATTTTTCCATATTTTTCTTGTACCAATTATAATTAAATTATTTGGATTTAGGTGATTCTCATCTATTAATTTTCTTAAGAAGTCTTCATGCGTCGGAGTCTCTGTATAATTATCCAAATCAACATGGGCATCGAAAATGATTAACCCTTTGTTATTTGATTTCAAAGATTTAAATAATGAATAAGTTATTGAATGATCTCCTCCAATGAATATATCTCCATGGGCATTTTCTATATTCCTGTTTGTTTCATCCAAATTTGAAGAAATTTTTACTTCTGAAATTTCATACTTAATTTCCCTTAAGGATTCGTTTATTTCTATATTCTTTAATTCTTTTATAATTTCATCCGGTGCTTTTTCACAGCCTTTGTTCTTGTTCATGCTCCCCAGAGAAGTCGGGATTTT
>JAGVZB010000008.1 GCA_018302915.1 Candidatus Woesearchaeota archaeon
TAAATTCCTGGAAGGCATTGAACTGGAAAAATTAGGCAAGATAATAAATTAAAATCATTTCTCAAGTTTATGGGCCAGTAGTATAACGGCAGAATTCATCCTTGGCGTGGATGGGATCCGGGTTCAATTCCCGGCTGGTCCATCTTACCTTATTATCCTGAAAATAACCTGGATTATGAATGTTACCAGATAAATCACAAAGAAAAACAAAGGATAAAAGATGATAAAACCAAGCACAACTGCCAGCACAAACTCCTGATCATTCTCAACAAAGAATATTAAATTCCTTTCAGAGCCACGCAAAGACAATACCAAAGATGAAACCATCAAGGTGACAAATATATTAACTATAAGGATTATGTAAATTGTCCTTTCCATTAATTCCTTATCTATTTTCATATTCTAACAAAAAATCCTGTTTCATTTATCAAAAATTTTGTTTCAACATTGTCTGAAAATTCTATATCTACAGGAGTGATATGTGTAAATGGCTTATCATCAAAATCAACTTCCCTGTAAATTGAAGCAATGTAACTTGAGCATACCAATTCATTATCTGTTATTTCATAAATCCTTTTTGAATTCGTTGATTCCAAGAAAACAATTATCAATCCATTCTTCAGGCTGTAATATATATCCTGATTCTTCAGATGCTCTTCTGCCCTCTTTATAGCTAATTTCTTATTTTCTCCTGAAGTCTTTACATTTAAAACTTTTATATAATCATACTCAATAATTTTATTTATATCATCCTCATGAATATCAAGGCTCAATGAGTTTATTATTCCATCATTTGTATAAACCCCTATATGCCAGTATGTATCTCCCATAGAATTTATTATAATTTTATCAAAAAGATTGTACCAGAAAAAAGATGTAACCTTATCATTAATCCCTCTTCCTCTTTTTAGATCATATTTATAAGAATCTGCAAAAGATTTTGGCTTTATCAAAACAATATCACCCTCCTCAATAATGTTTAAGCTTAAATCCTGCATTTGCTTTAATGTCATATTTTCCAATAAAATAAAATTTTCAGTTTCATTCACTTTTTTCGGGGTGAAGAACAAGAAAGTAAGAAATATGCATAAAAAAAGAATGGAAACTCCTGTATAAAACAAAAAATC
This sequence comes from Candidatus Woesearchaeota archaeon, assembly GCA_018302915.1. Lineage (GTDB taxonomy): Archaea > Nanobdellota > Nanobdellia > SCGC-AAA011-G17 > GW2011-AR20 > JAGVZC01. The sequence goes on from JAGVZB010000008.1 coordinate 1,128, forward strand.
CTCCAATTTTTTCATGTTATATTTTTCATTTTAATGTTTTAATAGTTTTGTCTTGATTTAAGAATGATAAGTTTTATAAATGAAAATTAAATATACTATTATGTAGACTAGGCTGGTGGGCTAATCCTCCACTGTAACTTCAAATGGATTCTGGAAGAGCTGAAACCTAGGGAAAGGTTTAGAATTCAGGATTTAGTCTTGGTTTGAACTGTGAATCCTTGTCCTGTAGGGTTGGTTTATGCGTGAACCTGGTCAGATCCGGAAGGAAGCATCCATAAGCTTGTAGATTGACGCTTGCGGGGTAGCAGGGAGGAGAAAGAATCAAGGTAGCTGATTTCTGTTTTCTATTATCGATTCTTAGGTGTGTCTACACTATTTATGAAAAAATATAAAAAAAAGAAATCAACTCAAATCCCTTTGAGTCAAGATATTAATTTTTGTTTCTCTTGGATTAACCTTGGAGTTCATTGCCACTATGTACTGGATACCAGCTCTTTCAGCGACTGATGCTATCTCCCTTTCTATAATCCCATCAAAAACCAAAGCATAAGATTTTATGTTTTTTATTGTGGCATCCAATTCAGTTATAGGAACCTTTCCAAGAATATTCAGGTTGTTATCAAGAAAATAAGCCGCTCTTGTACCAACCAAGTCATCCAGTAATTCCTTGAATTTCTTGTTTTCTGCAGGAGATGCTTTTGCAACTGGCTGCCTTGTTTGCGGCTGAACACTTCTAACAGGCTCCCTTACAGGCATTTCCTGCCTTCTTGGAACAAACCTGCTTATATTCCTGCTGTTGTCATCATGACTTACTCTAGACAATTCCATCTTTATCTGTTCAATCGCAACCTTGCTTCTCAATGCCTTATGAATTTCCTTCTTGGTTATTTCCTCAACTTCCTTTCCGTCAGGGGCCTTGACAACATAATCTATCTCAACACCTGCGTCAATCAATCCCCTTATTATCAGGTCTCCGCCCCTATCTCCATCAACAAACAAAGTAAGGACTTTTTTATTGCTTAGAAATTTAATTGTTTCAGGTATGGAAGTTCCATTCAAAGCTATAACATTCTTTATTCCCTGCTTTAACAAGTTAAGAACATCAGCCCTTCCTTCCACAACTATAATTTCCTCTGATTCATCTATTGCAGGCCCTGCTGCCAATCTTTCCCTTCCATATTCAGTTATTTCCATCATCCTTACAGATTGCGCAACCTGATCAGTAATATCCTGCGAATCCGGCAATACCTTTGAAGTCAAGTCTCTAAGCAATTCCTTTGCCCTTTCAATAACCTGATTTCTTTTAGAAATCCTAACATCCTCTATTAATTTAACATCAAGCTTTGAATCACACGGGCCAATTCTCTGGATTGTTTCCAAAGCGGCCCCTATTATGGCTGTTTCTGCCTTGTCCAAAGAGCTTGGAACTATTATTTCACCATGTGTCTTACCAGATCTTGTCTCTAATTTTACCTCAATTCTTCCAATTCTTCCTGATCTTTGAAGTTCTCTAAGCTCTAATTCAGAGCCAAGTAAGCCTTCTGTCTGACCAAATACCGCTCCAATCACATCAGGTTTGTCTACAACGCCTTCAATAAATATATTAGTATGAATTATATACTTAGCTGCTACTGGGCTAATTTTTCCCATTTTATCCTCCTAGAACAAGCCAAATTAGGTTAAGTAATCTCTTTATTCAACCATTTCAAGTCTATTTTTCATTTTTAAGTTTAAATTTTGATTCTTTATGAAAATAATAATAATTTTGGTCTTGTCCTTTATTTTAATTATTTTTTAATTATTGTAGCCCGCTACACTAACTCCCAAATTCATTGTCATCGCCATTGGCTTACTCCATTGAGTATTCTCATGGCGGGCTATAATTATAGGAATTAAATGGTATTTAAAGTTAACTATTGGATTTTTTGTAATCCAAAATATGATTTTATTTCATCAAACAATGAATAAGCCTCGTCTTTCAGCTGCTTGTTAAACATGTTAAAGTCCTGCCTTCTTGCCGTGAAATCAAACAATTCCCTGAAAAATTTTATTATTGGCTTCCCCTCATAATAATCCTGGTAATCCTTGTTTATCTTTGCCTCTATCTCAACTTCAAATTTTCCGGAGAAGACTTCCCTGCTTTTTAATTTCACTTTTTTTATTTTTGATCCCTTGACAGCAACTTCTATCTGGAACTGCGTGTAATCATTAATGTTCTCTTTTGCCTCCCATTTTATTTTTAAATTTCCTGAATCAGAATAAATATGCTGCTTTTCATCAATATCATAATTCTTTTCATCGAGAAATCTCTTGATTAAGTGATATAATTCACTAACATCAACATTACCCTCAAATCCTATGCTAACTGGGTTCAACACCCTGTCTGTCTCAACCATATTGTTTATTTGTCAAATCTTTTAATAAATGTTTTGATTAATCCCTCAAGCCCAAAAATGTCTTGATGTATGAAAAATATGCCGTTGACTTTTCATAAAGCTCCTTAATCAGCTCATCTATCCTCTTTTTCATTATCATTCTCTCGTACATCTTCTGCAGACCTTTAAGCTCATCCCACTTGTCAGTGCTTGTGATGTATGAGCTAACCCTCACTTCAAAAACTCCCTTCTGCATTTTTCTTTTTATCCCTTCTTCCTGCAATTCAGTATCACTCATCCCCAATATCAAAAAATTAGTGTCAATGTTGAATACAAAGAAGTCTGATTTTTTCTTCACTGCATGCCAGGATATTTCCAGCTGCTTTTTCCCCTCGGGCTTTGCCCTTTCTATGTACCTTGTTTCAAGGTTTCTTTCATCTGCATAACCTATATCCTCCAGATGCAGCTTCATGTACTTGTATAATTCCGGAAAGTCAGTAATTCCCTCCCATTTTATCTTTTGAAGCTTTAATATCTCTATTTTCATCTAATAAGACCCAGATCTTTTTTTATCAAGGAGTTTAAATCCATCATCTCATTGTATATTTTAGGAAAGTAAAAAGTGTATATCTTCTTTTTTATTATCAGGTTATTATAAATGTAAAACAGGAAAGGAATTGTCTTCCAATTGTTATAGTAATCAAAAATCATTTCAGCCCTTATTATAATCCTTGCATCACCGGAATATCCTTTATTGACTTTCTTAACCCTTAATATTTCATCAAAATCAACCCCAATATCAAACCTGACATAATCATCAACTTTCCTCTCTGCTCTCATCTTTATTATTAGAGTATTTCCTTGCGGCTTGTTTTTTTCCGTGTTTTCCTTTTCAAAATAATCATAATCATTTTTCTTAAACCATGATTTAACATCCTTGTACAAAGAATCTATGTCAATTATTCCCTTGTACCTTATAACAATCCCTTTGGAGGGATGTATCTTCATTTCTTTTCCTACAGACATTACAGAAATAAATCATTTAAAGTATAAAAAGGTTACACTCTTTTATCTTACAATTATCCTATCCATTATCAATTCAAACAAGGTAGGCTGAAGAGTCAGTATATCCCTCAATGTTATCAAACCTATTATCCTTCCGTTGAGAACTACCGGCAACCTCCTGAGATTCTCCTTGTTCATCAGAACAATAGCATCATAAATATCTTTTTCTGGGGTTATAGTAACAATTTTTGCAGTCATCACCTGCTTTACCTTTGTTTTATTCGGATCTATCCCCAAGGAAACCATCTTCACCAAATCCCTTTCCGTCAAGAGGCCTATCAACTTATTCCCCTCCTCCACCAGCAGGCTTCCAACATGCTTGTCCAGCATTAATTTTGTGCATTCTCTGACAGTTTTTTTTGGATCCACCCATACTGGCTTCTTGGTCATGGCATCCATAACCTTTATCCCAGATTTCATAAGTTATTTATATATGCAAATGTTTAATAAATAAATCTATCAACCAAAATAACTTAAGAAACACAAAAATATTTAAAAACAAAATCATTAAGGAGTTAATATGGACAAAGAAAAAGTTTTTGCTATAAAATTCTCGATAGAAGACGGAAATATCAAAACACAGATACACAGCAAGAACATAAACTCCCAGGAAGCCGTCGGATTACTGGAAATTGCCAAGGACCAGATTCTTGACAACATAAGGAAAGGAAGAAAGGAGATTTTCAAGAGTTCAAAGAAAGATGAATGACTGCATATTCTGCAAGATTGTAAGGGGGGAGCTGCCATGCTACAAGATATACGAGGACAATGAAACGCTGGCATTCCTGGACAGGAACCCTGTAAACCCAGGCCATACACTTCTAATCCCTAAAAAGCACTCTGAAACAATTCTTGACACAAATGATGAAACATTAAAAAAATTAATAACCACCACCAAAAAAATTTCAAAAGCAATCTTTGAAAGCATGAAACTTGAAGGATTTAACATAGGCATAAACCAGTTCAAAATTGCCGGGCAGGTTGTCCCACACCTTCATATTCATATAATGCCAAGGCATAAAAATGACGGCATCAAGCTGTGGCCTTCAAGAGAATATGAATCTGAAAAAGAAAAAAATAATGTCCAGAAAAAAATAACAAGACTTTTAAAATAATTCTGCCCTATTCTTTTACAAGCCTCTGTAGCTTAGCTGGTAAAGCACGAGTTTCATGAGCTCGGGATCGAGGGTTCAAATCCCTTCAGAGGCATTATATTATAGCCTTTGCCACCAGTTCTACGGCCAATATTCCAAGAAAATTAAAGACAAAAGATATTGGGATAAACAATGATGTTTTTGTCCTGGAGAATCCCAGCATCATCACCCCAAGCTCATCAGGAAATGGGGATGCTATGATAAGCACTCCAAGAAGAAAAGTAAACCATCTAAATGATTTTAACTTGAGAATTGAGGACAATCTTTCCTTTCCAGTCTCTCTTTTAAGGATGTAAGTTATATCTTCAAGCAACCTGTCTCTCATAAACTTGAATATGATAAGATCCCCGCATAGCGCTCCAAGACCACCTATCAATGCAACAGAAATTACTGAATCAGAATATTGCGCAATCCCCCCCAACATAACAATTGCCGGAGCAGTCGTAAAAACAGAAGTAAAAAACATTCCAGCAACAAAGCTGTTCACAAACCATATCCCCTGAGTAAGATTAATAAACTTAACAATCAAACCAGTCTTAACAATTACAATTGCCACTATAACGCTCAATGCTATAATAACAACATCATCTATCAGCCTGTTTCTCATCCTCAAATAATTCAAAACCATACTAATGAAATAATTTTTTTATTTAAAAGCCTTATTATAAAAAAGAAAAAGAAATTATCTCTTTCCAAGCAAGATTTCTATTGTAGACACTCTTACCTGCCTTCCTTCCTTGTTTTCAAATTCTTCCGAGTTAACTTTTATGTCTTTTATGTTCACTGTCCCTTCCAGAAATCTCTTTGCTGCAACTTCTGCAACATCCACTGCTCTTGCTATGAATTTTCCTCTGGCTTTTATAAATACCTCACTTGCTCCCTGCGTAGTGAACTGCATAACAACACCGGTAACATAGTTCATAAAAGGTTTGTTGCCAATAAATACTACGTTGTCATTTGCATCTCTAGGAGCTCTTTTCTTTTCATAGTTTTCGTTTTCCATTTTTATCAACTCCTGTTATTTTTTGCTTTCCTTTTTTACTGTCTGAGTAATATAACCTGCAATGACATTCCTTAATTTTTTAGAATTTAATTCTGCAACTTCATCAAGGGATTTCTTGTTATTATTGAAATCATTCGTGAATTTATCCCTGTATTTCCTGTAAATCTTTATTCCATTTGTTTTCACAAAAGTTGTCCTTATTCTTCCCATAATCCTAATGCTAAGTGCACCCTATTTAAACTTTTCGAAGACTAAAAAGTTATTTTCAATATATTTCTGGGCTTTTTTTGTCAAATCTCCCGTTGATACAAAATACAATGGAAGAGTTTTTGATTCATTGTGGGCTGTTATCAAATCAGAGTCTGATATCTTTTTCTTATCCTTGAATTTTATGAATAATTTGATTGAACCAATATCAGAAGACATATCCCCCACAAGGGATATCTCTTTTTTGTCCATCAATTTTTTTTCAGATATTGTGATGTTCTTCTGATCAAGGAACCCTATCAATTTTTCCATGTAAGGCTGGCTTAACAGCTGCTGCTTTTCCTTTGTCTTTGCTTCTTCTGGTTTCTCTGCCACTCTTGCTACAACGGGCCTTTCTTTCTTCCTGAATTGCTCCTTTTTTACTTCTGACTTTATTCCTGTTATTCTTTCCACAGTTTCATCAACTTTTTCCAGGTCATGCTCTGTCGCCTTCAACCCCGGAACTATTTTCTTTTCAAATGAATCAAGCGGTTTCTCCTTTATTTTTTCCTCCTGAACATCCTCTTTTTTCTCCTCAATGCCCAGATATTTTTTTATCAAGGATTCCGCCTCCTGATCAGATGTTAAATACCATTTCCAGAATATATCCCCATCATGCAGAGTAAGCATGACTGCAAAGTCCTTCAACTCACGAAGAGCAACCCTCTGCCATGGCTCAAGCTCCTTGTCTCTCAATATTACATTCTTCCTCAGCAAGTCATGGACTTTTTTGTACACATCCTTCAGGTAAGAATAAAGAACCTGCGACAGTTTGTATTCCTGCCCTGGAAGATAATATACCGGGGAACCACCTATCTTTGCAGTGCTTATCATAAGCTTCTTATTGCTTATGAGCTCTGAAAGAACAGCTCCAGTGAATATCATATTTTCATTAATCTGCTTTGATACATGAACAGGGATTGAAGGGCCATTTCTCTGTATAATGGATATAACCTTAGATTTCAGTTCCGGAACATTTGGCATAATCCTTTAGAAATAATTAGATATAAAAGTATTATTGTGTTTTAGTTACAGTCCCAATCATAAAAATAGAAATGTTTATATAGTTGTTATAACTAATTATAATGGATGTATAATGAATCAAACAACAATTCAAGTTAATAAATCTCTTATTAATTCATTAAAAGAGATAAAGGAACATCCTAGACAAACTTATAATGAAATTATAGAGCATATGATTTATGTATTTAAAAATATAAAAAAGAAAAATCAGTATGATGAATTTCTCCATAAAATTCAAAAGACTAAAATGAAGGAATTATGGAACAACAAAGAAGATGATGTATGGGAAAATGCTTAAACCAGGAGATATTATCTTAACAAATGTGCAATTCACTGATACCTTTGAAATTAAAAAAAGACCAGCTTTAGTTCTGTTTGAAGAATATGACAATGTAGTTGTAGCAGGAATAACCAGCAATACCGAGATGAAAGGTATAAAGATAACCAAAAATGAAGGGGCTATAAAAGATAGTGTTATAAAACTGAATTATATTTTTACCATTTCTAAAATGATGATAGAAAAAAATCTATTCTCTTTATCAAAAGAAAAAAGAATAATTGTTTTTGAAGAATTAATCAAAAAATTGAATAATTTAAAGAAATAACTTAAGGTTTAGTCCATTTAATCTCATAATAAGTAACATCATTCTCCGAGTCAACTATTCCAACCAATAAATTTTTTCTTGTTGAATGGGCAACCCTGTTCATTGCACTGAATGTGTACCATGTAAACCCCTTTGATTCTGCAACTGGGAATAATATCCACTTAGCATGGTCATCTCCCGGTTTTATCCCCCTGTCATAAACCCTGAAGTCAGCCCCGAATTTTAATGCTGTTTTAACTATATAACCACGATTTCTCATATCCCTGAAAACAATATATTTTGTCCAGAAATCCTTTTCAAGATTTATTGCTCTTTTTATGAAATCATCCTGCTTTACTGCTTTTTTATCCTCCTTGATTATAAGCTTGCCTTTTTCAACAAGATAAAGAGCCTCAACAAGAGAATACTGCAGCTTGTTATCCTTCAACTCACCAAACCTTGACTTGTCATACAATTCATTAGCCTGAGATTTATTTTCTGCAATCACAATTCTTCCAAGAAAATATGCACTTATCTTTCTAATTCCTGCCATGATTAGGATAAAGAAAAGTTATTTAAAACACTTTTGGTTCTATATCTCATGGAAATAATATTTTTGGGAACATCAGGAATGCACCCAACAAAAGAAAGGAATCTATTCAGCGTTTTATTCAGATATAAATCAGAGAATATTTTAATTGACTGCGGTGAAGGAACCCAAAGACAATTAAGGATGATTAATATTCCCAGCACAAAGACAAACAAAATTCTCCTGACTCACCTGCATGGAGACCATATAAATGGACTGCCGGGACTACTGCAAAATTTACAGGCTAACCAATATTCCAAGGATCTAGAGATTTACGGCCCTGTTGGCTTGAAGAAATTAATGTATCATATTTTTGAAATTGCCGGCTTAAGAATGAGGGTTAAAATTAATGAGATAAAATCCGGAATTGTTTACAAGAGCAAGGATTTTTATGTTGAAGCCAAGGAGTTACAGCATTCATCCAAGGTTTATGGCTATAGCTTTACTGAACATGACAAAAGAAAAATTAACATGAATTATCTAAAAAAATTCAACCTAAAAAGGCATGTCCTTCTCGGAAACCTGCAGAAAGGGAAAGATGTCGTTTATAATGGCAAAAAGATAAAAGCCAAGGATGCAACTACTTTAGTTAAGGGCAGGAAATTAAGCTTGATTACAGACACTGTTTATTGTGACAACTGCATTAAACTAGCAAAAGATTCTGATCTGCTTGTATGTGAATGCACATTCAGTAAAGAATTAAAGGACAAAGCCAAGGCATTCAAGCATCTTACTTCCGAGGATGCAGCAAACATTGCAAAGAAAAGCAAGAGCAAGAAATTAATATTAACCCATTTTTCACAGAGATATAAGGATACTGAAAGATTGGTAAAAGAAGCAAAAAAGATTTTCAAGAATACAGTTGACGCAAAGGATTTTATGAAAGCTGAGGTGTAAAAATAAAAAAATGTTTAGTTTTGTTTACATAATTATCCTAACTAAATTTTCTTTTTCTAATCACCTACTTTTCAATGGCTTCTTCCAACTTCTTCTTGATTTCCTTGCTTAACTTTAATTCTCTTAACAATTCCTTGTACCTGTTCCTTATTGTAACTTCAGTAACACCTGCCACATCCGCAACTTCCCTTTGCGTTCTTTTCTCATTGTTAATCAAAGTAGCTACGTACAATGAAGCTGCTGCAATTCCTGTTGGACCTCTCCCGGATGTTAATTCTGCTTTTTGTGCTTTTTCAAGAATTTCAACCGCTCTTGTCTGTGTTTCAGGGCTTAATTTCAATGAAGCCACAAATCTTGGAATATAATCAACTGGGTTACTTGGCAATATCCTTATACCAAGCTCTCTTGTAATAAATCTATAAGTTCTTCCTATCTCTTTCTTGTCAATGCCAGAAGCTTCAGAAATTTCATCAAGTGTCCTTGGAACTTCATGACGCCTGCATGATGCATATAATGCCCCTGCAACAACTGATTCCATTGATCTTCCCCTAACCAATCCTCTCTGGACAGCCATTGTGTATATCCTTGCTGCTTCCTCTTCAACTGCAGGAGGCAATTTCAAGAATGAAGAAACCCTTTTTAATTCAGCCAAGGCTAATTTCAGATTTCTTTCGATAGCTGTAGAAACCCTGTGATGCCATTTCCTTAACCTGAAATACTTGTTTCTTTCTTTTGATTGTAACTGATAAACATCACTCATTCCACCCATGTCCGTTCCCAAACCACGGTCGAATTTTGTATAAGTCATGGGAGCACCAGTTCTTCTCCTTTTTTCTCCCTGCTCACTGTCAAATTCCCTCCACTCCTGCGAGAAATCAATCATTCTTTCTTCAATTACAAAGCCACAATCCTTGCAGATAATCTCCCCTTTATCTTTGTTAACAATAAGATTAATAGAACCGCATTCAGGGCACTTTTTTATGTATTTTGACATTTTACCCCCCTGTGATAGAGTCAATAACTCTGATAAATTTAAATATGTTTGTTATATGTTGTATATAAAGCTTTTGGTTAAAATATAGATTTTCTTAAAATTTATAAACAGAACCTAAACTTCCTATGGAATTGATTTGAAGTATTTTACAATACTATTAAAGTTCTTTTCTGTCTGATTACCCTTATATCCCTTTAATAATTTTATCAATTTCTTTTTATTGATATTATATTTAACTATCATCTGAACCTTTCTTGACATCAAGAACTGACAGAACTGAGTGACATTCTTGGGTTTTTCTGATGAATAAGCCCTTTCAAAATCTATCAATACAGGTTTTTTATTCCTTATTATTATGTGCTTATGTGGATTGTGCATTTCAAGCTTGTTTACCTTTAACTTATCCATCACCCTGCACTGCTTAAGAACATCAATAATTATTCTTTCAGGATTATTCAATTTAAAATAGTTCAGGATAAAATCACCCTCTATAAATTTATACTTGAAATAATTTTTCTTCACTTCAATAAGTTTTGGACCAATCCCATGCCTGTTTAGTATTCTCAACCAAGATGATTCATTTTTCACCCTTTCAGGGAGAGATTTTTTAATAGCTATTCCTTTTTCAACATATATTTTCCCTCTTTTTCCCTTTGTTAAGTACCTAAACATAAATATCCAAGAACCAAAAGGATTTTAAATAATTTACCTATCTAATTTATTATGAAGAGGTTGGTTTTGCTTGTTGTATTTCTTTTATTTATTAGTCCTGTCAATGCTGACTTCAGTGAAGAGAATGCAAAGAGCTGGCTAAGCAACAGGATTGTCTGGAGTCAGGCTCCCATTGAAGAGCTTTCTTTTTCAACGATTGTATTAAATTCTCAGACTGGATTAAGCCAGCTGAACATCAAAAAAAATTCCCTGACAAGCACAAAGGATGTTTCTTTAGCTGCATTGGCATTAAAGCACATGAATCAGGATATTGATGATCAATTGAATTACATTGATGACAGCTTAAAAGCCGCAACCAGCTTCAATGAGAATGAATGGATAATCCAGACTGTTGTCAATGAAGATGGAAATTGCAACATAGAATATGAAGGAGGCTCACATAGAGTAACATTTAACGAAGAAGGGAAAATAACTTCTGGAGGCGAAGACTCATGGATTACATTCAACAAATTAAATGGATTTGAATTTGACAAAGCACTTGAAAAAATAGACATTGAATGCGATTTCACCTCAACACCAAGAATATCCATAATAAAAAAAATTGGAAATTCCATATATATAATTGAAGAGAAATTCTCAAGCACTGCAAACTTCGAGATAGAGAATGGATGCTATGCAACAAATCCGACTTCAGCATGCGACAAGACATCAACATTTTATGCATCCTGGGTTTTAAACAAACTAGGAAAAGAGCTAACAACCAAAAATTACATGAGAGACAATGCAGACACTGACATTGATTATGCAATACTTTCAGACATAGATGACTCACAACTATCCCAGCTAGCAAGCAGGCAAAAACAAGACGGGAGCTTTGACTCAAAAGTTTATGAAACATCATTTGCATTTGATGCATTAAAGAATCCTGATTATTCTGATGAAAGGAATGAAGCAAAAGCATGGGTTGAAGACCAGCAGAATGAAAATGGAATGATTGGCACCGGTATCAAAGACACTGCTGTCTCGTTATATCTGATTTACGGAAATGAAATTGATCTTGGAGACGATGAAGGAGATTTAAGCAACGGATGCACTCTTGACTCTGACTGCCCCAGCAACTATTTCTGCAATACCGAGTTAAGAACCTGTGAACTTCTGGAGGAAGAGACATGCAATAATAATAATGCTTGCGAATCAAACCTTAATGAAAATTACCTAAGCTGCAACGATTGTTTTTGCGGTGATGAAATTTGTGATTCTGAAGAAGATGCAATAAGCTGCTCATCCGACTGCATTGAACCTGAGAGTGTTCCGATATGCGGAAATTTTGAATGCGAGATTGGAGAAAATAACTTCAACTGCCCCAATGACTGCCCTTCAACAGGCGGAGGAGAAGAAAGTGATGAAATATGCGGTGATGGAATCTGCAGCCTTAATGAAGATTGCCCTATAGACTGCGAAGCTAGAGAAGGAGGAAGCTTATGGTGGCTTTGGCTCATAATAATCATAGTGATTTTAGGAGGAGCTGCATTCTTCATCCTAAGAAAAATCAAAAAAGACAGGGGAGAAGACAATGAAAATCCCCCTTACCTAAAACCAAGAATGCCTACTAATTACCCTCAACCAACAATGAAAAGCTCCATCAGGAAGCATCCAAAAGACGAGGCCCTTGAGTCAGAACTTGACAGGTCAATAAAGGAAGCCCAGGATTTGCTGAAGAAAAAATAAAAACCCTTTTATATCTCAATAATTATTAATTCCTTATGAAGAGGTTATTATATCTGCTTATGTTTTTAATCATCTGCGTAAGTGTTAACGCCTCTGACATCAATATCTTAACTTACAGGGAAAATTACAGGCCTCTGGAAACTATCCAGGCTGAAATAATCTTTGACAAGGAACCAATAAATGAACTAAGCAACCTTAACTTTGAATTTTATAAGGATGAACCTGTTGGAATAATAATAAAAACAGAAAAATTGAGCAACAAGCGTTATTTTGCTTACTTTAACATACCTGACGTTGAAAAAGGGCAATATAAGTTCAAGGTAAAAAACATCAACATAATAGAGAACAACATACTCAAGAAAATTTCCAGCGAAAAAACAATCAATGTCGAGGGCATAAACAAGGGATTTGAACATTTAATCGACAATCAAAACGCTGACGGAAGCTTTGGCAACATCATGGAAAGCTCCCTATCTGCCCTTGCCCTGAAGAATATAGACAATGAAAAAGCAAATTCAGCAATATCTTACATAATAAAAAACATGGATCCTACAGGCTGCTATCCAAAAGGCAACTGCAACGTCAAGGATACTTCTTTTGCACTGCTTGCCCTGAACAAATTCGAAAAAAATTATGTCAAAACCAAGAACTGGCTAAAAGATGCCAGCAATAACTTTGAATTGGGAACATGGAATTTAAAACTGGAAGGAAATGCAAACTGCGGGGATATCCAAGTTAGCGGGTCTTATAACCTAAATATTAACAGCAACAAAATAAACATAACATGCAACAGCAATGTCAAGTTCATACTAACACACAATTATCTCGGGAACAGCCATACAATCAATGAATATACAGGAAATAGTTTCAATTATACAATTGATGATTCAGGATGCTACGGAGTTGATTACAAGGGAAAATGCGATTACATAAGCAGCTTATATGCAAGCTGGGCTTTAAAGGAGACCAATGAAAACTTCCCGGAAGATTACCTGGAAGAGAATAAGCTTGACAACAGGACAATAGATCATGCATTGGGCTATATCCTATACCATGATGGCTATGACAAAGACTGGCTGTTAAACAATTACCTTAACGGTTACTGGAGTTATTATTCATCCTCAATCTCACAACAGCCTGATTATCTTGTCAGTTCATTGGCCACATATGCATTAAAAGATGATATTTTATTTGAAGAAGCTAAAAATTACTTAAATGACAAGACAACAAATAATGTGCTGGAATCATCAATGATATTATACCTTTTGTTCAATGATGAAATAAACCTTCCTTCAATATCAATAAACCCCGGAATCTCCAACAAAAAAAACAATTTTAATTTAGAAATAAAAAACAACAAGGAACCAATAAATATTCTGATCCAATCACCAAACTCATCAAACCTGCCTTCTGAAGCATATCTTGATGATGAATTAAATTATAATATAAATGCAAAGGAAAGCTTTGACATCATAATCACATATGGAGACTATTCCTATACAATCCCCGTCATAAGCCCCGATGAAGAGCCAAGCGACATTCCTTTGTTGCCCCCTCCAAAAGATGCAATCCAGCTTGTAAATGAAAACATTGAATTAAACCTCGACTTTGATGACAGCCTGACAGATGAATTGTCCTTCACCAACAAATGGGACTTTGCATTGACTGATGTAAAACTAAACATAACAGGAAGGTTAAAGGAAATCCTGGAATTTGAAGATGATTATTTTGAATTCATTGACAGTGAAGAAACACTAGGCACAAACATTTACCTAAACAAAGACAAGAACCCAATATATTCAAGGTATGAAGGGTTCATAGTTATAACATCCTCCAAGAATACATTGGACAGCATAAAATTCACAGTTAATTTTGAAGGAAAAGCATTCCCCCCTGAAGAAGATGCCAATGAAACTGAAATCACTGATGATTCAGAAACAGAATCAAATGAAAAAGATTCAGGCAATGGCAATGCCAAACCAAACAAGGCAAAAAACTTGTGGTGGCTGTGGATCATAATAATTCTTATAGTCGGCGTTATAATATTCCTGTTCTTCAGAAGAAAAAAGGAAGTGATTGAAAGCTTTGAAGACTATGCAAAAAAGATCAGGAAATAGATTTATTCTTCAACAGGTATAATTCAGCCTTCAGATTCTTCAATATCATGTCATATTCATGCAATTTCGCCAGCAAATCATTAGTTACATTTTCAAGCTCTTTCCTCTTTATATCAACCTCTTCATCAATTATCTCAATTGAAGAGGGAAAATAATCAAGGCAAAAACCAATCAACTTCTCAAAATTACTGAAGTCAATCTCCATTTCAGTGAACGTGAAAAATAATTTCTCCTTCTGCTGAGCCTCAAAAATCTTATATTTAAGTATTTGCTGCTCACTCTTTATCTTTTCAACTACCTTGGTCATCACCTCTTCTATATGCTCCTTTGGTGAGCCTGCAACCTCTATAATTGCCTTTGTTTTCATATTAAACTTTTATAATGGGTTTTTATAAGTTTTTCTTAAAAATCAAGTATATAATCAACAACAATAAAACAGCACAGAAGAAATAAATCCCTGCGTTTTTTGCCTTTATATCTGAAGACTGGTATATCACTGATGATGTTATGGGCATAGAAGAGGTTTCCTGCTGGATTTCTGAGGATTGCTGCAACTGAGATGATGAAACTTTTTCCGAAGAGGTTTTTTCGCTGATTTTTATCACTTCGCACAGTGATTTGGTTATACCCTCTATCTCTATCTCTTCTGTGTTTATTTCATCCAATCCTTTCAATACAACTTTGTATGTCCCATTGCTGTATTTCCCGTTGCAGTTCGGCTCCAACTGAACCGGAACAATCAAGGTAATGTTCTTGAATTTATCTTCTATGTTTATCTCTGACCTTTTTGAAACCTGATCATTATTTTTATCAACAACATACAAGTCAATGTTATATTTTGAAGTGTCTCCCCTGTATATAACAGCTCTAATCCTTAAAGAATCACCAAATCTTGCCTTATCATCATTTCCAAAATAAACTTTTTCTATTTCCAAAAAAGAGGAA
>JAGVZB010000024.1 GCA_018302915.1 Candidatus Woesearchaeota archaeon
AACTTATACCCTACTGTAAATCAGTCGCTGATTCTAGATAGATAGCAAGCTTTATAAATTAAAATCAAAAAAACAATTGTAATATGCCAAAGACAAAAAGACCGAGAAAAGGAAGCCTGCAGTTCTGGCCTAGAAAAAGGGCTAAAAAAAGCTATCCAAACATAAGAGTATGGAATAAAAAACAAGAAAACAAGCTTCTTGGATTCATTGGCTATAAGGTGGGCATGACTCACCTGCATTATATTTCTCAAAATCCGAATATTAAGCTAAAAGCGGAGACTTTCTCTTCAGCAACAATTATTGAATGCCCGCCATTAAAGCCTTTTTCTCTCAGATTCTATAAAAAAACTGATTATGGTTTTCAGGTCATTACGGAAATTCTGGCAAAAAATCTCAACAAGGAACTGGAAAGAAAAATAAAAATGCCAAAAAAGCAAAAGGACCAGATTCCGGAAAAATATGATTATCTGAAATTACTAGTTTATACACAGCCAAGATTAACTGGAATTGGGAAGAAAAAACCAGAGATAATCGAGATTGGATTGTCGGGTGATTTGGAATTTGCTAAGTCCTTATTGAATCAAAATGAAATAAAAATACAGGATGTGTTCAAAGAGAACCAGTATGTTGATATTCATGCGATAACAAAAGGAAAAGGAATTCAAGGCCCAGTAAAAAGATTTGGTGTTTCTTTAAGGCAGCATAAAGCAGAAAAAGGAACAAGAAGAGTTGGTTCTTTGGGAAATTGGATGGCAAAAACATGGAGGGTAGCTCATGCAGGACAGATGGGCTTCTTCAAAAGAACAGAGCATAATAAATTAATTTTCAAGATAAGTAATGAAAACATTGCTCCAAAATCAGGATTCCACAAATATGGATCTGTAAAAAATGATTATGTAATAATAAAAGGTTCTGTAGCAGGCCCAAAAAAAAGATTGATCGTAATGACAGAGCCTATAAGGGATAAAAAAGCATTTCCAGTAAACATAATCTCAATTAAAAAATGAAAGTAGTCAATTTAGAAGGAAAAAAAGTAAAAGAAATTGATTTACCTAGACAGTTCTCTGAACCTTATCATCCTAACTTGATTAAAAGGGCTGTATTAGTCATTCAAAATAATAAAAGACAGCCTTATGGAACAGCTCCAAGAGCAGGATTAAGATATTCTTCAACACTATCAAAGAGAAGAAGAGCTTACAGGGGAAGTTATGGAAAAGGGATATCAAGAACCCCAAGAAAAGTTATGTGGAGACGTGGAAGTCAATTTGGATACGTCGGTGCAACAGCACCTGGAACAAGGGGGGGAAGAAAAGCACATCCTCCAAAAGCAGAAAAAGATTTCAGTAAAAAAATAAATATAAAAGAAAGAAGAAAAGCAATAAGGTCTGCCTTATCAGCTACTTTTAATCTTGATTTGATTAAAAAAAGAAATCATCAGATACCAATAGAATTTCCATTTGTAATTGAGGATAAATTTGAATCCCTTGAAAAAACAAAAGATGTAGAGAATATATTGAATAAACTAGGCTTTGAAAAAGAATTAAAAAGATGCGAGAAAAAGAAAGTAAGGGCTGGAAAAGGAAAAACAAGGGGGAGAAAATACAAGAAAAAAACAGGACCATTGATTGTTGTATCGAAAGATTGTAAAATAACAAAATCAGCAGTTAATATCCCTGGTGTGGACATTGTCAATGTAAAAAATATAAATGCAGAATTGCTTGCTCCGGGAACTCATGCAGGAAGATTAACAATTTATACTGAATCAGCATTAAACAGGATGGAAAAGGAAAAATTATTTGCAAAATGAAAGAAATATACAATATAATAAAGCATCCGATATCAACTGAAAAAGCAGTCAGGTTAATGGAGTCAGAAAACAAGTTAACTTTTATAGTTGACATAAAAGTAAAAAAGCAGGAAATAAAAAAGGCATTGGAGGAACTATTCAAAATAAAGATAGTGAAGATAAATACATTGATATTGCCATCAGGAAAGAAAAAGGCTTATGTCAGGCTTTCTCACGAAACACCTGCAATAGATGTGGCAACACAGCTTGGATTGATATAAGATGGGAAAAAGGATAATAACACAAAGGCGTGGAAAAGGAAGTTCAAGGTACAGGGCTCCATCTCACAGATATGAATATTCATTGAATTATCCAAAAACAGACGGAAAATTAAAAGGAGTGGTAAGAAAATTATTGCAGGATCAGGCAAGAAATTCTCCCATAGCAGTCATAGAATTTGAAAACAATGAAAAAATAAATATTCCTGCACCTTTGGATGTAAAGGAAGGTTCAACAGTTTATTACAATGACAAGGATACTCCTGGTTCCATATTAAAATTATCTGATATTTCTGAAGGCACTGATATATATAATATAGAAAGTGTTCCTGGAAGTAATGGAAAGTTTTGCAGGACAGCAGGGAATACATCTAAAGTGATAATGAAAACAAAGGAATTCATCTTAATCCAGCTCCCATCAAAAAAGCAGAAGAAATTTCATCCGGATTGCAGGGCTGTGATTGGAATAATTGCAGGCTCAGGTCAGAAAGAGAAACCTCTTCTAAAGGCAGGAAAAAGACATCACATAATGAAAGCTAAGAATAAATTATATCCAAAAACTTCAGGAGTTGCAATGAATGCAGTGGATCATCCATTTGGTTCAGGAAGAGGAAGGCATGTTGGTAAGCCAAAGACACCTCCTAGAAATGCTCCACCTGGAAGAAATATTGGATTAATAAGGGCAAGAAGAACAGGAAGGAAAAACAAATGACTGAATTTACATATCATGGAAAAACACTTGAAGAATTGAAGAAAATTGACTTGAAGGATTTCATGGAGTTAGTTCCATCAAGAATAAGAAGGTCATTAAGAAAAGGATTTACTCCATCCCAGAAAATATTGCTCAAAAAAATAGATTCGGCTTTGGAGGGAAAATACAAAAAACTGATAAAAACTCATTGCAGGGACATGATTATCCTGCCAAAAATGGTTGGTTTGACTATTTATATTCATAAGGGAAATAGTTTTGAGCCCATAAAGATTCAGCCAGAGTCAATAGGGTTAAGATTTGGTCAGCTTACATTGACAAGAAAAAAGACAGAGCACTCAGCCCCGGGAATTGGAGCAACAAGATCAAGTAAGGCTGCATCGCAAAGGTAAAAATGGAAGCAATTGTTAACGGAAATAACTTGGGAATTTCAACAAAAATATCAGTTGAAATATGCAGTTTTATCAGAAATAAGAATACAGAAAAAGCCAAAAAAATGTTGGAAAAAGTTATCCAAAAAAAGCAGGCAGTTCCATACAAGAGATACTTAAAGGATATTCCTCACAGAAAAGGAAACATTGCAACAGGAAGGTATCCTATAAAAGCATCCAGAGTTATTTTAGATTTAATTAAAAGCGCTGAATCAAACGCCAAAAATAAAGGAATGTCATCAAATCTGGTTATATCCCACATATCAGCCCATAAGGGAAATGCCCAATCAAGGTACGGAAGAAAAATTGGAAAAAAGGCAAAAAAAACACACATAAAAATAATAGTTAAAGAGAAAAAATGATAGAAAAAGCAATAATTGAAAAGAACATAAAAGAGAATGCTATTCAGGATTTTATATCAAAAGAGTTACCAAAAGCATGCTATTCAAGAATTGACCTTAAAAAAACGCCGCTTGGTGAAAAAATAATAATATACACCTCGCGTCCGGGATTGGTTGTTGGAAAGAAAGGCTCTAACATACAAAAAATAACAGAAATATTAAAAAATAAATTTAAGATGGAAAATCCGCACGTGGAGATAGCTGAAATTGAAAATCCAAACTTAGACCCTAAATCTGTTGCAGAGAGGATATTATCTTCATTTGAAAGATTTGGCCCGAAAAGATTCAAATCGGCTGGGTACTCGGCATTGCAGAATGTAATGGATGCGGGTGCAACCGGGGCAGAGATAATAATTTCGGGAAGGGGCATCCCTGCAAAAAGATCAAAGACATGGAGATTCTATGCAGGCCATCTGAAAAAATCAGGGGATATCTCCCAAAATTACATTAAAAAATCCTTGGTGGTGGCAGAGCTTAAATCAGGTGCAATTGGTATAAAGGTCCATATACTAACTCCTGATGTTAAATTACCGGATGTTATTAAATTAAAAGATGAGAAAAAAGAAATAAAGATTGAAGAAAAAGATGAAGTTAAAGTAATAAAAAAATCAGACAAAGATGGTAAAGAAAAAAGAACTAAAACAGCTTGATTACAATGGTTTAAAATCAAAGCTTGAAGATTTAAAGAAAGATTTAATGAAAATCAATGCTCAAAGATCTTCCGGATCATCGATAGACAACCCAGGAAGGATAAAACATGCAAGAAAAACGATTGCAAGAATAAAGACATACATTAAAATCAAGGAGGAAAATCAAAAAACGTGACTGAAATAGACCCGCTAACCGGTCTGCCAAAAGAACTTGGCGTCGGTGAGTCTATAGCGAAGGAAAGCCAGAGCATAATAGTAAGGATAGTAAAGCGTAGATTTGGAAAGCTAACAACATTGATCGAAGGATTTGAAAGGGATGTAAATATAAAAGAGATATCAAAAAGGTTAAAATCAGTGTTGGCATGTGGCGGAACAGTGAAGAACAATGTAATAGAGCTTCAGGGAAACCACATTGACAAAGTAAAATTAGAACTGGTAAAATACGGCTTTCAAAAAGACTCAATAAAAGTTCAAAAATGAATTTAAAAAAAATTAATAGCCTCATCATAGGCTCTAACATAGAGATAACAGAATCAAAAAATAAGACGCTGGTTGGATTAAAGGGCAAAGTGATAGACCAAACAAAAAACACAATTATGCTAAAAACAAAGGAAGGAACAAAGAGAATAATATTGTCTCACATAAGGATAAAATGAAAAAAATAAAGAAAATAACTCCAAGAGGACGTGTCCTGATTGGAAAAGTCATCAAAAAGGATATATCTAAAACCGCAACAGTTCAGGTGGAGCATCTAAATTACGTGAGAAAATACGAAAGGTATGAAAAAAGAATGTCAAAGATTCGTGTTCATAATCCAGAGAATATTAATGCAGTCATAGGTGACACAGTAAGAATACAGGAAACAAGACCAATATCAAAAACAAAACATTTCATAATAATTGAGGTAATCAAGAAATGAAGCCAATAAATGCAAGAGTGTCAAAATCATTGCCCGTAGGGACAAGAGTTCAAGTTTGTGACAATTCAGGTGCTAAAGTAATAAAAATATTTTCAGTAAAGGGAGCAAAGACTGTAAAAGGAAGATATCCCGCAGCTGGAGTTGGTGATTTGGTGAATGCATCAGTGGTTAAAGGAAAACCAGGAAGTAAAAAACAGACTGTATTGGCAATAATTGTAAGACAGAAGAAAGAATACAGAAGGCAGGATGGAACAAGGATAAAATTTGAGGACAATGCAGCTATTGTATTAAAGGATGACAAGGGAAATCCAAAGGGGACAATATTCAAGGGGCCAATAGCAAAGGAAGCAACGGAAAAGTGGCCGGGAATAGGGAAGATTGCCTCAATAATAGTATAAAATGAAAAAGAAATTTTCAAAATCATGGGTATCAAGTAAGAAGCCGAGGAAAAAAAGGAAGTATAGAGCTAATGCTCCATTAAATATAAAAAGAAAATTTTTGTCATCTCACTTATCAAAGGAATTAAGAGACAAGTATAAAATAAGGAACATTCCAGTAAGAAAAAATGATAAGGTAAAAATAGTCAGGGGGCAGTTTAAGGGAAAAACAGGCAAGATAATAAAGGTTATAACAAAAAAATCAAAGGTTTACATAGAGAATATACAAAACACCAAAAATGACGGGACAAAAGTGTACTATCCTATAGATCCATCTAATCTCATAATAATAGAATTTGATTTGACGGATAAAAAAAGGAAGATAGGTAAAAATGGGTAAAAATCACTTAAAAAGATTGAATGCGCCAAAAACTTGGCCTATAAGCAGAAAAGGAAGCAAATGGATAACTAAACAAAATCCAGGACCTCATAAATTAAATGAATCCATGCCATTGAACATAATCATAAGGGATTTGTTGATATATGCTAAAACAACAAAGGAAGTAAAAAACATATTGAGTAATAAGGATATACTGATAAACAAAAGGGTAATAAAAGAGAAAAAATTCCCCGTTGGAACTTTTGATATAATAGAGATACCAAAAACAAAGGAAAATTTTCTTTTTTTATTGAATAAGAAAGGAAAATTCTTCTTGCAAAAAATAGATGATAAAAAAGCTGAGGTCAAGCACTTAAAAATCATTGGAAAAAAAGTCTTGAAGAAGAATAAATTGCAGATTAACTTGTACAATGGAAATAATTTTCTTACTGACAAAAAAGAATACAATGTTGGAGATACGTTGCTGATTAACCTAAAAGACAAGAAAATATTAAAACACCTTAAATTAGAAAAAAATGCCGATGTTTACATAATTGATGGTAAATATGTTGGGCTGACAGGGACTGTTGAATCACTTTCTTCAAATAAAAAAAATGATACAATTGATTTGAAAATAAACAACAAAAATGTTAAGACATTAAAAAAGTATATTTTTGTAATAGATAAGGCACTCATAAAATGAATAAAATGCGAGAGATAAGAATAGGAAAAGTGACACTGAATATAGGTGTTGGTGAATCAGGGGATAAGCTAGACAAAGCTGTCTCATTGCTGAAAGAAATTAGCGGTTCAAATCCTGTAAAAACAAAAACTATAAAGAGGATTCCAACATGGAACATCCGTCCAAAATTAAACATAGGGACAAAAGTAACATTAAGAGGGAAAAAATCTGAAGAAATACTGAAAAGATTGTTTAAGGCTGTAAAAAATAAGATTACAGGGAAAAAATTTGACAAAAACGGCAATTTTTCATTCGGAATAAAGGAATATCTTAACATCCCCGGAGCTGAATACAAGCCTGAAATAGGGATTATAGGATTGGATGCTGCAGTAACTTTGGAGCGTCCTGGATTCAGGGTCAAGAAAAGAAGGTTAAAAAAAAGCAAGGTGGGGCAAAAGCACAGGATAACAAAGGAAGAAGCAATGGAATTCATAAAAAATAAATTCAATATTGAAATAACAGACAAGGAGGAAGAAGATGACTACTAGTGACCATAAAAAAGTGTTCAAGCAACTGGAAGTAAAACCAAGCAAACTAAGGAAGTTCATTAAGCATAATGCCCCAAAAGACAGGAAGTTCGGGCAAAATTCAAAAAAATGCAGATTATGCGGAAGAACGCATGCGCATATATCAAAATACAATTTGAATTTATGCAGGCAGTGTTTCAGGCTTAATGCTAAAAAACTTGGTTTTAAAAAATATATGTAAAATGGTATTAAATGATCCGTTAAGCAGTGTGCTATCGCACATTTTAAATTGTGAGAAAGCAGGAAAGAAAGAATGTTTAGTTAAACCAAGCTCTTCAATAATAAAAAAAGTGTTGCAGATAATGAAAGACAACAAATACATCGGAGATTTCAAGGAGAATAGCGGAAGAGGCGGAAACATAAACATAAACTTATTGGGAAAAATAAACAAATGCGGCGTAATAAAACCAAGGTTATCAGTAAAGAAAGGTCAAATAGAAAAGTATGAAAAGAGATATCTTCCTGCCAAGGATTTTGGAATTATAATTTTATCAACAAACAAAGGATTGATGATTCATAATCAAGCAAAAGAAAAAGGTTTTGGGGGAAGGTTAATATCCTATGTTTATTAAAAAATGAAAATAGACATCACAGAAAAATTAAGCATACCTGAAGGTGTAACATTAGAGATAAATAATGATATAATAAAAGTAACAGGTAAAAAAGGTTCTAATGAAAGAAAAATATTTCATCCAAAGATAAAGGTTGAAAAAATAGACAATCAGTTAATGTTTAAAACTAAAAAAGCAACAAAAAGAGAGAAGATATTTCTAAATACATTAAAAGCGCATATAAGAAACTTGATCAAGGGGGTAAAGGATGGTTACGAATACAAATTAAAGATATGTTCTGGCCATTTCCCAATGAATGTTTCTGTCCAAGGGAAGGAATTGATAATAAAAAATTTCTTTGGTGAAAAAAAACCAAGAAAAGTGAAGCTTATTGATAATGTAGAAGTAAAAGTTGAAGGGGATATAATAAAGATTAATGGAATTGATATAGATTTAGTCAGTCAGACTGCATCAAAGATAGAGTTAGCTACAAGAAGGACGGATTATGATAGAAGGGTATACCAGGATGGGATTTGGATAATTAAAAAAGCAAAATGAAGAAAAAAATAAAATTCAAAAGGCAGCAATCAATATTGAAAAAGCTCGGCAGTAAATGGATAAGGCCTAGGGGGCTTCAAAGTAAGCTAAGGCTGAAAAAGAGAGGAAAGAGCAGAAGGCCAAAAATAGGTTATGGAAATGAAAAAAAATTGAGATACCTGATTAAGGGCAAGAAACCAGTTTATATAAGCAATATAAAAGAGATGGAAAATTTAAAACAGCCAATAATCATTTCATCAAATGTCGGATTAAAGAAAAAAATAGATATAATAAAAAAAGCAAAAGAATTAAGCATAAACATATTAAACATAAAAGATGCTGACAAATTTTTGGATGATGTTAAGAAAAGACAGGAAGAAAAAAAGAAATCCAGATTAGATAAGGAAAAAAAGGTCAAGAAGGAAGAAAAAGTTAAGGAAGAATCAAAAGAGGAAAAAGAAACAAAACTGAAGGAAGAAAAAAGGAAAGTGTTGGAAAAAGGATTAAAATGAACCTAAAAAACAAGAAAAGGCTTGTACAATCTCTGTTAGGTATAGGCAAAAAAAGAATAAAATTTGATCCTGAAAAATTATCCGAGATAAAGGAAGCAATAACAAAAAAAGATATTAAAGGGTTAATAAACACAGAATCAATAATATTAAAGCAAAAGAAAGGTCATTCAAGGGTAAGGGCAAGAAAAATACTTATTCAAAAAAGAAAAGGAAGAAGAAAAGGAATAGGTTCTAGAAAGGGTAAGTTTACAGCAAGATTAAAGCCAAAGAAGGTGTGGACAAGTAAAATAAGGGTTCAAAGGGATTTCTTAAGGAGATTGAAGGAAAAAGAATTAATTGACAATAAAGATTACAGGGAGCTTTATTTAAAATCAAAAGGTGGTTTCTTTAGAAGTAAAAGGCACCTAAAGACATACATAAATGAAAGGAAATTAATCAAAGATGGCAAAAAATAGAAGTTATACTGTAAAAGTAAAAAGAAAAAGGAATAAAAAAACAGATTATAATTTAAGGTTGAAGCTTATCAAGTCAGGCAAACAAAGGCTGCTGATAAGAAAATCACTGAAGAATATTTTAATTCAGGTTGTAAAAAGCGAAGATTCAAGGGATAAAGTGGTAATTTCATGCCACAGCCGTGAATTAAAAAAATTTGGATGGGGCTATAATCTTGGAAATATTCCATCAGCGTATTTAACGGGGTTTTTGTTTGGAAAAAAAGCTTTAAAAAAAGGGGTAAAAGAAGCAATCCTGGATTTGGGGCTGCAAAAGTCTGTAGTAAAATCAAGGTTATACTCTGCATTGAAAGGTTGCATAGATGCGGGATTGAATGTTCCGCATAATCCAAAGATATTCCCGAATGAAGAAAGGATTAAGGGAAGTCATATAAATAATGAGATTAAAAATAAATTTGAAGAAGTAAAAAAGAAAATAGAAAATGGTTAAGATAATACCGGAAGAAACACCTGAAGGAATAAAGAAAAGAAAAGATTTTGACAAAGAATCTTGGAATCCAAAAACAGAGTTAGGCAGGAAAATAAAATCTGGTGAAATAAATGATATCTCAGAAGTTTTTGACAGGGGGTACAGGATACTGGAGCCTGAAATAGTTGATTTTTTAGTTTCAGATATCGAATCAGAGCTAATCTCTATAGGTCAGTCAAAGGGTAAATTTGGAGGCGGAAAAAAATCAATCTGGAAGCAGACTCAAAAGAAAACAAAAGAAGGAAACAAGATGAAGTTCTCTACAATGATGGTAGTTGGCAATAAAGATGGATATGTTGGGATGGGAATAGGCTCTTCAAAAGAAACAATGCCAGCAAGGGAAAAGTCATTAAGGATAGCAAAGGTAAATTTGATAAGGATAAAGCGTGGCTGCGGTTCATGGGAGTCTGGAGGAAAAAACAATTACTCAATCCCCTTTGAAGTGATTGGCAAATGCGGCTCAGCAGAAATAAGATTGATACCTGCACCAAAGGGTACAGGGTTATGTATAGAGGAAGAATGTAAAAAGATCTTAAAAATAGCCGGGATAAATGATATTTATTCTAAGTCAAAGAACAGCAAGACTAAACTAAACATTGTAAAAGCCTGTTTTAATGCTCTTAAAAAATTATCAAAAATGAAGGTAAGCGAGGAATATGCAAAAGAATATGGGATAATTGAAGGGAAAATAAAATGAACAGGATAGCAGTAGTCAGGATAAGGGGATCAATAGGTGTAAAAAAAGATATAAAGGATACCATGAAAATGCTGAGGTTAAACAACAAAAATCATTGTGTCATTATAAATAACTCCCCTAACATGATTGGAATGCTGAGAAAAGTCAAGGATTATGTGACATGGGGGGAATTAAACGAGAAAACACTCAAGGAGTTGCTGCTAAAAAGAGGGAAAATATTCGGGAAGAAGAACCTTACGGAAGATTACATGAAAGAAAAAACAAGATTATCAGCAGATGAATTTGTAAAGGATTTCTTTAATTTCAAAAAAAGCCTTAAGGATGTTATAGGTTTAAGGTTGTTCTTTAGGTTAAAGCCGCCTGTAAAAGGATTTGAAAGAAAAGGGGTAAAGGTTCCATTCAGCATGGGCGGAGCTTTAGGTTACAGAAAAGAAAAAATAAATGATTTGATAATTAGGATGTTATAATGATAATAAAAAGAAAAAAGGCAGGAAGGTACAGAGGATCTCAAACACATGGTGGTGGAGCCAAGAAAAAAAGAAGGGGGGCAGGAAACCGCGGTGGAAGAGGTATGGCTGGCTCAGGTAAGAGGGCAGATCAGAAAAAGCCTACAATATTAAAATTATATGGCTCATCATACTTTGGAAAAAGGGGTTTTAGCTCCAAAAATAAAAAAAAGATAAAGGCAATAAGCATCCAGACAATTGAGAATAAATTATACAACTGGTTGAAGAATGGAATATTAAAAAAAGAAGGTAATGTCATCAGCATAAGATTGGGTGATTTTGGCTACAATAAGCTGTTAGGAAAAGGGAGATTAAAAAACAAGTTTAACATTGAAGTTGAATATGCATCAAAAAAAGCTATTGAAAAAATAGAAAAATCAGGTGGAAAAATAAATGTCCTTAATGCAACAGGTAATTAATTTTCTTCCGGAAGTAAAAGGTCCTGAAATAAAGCATTTACCTTTCAAGAAAAAATTAAAGTGGACTTTAATAATTTTAATAAGCTTTTTTATCCTCGGAGTTATACCTTTATGGGGTCTGGGCCAGAATTCACTGGAGCAATTTGATTTCCTGTCTATAATTCTTGCTGCTCAGTTTGGCTCGATAATATCTTTGGGAATTGGCCCAATTGTAACATCATCCATTGTACTGCAGCTGCTGAATGGCTCAGGGATACTGAAGATAGATACAACAACTCATGACGGAAGGGTTCTGTTTCAGGGCTTGCAGAAAATACTGACAATTTTCTTTATAATATTTGAAGCAATAATTTACATCTTCATGGGAGGATTATCTCCAGCAGCTGGATTTTCACCATGGATATTGGTATTTCAGTTATTCCTTGGTGGAATGCTGATACTTTATATGGACGAAGTTATGAATAAATGGGGCTTTGGTTCGGGAGTTTCATTATTCATTGCAGCAGGAGTCTCGGCAGAAATAATAATAAAATCATTTTCTCCATTGACAACAACAGGAGCAATAGCATTCGGAACGGGCCAGGCTCCTATAGGCAAGGTATTTGTTTTCTTTTACTCATTGATTCAGGGAAATCCCACTGAGGCAATACTTGCAATATCTGCAATAGCATTTACAATTCTGGTTTTTGTGATTTCAGTTTATGCCCAGGCAATGAAAGTTGAGATCCCATTGTCTTTTGGCAGAGTTCGTGGTTATGGAATAAGGTGGCCTCTGAGATTTATGTATACCTCAAATATTCCTGTCATATTGGTTGCAGCATTGATGGCAAATATTCAGCTGTGGGCGAGATTATTGGAAAATTGGGGTTATCCATTGCTTGGGACATTCACTGGAAACGTTCCCACGACGGGTATAGTTGCATGGGTGTACAACCCAAATTTAATTGAAAACTTGATAAAAGGCTCGTTCATATCTTCAGATCTTGCTCATTCTCTTGTTTATATGCTGTTAATGGCTCTTGGTGCAGTGATATTTGCTATATTCTGGGTTCAGACATCAGGAATGGATGCAAGATCACAGGCAAAGCAAATAATGTCCTCTGGTCTTCAAATTCCTGGATTCAGGAGGGATGAGCGTGTTTTGGAACAGATATTGAACAGGTATATAATGCCCTTGACAGTAATGGGAGGGTTATCGGTTGGAATTCTCGCAGCACTGGCAGATTTGACAGGAGCATTATCAAGAGGTACCGGAATACTATTAACTGTGATGATAATTTATAATTTCTATGAAAGGATAGCTCAGCAGCATATGGTTGACATGTATCCTGGATTAAGAAAAATGATGGGTGGACAAAATGCTTGATAATTTTTTTAACTCAATATTTGGATTCCTGATAGATTGGTCTCCACTGGCTGGTTTGCTTGTAGTTTCATTTATACTAACCTTGTTGATTTCATTGTCCTATAAGTTCCTTACAGATCAGAAAGAGCTAAAGCAGCACAAAGAAGAGATAAACCAGCTGCAAAAGGATATGAAATTATTAAAGGACAATCCCCAGAAAATGATGGACAAGCAGAAGGAGCTTATGAGTAAAAATTTCAAGATGATGAAGCATAATATAAAGCCAATGCTGTTTACTTTTATTCCTTTGATAATAATTTTTGGGTGGCTGAGGACGGTTTATACGCCTTTAGGCAAGATTATACTGGGCTTATCATGGTTCTGGGTGTACCTGATAAGCGCAATTGTGTTCAGCATGATAATTCGAAAGCTTTTAAAGATTTATTAATTTACCAATAAAATGCCAAGACCAAGCAGAAGATCAAGAACTCTAAGAAGGGTGTTCAAGAAAGTAACAAAAGGGGTTAAACTGGTTTATAAAAAAAGAAAGCCAAAACCTTCTCATTGTAGCAATTGTGGTGCTGTTCTCAAGGGCATCCCTCGTGAAAGGCCATATAAGATGATGAACATGCCAAAATCCAGGAAAAGACCAGAGAGGATGTTTGGTGGTATTCTTTGTTCAAAATGCTCAAGAAGGGAGATAATAAAAAGAGTCAGAAAATAAATTCTTTATCTTAATTTTTAAAACAAAAGATTTAAATATATCAACACATTTGTGTATTCTAACACAATTGCAGGAGGTATCCCATATGGCAATAGTAAGAATGACATTTTCTATATCAAAAGAACTTAAAGAAAGAATGGATAAAAGACCTGATGTAAATTGGCCTGAGATATTTAAACAAGGATTAGAGAAAAAACTTAAGATATTAGAAAAATTAAGGGCTAAAGAGGTGTTATAAATGGTAAGCATAACTATTTCAGTAGAAGATTCCTTTAAAGAAAGATTAAAAATATTTCCTTGGGTAAATTGGTCAGAAGTGGGAAGAGAAGAATCATTAAAGAAAGAGATATTTGACAGGTTTATTAAAACAAATAAATTATCTGAATTTGACCGGAAGTTTTGTGATATTATTGATTGGCATCCAGTGGATGAATTACCTTTAAGAGAAGAGTATGTCAAAAAGTTAAAAGCATTATCCGAAAAGAAGCCTTATGGCAAGGCTATGACTTTAAAAGAGTTTAATAAATGGTGTGAAAAGTTATGAAGATTAATACTTCTAAGATTAGCAAGATCATGCAAAAGACTAAGCACAAAAATCCTGCTTTATTCATTGCACTCCAAAAGAAAATTAACCAAATTGCTAAATTAAACATTGTTGATATTGAACATTTTAAAAATCTAAGACATGATATGGGTCATCTGAAAAGAGTTCATATTGGAAGTTTTGTTCTCACATTCCAAATTAAAGAAGATATTATTATCTTTGAAGATTTTGATCATCATGATAAAATTTATAAGAAATAATAAAAAGAGTCAGAAAATAAGTCCCAATTAAATATTTCTGTTTTATCATTATATCACTTTTATAAAATAACAACTTTTATAAAACCTTTTTTATGACATTTAATTAAAATGATAGGTCAATTAGCAATAAAGATAGCAGGACGTGAATCAGGAAAGCATTGTGTGATAGTTGATAAAATAGATTCAAACTACGTTCTAATAGATGGAAATGTAAGAAGAAAAAAGTGCAATATAAACCATCTTGAATTATTAAACAAAAAATTAGATATAAAGAAAGGAGCTTCTACCTCAGAAGTCCACAAAGCAATGGAAAAAGATGGCATTAAAATAATTAAATTAAACCCAAAGAAAGAAACAGGAACAAGACCAAGAAGGATAAGAAAAACAAAAAAGGAAGAAGGAATATCCAAGGAAGAAAAACCAAAGAAAGAAAAGAAAAATGTCCCAAAAGGAAGAGCAAAAAAGCAAGATAATTGAATTTCAGGTTCTAAATCAAAAAGTTCAGCAGCTTCAGGAACACTTACAGAGCATAAACAATAATATTCAGGAGCTCCAGATTCTGAGAAACAGCCTGGATGAGCTGGAAAATATAAAGGAAAACCAAGATATATTAATACCTTTGGGTCAGGGGATATTTGTAAAAGGAATTATAAAGAATAACAACGAGCTGATAACAAATGTTGGATTAAATATTATGGTGGAAAAAGATGTTAAGGAAACAAAAGACATGGTAAAAGTAAATATTCTGAACTTATCAAAAATGCTGGAAAGAACAGAGGAAGAGATGAACAGGAATATTGAGGAATTGCAGAAATTGCAGAAAGAAATCACAGAAAAAGAAAAACAATAAAATTTATATTAAACAAAATAATTGTTTATATATGAAAAGATTATTTGTGGTTATATTATTATTGCTTATTATTTCTTCTCCTGTATTTGCATTCTCTGTAAAAGAATTTTTAATCGATTTTAAGGGAATATTTACAATAACAGGATCAGCTGCACCTCCTCCTGCATGTTCTGCTGGACAAACAAGATGCGGGTATTCAAATGAATGCTCGGGAAGCCCTTGTGTTATGGCATGCTCATCTGCAGGTCAGTGGGTTGAGCAGCAGTATTGCTCATATCAATGCTCGAACAGTGCATGTGTAAGTGCATCTCCTCCTGCATGTTCTGCTGGACAAACAAGATGCGGGTATTCAAATGAATGCTCGGGAAGCCCTTGTGTTATGGCATGCTCCTCTGCGGGTCAGTGGGTTGAGCAGCAGTATTGCTCATATCAATGCTCGAATGGTGCATGTGTAAGTGCCTCAAACACAACTAATCCTCCTCCAACGCAGGAATGTTCAGACGGAACGCCTTATAATTCATGCAATACAAATCTCAAATACTGCAACAATGGAATCCTGGAAGACAATTGCAATATCTGCGGATGCCCTACAGGAAAACAATGCACAAACAATCAATGTATCATAGAAAGTGAGCCGTATGATCCTGGTGGAAATGAACAAGGTAACCAAGAAAGTTTAAACAATCCTCCAATAATTATTACAATAGGCACAAAAACAGTGAAAATAAATGAAAACATCCAGTTTAAAATAAACGCAATGGACAGGGACAATGACATGTTGAATTTCTATTTTGATAATAACTTAAAAACAACATCCACAGAAATTGTAACCTGCTCAATATCAGATGATATGATAAATTGCAGGGGAAATAATCCAGGAGAAGGAACATTAGCCTTAAAAGGGAATAGCGGCTGGAATAGCAAACACACCCCCGGTAGCAAATGCAGGCCCAGATAAAATAGGGATTCCAGGAGTGCCAGTTATATTGGATGCATCAAAATCTTACGATAGGGAAGGGTTTCTATCAACGGATGAAGCATACAAATGGTATGAGAACAATGATTTAATAGGAACAGGAAAAATTACAGAAAAAATATTCTCTCTTGGAGATCACCAGGTAAAATTAATGGTGA
>JAGVZB010000020.1 GCA_018302915.1 Candidatus Woesearchaeota archaeon
AGATCTACACTCTTTCCCTACACGACGCTCTTCCGATCTATTATGGGGAAGATTTGCCTATCTCTCGATTATTTGATCCTACATTCCGAGCAGAGTTAGGTGAGAGGGTAAGGCCATTTATGATTAATGCTAAAGAAAGTGAATTACATAGAAGATGTTCATTTTTAGAAGAGGAACTACATTCACAACATGGATTAGTACCCATAGTTTTAGGTTATTTTACATTAAATTTAGGAGGAATTACAACCAGCACTCTTTTTGCAATTGGAGCCATGTCAATAAGAGGCAAGTTTGACGGAATGATTGTTGAAGAATGTAATGAAAAAACTAAAACGGCACATGCAAATGGAAGTATTGCCCTTGGGAGTATTCAGTTCATCAAAACATATGCTGGACCTCTTAGTATTCCTGTTGAGTATTCTGGGCAAGGTAATGGATACCATCTTCAAGGTGGATGGAAAATCGATACTAGTCCATTAACAGGTCTTAAAAAAGTGATTGCAGATGCAATACCGGAGGGGTCTAGATTTGGTAGTTTTGCTGCCATAAACTATGGTGAACTTGAAGTACATAATCTGTAATCATCATTAACTTTTTCTTGTCGTGAAAATTATATTTAATCTAACCTTTGTTTTCTGACAATGACTCTGGAAATTTTTCATGCCTCATACCAATTTTTATTGTTATACTACAACAATTTCTTAAACAGTAATGTATAAAAGCAGAGCATACTTATATATTTTATGGTCTACATTCCAGTAGATATAGAAAAATCCATTGCAAAGGAATGCAAAAGAAGAGGTTATAGTGATAAAACAATTAAAAGTTATACATATTGCATAAACAGGTTTCTAAAACACACCAACAAATCTCTTAATAAAATCAGCAAAAAAGATGTAAGGTTATTTCTAGAGGGTTTATCTGAGAATAACAGAGCAGGAAACACAATGAATTTGTACCACATGGCAATCAGATTCCTGTTTGAAGAGGTTCTGGACAAAAGAATATGGATAGATATCAAATACAGCAAAATCCCAGAGAAAATTCCTGTTGTAATATCAAAATATGAAATAAAAGAGCTATTTAATGCAATTGAAAATCCAAAGCATAAATTGATGATTCAAATGATGTATTCTGCCGGATTGAGGGTAAGTGAACTAATAAATTTGAAGGTTGATGATCTAGAAATAGGAAAAGGCTATGGATTTGTAAGAAAAGGAAAAGGAAACAAAGACAGGATATTCATAATAGCAAATGCACTTAAAGAAAATATTAAAAAATTTATAGAATCAAAAAAACCAAATGAGTTTAATTGCTTGTTTACAAGCGTAAAAGGAAGAAAGTATAATATAAGCAGCCCAAGGCAGATAATTAGAAAAGCTTTGAAGAGCGCAGGAATCAACAAAAATATATCCTGCCATACCTTAAGGCATTCATTTGCAACACATTTGATTGAAAATGGCTACTCCATAAGCGAGGTTCAGGCTTTATTAGGGCATAAAAGCCCAGAGACAACATTTATTTATGTTCATGCCGCTTCCCCAAACATGATAAAGGTTAAAAGCCCACTGGATGAATTATAACAGTTAATTATTTATTTATTTACTTTTTTAATTATTATATGGGAAGAGAATTACATCCAACACCTTTAAATGATAATTTTTTTAATAAAGATTCTGCAAAAGTATGGTACATATTAGGCTTGTTAGTTGATACCTATCTTCCTTTAAGAGGATCTGAAAAAGACATTATATTTAGAAACAGAGATTATAACCTGGTCAAAATAATAAAAACAAATCTAGAATGCGAAAATAATATAACATCCGACAATAGGGACAAGAACTCTCACTTTTTCCAAGTAACCAACAGAAGATTACGCCTAAGCCTTGAGGAAAGGGGATTAACTCCGGACAAAAGAAACAGAAAATTTCCAGACAACATTCCGGAAGAATTCGTGCATCATTACATCAGGGGATTTATTGAGGATAAATGTGTAAAAAGAGATTACATTGAAAAAATTATATTACCTTTTTATCATGATTACCTTGCTGGATTAAACAAGAGCTTAAGAGAACATTGTGATGTTGAAAAACAAAGTATAACTGGAAGTGAGACTTACTATGGATTTCAAGATACAGGAATGATTCATGAATTCATATATAAAAAACATAAAAATTTATATTTGCCAAATGTAAAAGACAAATTCAGGCTGATAAACCCACATGAGGCTAAAAGAAAAAATATCGATGAAAAAATAAAAAAAGCAAAAAGATTATTGCTCCAGGGAAAAAAAGGGGATGAAATTGCCAGTATTTTAGGATGTGCAAGCAGAACCTCATTTTACATTTCCTTTAGAAAAAATACCGGTATGAGCACAAGAACATTTATAAGAGGAAATTATAAATAAAAGAATTAACATGCTAGAATACATCTTACTTGGAATTGTGCAAGGAATAACTGAATGGCTTCCTGTCTCAAGCTCCGGGCATCTGGTTATATTCCAGGAGCTATTTAATATAAAGGCAGACCTGTTCTATGACATATGGCTTCATCTCGGGACTTTAATTGTTCTGGTATTCTTCTTTTACAAGGATATAATAAATATAAGCAGGAAATGGATTTTATACATAATAATAGGAAGCCTCATCACAGGAGCCATAGGACTTGTTTTTTATGACATACTAAAAAGCTTCTTCAGCAATTTATTAGTTGTTGGACTTGGACTTATTTTTACAGGAATAATATTATTTTTAACCAAGAATTATAACGGGAAAAGAGAATTAAATAAAATTGATTCCATCTTAATCGGGCTGTCACAAGCAATAGCAATAATCCCGGGAGTTTCAAGATCAGGAGCCACCATTTCAACAGGGCTGTTAAGAGATATAAATAAAGAAAAAGCGTTCAAGTTCAGTTTTCTATTAAGCATACCTGCTATTTTAGGTGCATTATTATATGAAGGAAGAAATATAAGTTTTAACATAAGTATTGAGCATATTGTTGGATTGTTAGCTTCTGTCATTGTTGGTTATTTATCATTAAAAATATTATTCAAAATTGTCAGGAAAAGAAAGCTGCATTATTTCAGCTATTACTGCTGGATTGCCGGGATAATAATTATTTTAATCCAATACATTTAAAAAACCCAAATTCTAAACCAATTATTATGGAAATAGAGAAACTAGTGCCTGACACAAGCGTTATCATTGAAAACATAATATCACAGAAGCTTGAAAAGAAGGAAATAAGGATAAAAGAGCTAATAATTCACGAGGCTGTTCTTGCCGAGCTTGAGCACCAGGCCAACCTTGGAAAGGAAATAGGAAGGTTCGGGCTTGATGAGCTGAAAAAATTAAGGGAGTTATCCAAGAAATTAAAATTTGAAATAAAATACACTGGAAGAAGGCCAAACACTTCAGAAATAAGAAGCGCTTCTTTGGGAGAGATTGATTCCTTGATAAGGGATTTGGCATATAATGAAGATGCAATGCTTCTTACAGGAGACAAGGTCCAAAGCAAGGTTGCAGAAGCAAAGGGAATAAATGTAATGTACATAGAGCCAGTAATAAAGGCAAAAAAGCTAAAGATTGAAAAATTCTTCGATGAAAAAACAATGAGCGTCCACTTGAGGGAAAATTACAAGCCATATGCTAAGAAAGGAATGCCTGGGCAATGGGAGACTGTAATGCTAAGCGACAAGAACCTTGACC
The DNA here is from genome assembly GCA_018302915.1 of Candidatus Woesearchaeota archaeon. Classification (GTDB taxonomy): domain Archaea; phylum Nanobdellota; class Nanobdellia; order SCGC-AAA011-G17; family GW2011-AR20; genus JAGVZC01. Next base: position 3,711 of record JAGVZB010000020.1, read on the forward strand.
AGGATGAAATCATAGACTTCAGCAGGAACATTATTGAGGAAGCAAAAATAAGGAAGGAAGGCTTCATAGAAATAGAAAGAAGAGGAAGCTCTATTGTACAGATAGGAAACTTCAGGATTGTAATCACAAGGCCGCCTTTTTCGGATGCATATGAAATAACATGCGTAAGGCCAATAAAAAAATTAAACATCAATGATTATGAATTAAGCGAGAAATTAAAAAAAAGAATTGAGGAACAAGCTGAAGGAATTTTAATTGCCGGCTCGCCAGGCATGGGGAAAAGTACCTGTGCAAGTGCACTGGCAGAATTTTATGCCTCTAAAAACAAAACAGTAAAGACAATAGAGGCGCCAAGAGACCTGCAGCTAAGCGACAACATAACGCAGTATGCAATCTCCCACGGAACTCCTGAAGAGATACATGATGTATTATTATTATCAAGGCCAGATTATGTGATATATGATGAGATGAGAAACACAACAGACTTCAGGCTTTTTGCAGATCTAAGATTAAGCGGAATCGGAATTGTAGGAGTGATTCATGCAACTGCCCCTGTGGATTCAATACAAAGATTCATCGGAAGGATGGATCTTGGCGTGATACCACAGATAATTGACACCGTCGTGTTCATCAAGGATGGAAAGGTCGGGAAAGTCCTAAGTTTGATGATGACTGTCAAAGTTCCAAGCGGAATGACCGAGGCTGACCTGTCAAGGCCTGTAGTCGAAGTGAGAGACTTTGAAAATGACAAACTTGAATATGAGATTTATTCCTACGGAGAAGAAACCGTCGTGATTCCTGTTTCCAAAGATGAAAAGAAAGCACCACTGAAGGAATTGGCATCAAGGCAGATTGAATATGAGCTACAAAGAGAAATTCCCGGGGTAAAGGCTGACTTAGTCTCAGACAGCAGAGCCATAATTTATGTTCCTGAAGATGACATCGGAAAGGTAATAGGAAAAAAAGGTGAAAGAATAACTGAAATAGAAAAAAGGCTCGGGATTCACATTGATGTAAAACCGCTTGATGAAAGCAAGAGCGAAATCAAGTACAACCTAAGCGAGAAAAACAATGTATTGTTCTTTTATGTAAGCAACAACCTGTCAAACAAGAATGTTGACTTTCACGGGAAAGACGGATACCTGTTCAGTGCAAGAGTAGGAAATAAAGGAGAAATTAAAATCAAAAAAAGAAGCAAGATGGCTGACAGGCTGCTAAAAATGCTTGACAGGAATGAAAAAGTTATACTAAAAATCTAAAAAGTTTTATTTTCTATAATATATAATTAATAAAAAATATGTTAAATATACTGATAAAAAAATTGTTTGGCCTATCACAAGGTATACATCACTTAACAAGAAAAATTTTATTAGCAATACAAGCGCACCAAAACTTCTTATAATGCATCCTTTTATTGATATGTCCTTAGATGATTTTCTTTTTGTGATATGCAATATTTGTATAATGATATCTGCTGTTAAAGCAATGAATGCAACAATTAATGCATAATCAATCAGTATCTGCAACATAGTTTATTACTGCTTAACATTCCCTATTTAATAATTTCTAAATACCAAAATATTAAGATAGTTTTAAAAGTTAATATATATTTATTATTTATATGCTCCCGTAGCTCAACCTGGACAGAGCATTTCCGTCCTAAGGAAAGGGTTGTGGGTTCGAATCCCATCGGGAGCGCTTTTAGAATTACTTGTTAAACTTCTTCTTTATTTCCTTGACTTTTTTCAGAACATCTTCAGGAAGGCTTTCCCTGTTTTCATCTGACTCATACATCTTCACCAATGCATCTTCCTTCCTTCTCAGATCATAATAATAATCAAAATAATTGCTTCCTGTCTTCAACTGCCTCTCAATGTCCCTTATCTGGTTCAACAGAAAAAGAGCCTCTGAATTCTTTCCGGTAAGCCTTATCTTAACCTTTTCCCTTGGAGCAGGGATGTCATCAACTATGTCCTCAACCTTTATCTTAACTGGGGATTTCTCATACATGCTCGGGATGGGCTTCTTGTTTTTAGCCTGCAGCCTCCTCAAAACATCCAGTGTTGACTCCCTCTGCTTTATTTCCATAAAAGACTTTATCAAGAATAAAGATTTAAACATATTGTTATTATTGCTCAGTTATATTTGTCTGTTTTAGAAAACTTTTTATATTCTCCTTTTAAAAGATAATCATGGCAGAACAGATAAGAATGCCTTCCGGAATGGGAGGACTGGTAAGGTATTTTGATGACTTCAAGACAAAGGTAAACCTATCCCCTGAGCTCATAGTTGGGGTAATAATTGCTGTCATAGTTCTTGAGTATATCCTGCACAACTTCATCTAAAATGTTTCCCGGATTAAACCCAAAAAATATGGAGAAGATAATGAAGCAGATGGGGATAAAGCAGGAAGAGATAGATGCTGATGAGGTGATAATAAAAAATTCCAGCAGGAATATAATAATAAAAAATCCAAAAGTAACCAAGATAAACATGCAGGGGCATGAAACTTTCCAGGTTACCGGGGATGTCCAAGAGGAGATGAATGAAGAGGACGTTAATACAATAATGGAGCAGACAGGATGCTCGAGGGAAGAAGCCGAGAAAGCCCTTGAAAAATATGAGGATCTCACAGAAGCAATAATAAGCTTAAAGGAATAAAACAATTATATTTTATTAATTGATTCTATCTCATTCAAAAAAATAACTGTACTATCAGAATACCCATCATCTGTTTTCTCCCTTGATACCTTTAAAAAATTTGTACTGCCATTTTTATACCTTCTTCCAGAACCATCACACAAATACCTAAAATAATATAATGTTCTCACTTTATCATCCCTTACCTCAACCAAATCCCCTTCAACCAATTTTTCCAGTTCTTTTCTTTTGATTGGCATGGAATATTAAAAAAGCATAATTTATTTAAGTTTTATCAACCTGCAATATACATGAAAGAAATAAGGATTGTTCTTGACAGGGCAAACGAGCTCATAAAAAGGGCTGACCACATGTTCTACATCACCTATCCCCTGATCAAAGACAACAAATTAATAATAACAATGGCCGAGAACATAAGCAACGGAATGAGCCATGCAATGGATGCCATACTGATGTATGAAAGATTATACAAGAGAATCTCAATTTATCCCGAAGACTTCAACGTAAAAATGGGCATATTCAGGGATTCAATAGCAAAAAGGTATAATATTGAGAAGGAGCATATTAACCTTATCCGCGATCTGAAGATGTTCCTTGAGGAAAGAAAAAACAGCGGGGCAGAATTTATGAAAAATGATAAATATGCCTTTTTTAACCAAAAACAAGAGCTAAAAAGCCTTGGTTTGGACAGAATAAAGCAAAATTTAAATATGAGCAAGGAGTTCATAAGGAAGGTGAATGGGATACTTACAAATGTTACAACACGATTCTGATTCAAAGGAAGAGCTGAAAAGGGCTGACCATCTTTTATATGTTACGCTAAAATACACGAAGAACATAGACGTCATAAGAAATGCAATCAGGAGGCTCATAAATGCATGCGACTATGCAATACTTGACGTCACTGAATGGCTCAAGGCAAAGAAGAAAATAAAGCACATCCCCTTAATGCCAATTGAAAGGGCCATTGAGGTAAAAAAACACTTCAGAAAATCAGACCTCATAGCTTTCATCGATTTCTATCTCATTCTAAAAAAAATTGACCGCGCCGAGTACACAAGAAAAGAGGAATACAAAAAAGGCGTAAAACTTATTGCAATAGATGAAAATGAGGAAACCTGGGAAATCAACATCGAGAAGCTGTATGAATTCTTCGAGAAAACAAAAGAATTTGTCAAGTACGTTGAGGAAAATTACAAATAATTTATATATTAAGAAAAAATAGGAATAACATGAGAAAAATACTGATTTGCTCTGCAAAGGGCGGCGTTTCAAAGACAACAAGCGCAATCAACATAAGCTCAGCACTGAACAAGCTCGGGAGGGATGTCATTCTTGTCGACTGCAATCTTACAACACCTAATGTAGGGTTATATTATGGCATTGCAAAAGTTGAGAGAACAATCCATGACGTGATGAACAAGAAGGGAGACATAAGGAAAGCAATCTATCTTCATAAATCAGGATTAAAAATAATTCCTGGAAGCATTTCAATAAACAGCCTGAAGAAAGTAAGGCCTGAATTCCTGAAGCAAAAACTGAACAGCCTAAATTCTGAATTCCTGATAATGGACAGCTCTGCAGGGCTTGGAAGGGAATCATTGGCTGCCCTTGATGCATGCGATGAGGTTCTAATATTAGTCAACCCTGAACTTCCGTCTGTTGCCGATGGATTAAAGCTGATCAAAATTGCTGAGGAACTAAAAAAAGAGATAATAGGAGTTGTTGTGTGCAGGAAAAGAGGAAAGCTTGAAATGAAGATGGATGCAATTGAAAATTTAATGGATAACAGGCCGATAATAGGTGTCATTCCTGAGGATGAGCATGTCAAAAAGGCGCTAGTCAGGGAAGAAAGCGTGTTCAACCTGTATCCTGATTCTGAAGCCGGAAGAGCATATAACAGGCTAGCCCATTACCTGACAGGGGAAATATACAACAACGAAAGCAAAAAAGGATTCTTTGATAATTTTCTTGAGGTTCTTGGCTTAAAATAATGTTACCACTTGTAAATTATAATAAATAGAAAGATTTATAAATGCTTTTTTTATCCATATCATAGACTTGAGGTGCAGGAGAACAAAATGATAGTCAAAGAAGACTTTGTAAAAAAGCTGAAAATTGCATTTGATTTAAATATATATGAAGTAAAAATATGGACTGCTTTGCTAAGCAAGGGAGTTTCAAGCGCGGGAGAATTGAGTGATATATCAAACGTACCAAGATCAAGAAGTTATGATATTCTGGAATCTCTTGAGAAGAAAGGATTTGTCCTGATGAAACTGGGCAAGCCGATAAAATACATCGCTGTCGATCCAAAGGAAGTTCTAGAAAGGGTAAAGAAAAACATAAGAAATGACGGCGATGAAAGAGTCAAGAATCTTGACAAAGTCAAGGGAGAAAATACCTACAAGGAGCTGGAATTGCTCCACAAGCAGGGAATTGAAAACATTGACCCAACTTCATTGTCAGGAGCAATAAAAGGAAGAAGAAACATCAATGACCAGATTGAGACATTATTAAGGAACGCAAAGGAAAGCGTCCTAATAAACACAACCAAGGATGGATTCTTCAGAAAGATTGACATAATCAAGGAGCTAAGCAGGAAACTAAAGGATGTAAAAATAAAGATCATAGTTCCGAAAAGCGAGGAAATAAAAGAATTTTCAAAGGAGCTAAAGAATGTAAGCATCAAGTACAGCGACGACTTCAACTCAAGGTTTGTAATGGTTGACGGAAAAGACATGCTGTTCATGATAATGGAAGACACAAAAATCCATGAAAGCTATGACACCGGAATATGGGTAAAGAGCCCTTATTTTGTAAAGTCAATGGAAAACCTTTTTGATATAAACTGGAACACATTAAAATGAATTTTTACAGAGGATTAAGGAATACTGCATTAACCTTAGCTACTTTATTAACTGTTGGATGCGAGAGCGATAAAATTGCAGGCGAAGTTTACGACAAAACTGCTTTCTTTAGAAAGGGGGGAGGATATAACCTAGCTTTAACAATAAAAGACAGCCTTTCAAATAATATAATTTATTACCTAAATATGAGAGTATCAGAATGGGTTGATTATTCAAGCGGTTACGGAATGCAAACTGTTGTCGACATGAAAAACTGCGAGCCTATAACTCCAGAAAAACTAAAGAAAATAATAGGAAGTCCAGACAGCATTCATTCAATTAGAAAAAATGAAACAATTAATGATTTTCTTAACAACCATGATGCTGATTTTTTCATAGATGAATCAGAGGAATAAATTTTTATATTTTAAAATCATTCAATTCAAAATGTACAAACGTAAAGGATTTGGCGATACAATACCTATACCTGATGAATTATTAAACTCCGTAAGTCTTTTAGGAGGTAAAACAGGGGGAACATTTTTACACAATAAACCTGTCAATCTGGAATCCACTGTTTCAAGAATTGAAGTAAAAAATGAAATCCCTTTCAGATTAGAGTTTACACAAGCTTTCATAATTCCTGGTAAAGATTATAAAATAAGATGCAATGGAAAATGGCATATTGTAACTGACGGCACAATAAAAATAAGCAGGAGTGAACTAAATTCATTATACAAACTGAACAGAGAATATGGATACTCTGAGATAATCAAAATTATCTGTGAAGATGGAAAATATACTCCAATGGAATGCCATCCTGATTTCAAAGAAGAATACAAATCCAGAAAAAGGAGTTCAAATGAAGATAATTCAGGAATTCTCGCATTGATTAGTGAGGGATATCCGCGAGAAGAACCATCCTATCCATAAATTACAAATATTTAAAAACATCTTGTTCTTTTTAATTATATGAAAGAGGTAGCTGAAAGCCTTAGCCCTTTGGAGAGAAAAATATTCCCCCTAATAAAAGACAATATTTCCTTAAATGAATTAATTGACAAAAGCAGGCTAAAGGAAGTTGAGGTGATAAGGGCACTGCAATGGCTTGAAAACAAGGAATTAATCAATGTAAGGAAAGAAAGCAAGGAAATAATCGAGATTGACTCCAACGGCAGGAAAATCCTGAAGGAAGATCTGCCAGAAAAAAGGTTTCTAAAATCCATCCTGAACAAAGAGTTAAGCCTGAATGAGATAATAGAAAAAGCCAAGCTTGACAAAGATGAATTAAATGCTGCTCTTGGCCTGCTGAAAAGAAATTCATGCATAATTCTAGGGAACAAGATAAAAATAACTGAAGCAGGGAAAAAATACCTCAATGACAACAGGATCGAGGATTTCCTTAAGAAACTGCCATTGGACAAAAACAAAGCAGACAAAATTCTATACAATGAACTAAAAGGCAGAAAAGAATTAATAAAAGAAAACCTGGTCAAGGACAGGATTTCTGACTTAACAAGCAAGGGGAGAGAATTACAAAAATTGAATTTAAAGGATGATTACATTGAAAGCCTTACAATAAACGTAATAAAGAACAAGGAATGGGTGAATAAAAAGTTCAGGAGATATGACATCAATATCAATGTCCCAAAAGTATATCCTGGAAAAAAGCATTTTGTCAATGAAGCATTAGACTATGCAAGAAGAATTTGGCTTGAGATGGGATTCAAAGAGATGAAGGGAAACATAATCCAAACTGCATTCTGGAACTTTGATGCCCTGTATACCTCACAGGATCATTCCGTAAGAGAAATGCAGGACACTTTTTACCTGAAAGAAAAGGGAAGACTACCAGACAAAGAAATTGTTAACAAAGTCAGGGCTGCTCATGAAAACGGATGGAACACAGGAAGCAAAGGATGGCAATACAAATGGAATCCTGAAGAAGCCATGAAGAAAGTGCTGAGAACACATACAACATGCCTGAGCGCACAAACATTATCAAAGCTGAAGAAAGAGGAACTGCCTGCAAAATTTTTCTCTGTTGGAAGATGCTACAGGAATGAAACGCTTGACTTTTCACATTTGTTTGAATTCAACCAAACAGAAGGAATTGTAGTTGATGAAAATGCAAACCTAAGACATCTGATGGGTTATTTAAGGGAGTTTGCAACAAAAATGGGATTTCCAAAAGTCAGATTCAGGCCTGCTTATTTTCCGTATACAGAACCAAGCCTAGAGGGAGATGTTTATGATCCAGTTCATAAAAAATGGATTGAGTTCATAGCAGCAGGAATTTTCAGGCCAGAAGTTACCAAACCATTACTAGGGAAAGATGTCCCTGTATTGGCATGGGGGCCAGGGATTGACAGAATAATAACCGCTGCTTACAACATCAAAGACATAAGGGATATTTACAAGAATGACCTGAAGCAATTAAGAGAAAGTAAGATGTGGTTGAAATAATTTCTTTTATGAAACAATTGTTTCATTTATAGAACAGAAAGATTTAAATACTACTGTTTCATTTATAGAACATATGTTCCAAAAAGAGAATAAAAATAAGATAATGAAATTATTCTTTAATAACCCAAATAAAGAGTTTTATCTCAGAGAGATATCAAGATTAACTAAAGTATCCCCATCAGGAAGTTTTAGAATCTTGAATAAGCTAGAGGGAAAAAATTTGATAGTAAGAAATAAAAATAAAGCGGTTACCAACTTTAAGCTTAAAAATAATGAAGATGTTAAAAGACTAAAGAGATTATTCAATATAAACAGTGTCTATGAATCCAAATTAGTTGATTTTTTAATTGACAAGTATAATAATCCAACAGCAATTGTACTATTTGGATCTTATTCCCTTGGAGAAGATAACGAAAAGGGGGATATAGATATTGCTGTAATAACAAAAAAGCACAAAGACTTAAACTTATTAAAATTTGAAAGATATTTAGGAAAGAGTATCCATTTGCTGGAAGTTGATTTGGATAAAGTCAGCAAAGAATTTAAAAATAATCTAGCCAATGGGTTTATACTGGGAGGATATTTAAGTTTATAATGAAAGATTTTAAGATATTTTTAGAAGATGGGAGCATAAAAAGAATCACTCCAAATAAATCACTAATTAAAAGTTTAGTGAATGATGCCATTAAAAGATTAGATTTTTATAAAAAGTTAAGATTAGATAATGAAAATTCAAAGTATATTCTTGAAAATATTTATGAATCATTAAGAGAATTAGCTGATGCTGTTTTAATAAAAGATGGTTATAAATCCTATTCCCATGAAGCTTCTATTACTTATTTATTGAAGTATAATCTCCCTTTGGTTGAGATTAATAAATTTGATAATTTTAGAAAGATAAGGAACAACAGCAAATATTATGGGAAACCTGTAGATTTAGAGGACAGCAAAGAGATTATGGAATTAGCAGAAAAATTATTAAAGGATATAAAAAATATACTTAAAGATGCCAACAGTTAATTTAAACAAAAATGAACTTGAAAAATTAGCAGGAAAGAAATTATCAATTGACAAGCTAAAAGACAGGATTTCAATGCTTGGAACTGATCTGGAAGATATAAAAGGAAATGAGATAATCGTTGAAGTGTTCCCCGACAGGCCTGACATGCTAAGCGAGCAGGGATTTGCAAGGGCATTTTCATCCTTCATTGGAGTTAAAAAAGGATTAAGAGAATACAAAGCAAAGAAATCAAATTACAATCTAATCATTGATGATTCTGTAAAGAACATAAGGCCTTTCACTTCATGCGCTATTGTAAAGAACTTAAAATTTGACGGTGAAAAAATAAAACAGGTCATCCAGATCCAGGAGAAACTTCATGTCGGCTACGGAAGAAACAGGAAGAAATGCGCCATAGGGATTTATCCGCTTGAAAAGATTAAATTCCCGATTCATTACAGGGCACTGGAGCCAGAAAAAATTATTTTCACCCCACTGGAATCAAAGAGAGAAATGAACGGCAATGAAATCCTTGAGAAACACCCGGCCGGAAAAGAATACGGCCATCTGCTAAAGGAGAAAAATAAATTCCCTGTATTTGTCGATGCAGGAAACAACATATTAAGCATGCCGCCAATAATCAACTCAGAAAACACAGGAAAAATAACAGGCAAAACAAAGGAAATTTTCATAGAGGTCAGCGGCTTTGACTACAATGTTGTAAGCAAATGCCTTAGCATAATCGTATGTTCCTTAATTGACATGAAAGGAATTGCATATGAAATTGAGCTAAAGTACGGCAACAAAAAAATAACAAGCCCCAGCCTAAAGCCGGAATCAATGAAGATTGACATTAACTATGCAAACAAAATCCTTGGGTTGAATTTAAGGGAAAATGACATCAAAAATTACCTTGAGAGGATGGGTTATGACTACAGCAAGGGAAAGGTGATAATTCCCTGCTACAGGACTGACATTATGCACCAGGCTGATATCATTGAAGACATAGCAATTGCATACGGCTATGAAAATTTCAAGGAAGAAATACCAAATGTAAGCACCCTTGGCTCTGAAGATGAATCTGAAAAGTTCAAGAGAAAAATAAAAGATATCCTGATTGGCTTCGGATACCTTGAATGCAACAGCTATAACCTGATTTCCGGGGATGTTCTGAACAAGATGGAAATCAAGATGAACAACATCAAAGTGCTGAATCCTGTAAACATTGATTATAATACTTTAAGAAGCTGGATGATCCCAAGCCTGATGAAAATTCTAAGCGAAAACAAGCATCATGAATATCCGCAGAAGATATTTGAAGCCGGGACCGCCTTTGAAAAGGAAGAATCTGAAAACCTGGGGTTGTTAAGCTGCCATGCAAATGCAAATTTCACAGAGGTAAAGCAGATTCTTGATTACATGTTCAATGCTTTAGGCCTGAAATATAATCTGGAAGAAGCCGAGCATGATTCATTCATCAAGGGAAGAGCCGGAATGATTAAATGCAATGGAAAGAAGATGGGCTATATAGGAGAATTACACCCCAAAATAATCACCAATTTCAACCTGGAACTTCCTGTTGCCGGCTTTGAAATCAATTTAAGCGAATTGTCCAAACTGGTCATTCAATATTGACCTTATCAAACAATGAATGGTGTCATATTCCAACCTTAAACCTCTGGAAACTAAACAATAATCATTGCTTATGCATACCCCTCTATCATCATATTTTTCCCTTAAAAAATATAAAATATATTCACTTTCTTCATTCCATTCAAATTTTTTCAATAATTCAAATTTATGGGTTCTTGACAATGCCATTGCCATTGATACATTCGGCCAAAAATGCCTATCTAATATCCTTCTGAATCTTCTGTTGTAATATGGCCTTAGCAAAAAATTAACCAAATCATTCATAAAAAACATATGATGAGAAATATTATAAAATCATTCCTTTGACAGCTTCTTCACAACTGCCGGCTCCACTATCAACAATGCATAGAAAACCCATATGCTCCACACCGAGAAATAAGATTCATTTCCCAAAATAAAAAATATCAACGCTAAATCCAGCAAAAAATTAACCAACAGCCATACAATCCCCACGGCAAACATATTCCTCTCATCAAGCATTACCCTTGAAAATGTATAAATCAGCAAAGCCCCGAGAATCAGCATAATTATATTCATTGTATTTGGAAGTATAACCATCAAGAACCACCCTACAAAGAACAGAATAACCCAAATAATAAAACCATATAACAAAACTTTTTCCAATTTCATTTTATATGCTCTTATCACCCATTCCAAAATTTATTAACCAACTTAGATTTGTATACAAAGAGAAACCTAAATTAGTCTGCATTCAATTATCTGATGGCCTGAAACCAAGGGCATTAGAGATACAAAAATACCTGGAGAGCAAAACAAAGGCAAGAATACTGATATGGCTTGGATCATGCTTCGGAGCATGCGATGTCCCCATTGAACTGAAAGAATTAAACATTGATCTGCTAATACAATTCGGGCACAATGATTTCGGATATGAGCATTTATGGAGGTGAAAATGAAAATAAACATTCCCGAGACAATGGAAAGAAGCATAAAAATAATAGTGCAAAAAACAAACATGTTCAAGGATGAGGAGGATTTTGTCCAACAGGCCCTGCTTAAGCAAATCTCAAAATTCAGGGACCTATAACCCCCTCTTTTTCCTGATGTAATTTAACAAGATGTAATAAACCACAAAGAATATTAATGAAGAGATGATGGAAACCTCCAACTTGAATGTTTTGTAAACAGTGTATGTGATTATGTTATAAAACAGGAAATAAATAACTGCGGTCATCAATGATAATTTTAGCTCTTTGCTCATGCTATTTCATTAATTTGTTTATTTAAAAATTATACGCCGGGACTGGGATTTGAACCCAGACACCCAAAAGGGTCAAGCTTTCCAGGCCTACACTTCTTTTGCAAGAATTTGTGCAATACCAGATTATGCGATCCCGGCAGTAAGGATTTAGTCCTTCATAAAATTGTAAAGCCCTTCATAAATCTGAAAGAAAATTAGTTTAAAAGTCTTCTTACAAAGAAGAATAAGTTTTCTTCATCAATAAAGCATCTGTTTCAAGGTTAGGAGATTCACATACAACAACACCACTGCATTTGAATTCCTTCAAGGCTTTCATCAAATCCTTATAGTTCATGTCTGAATCTTTTAATTCAAGATGATTCTTTTCCCCTTTTTCGCCATAATTTATTCCTGACATGTGAATGTGCATGTTATCCAATGCTTTTTTTCCTAAAGCTTTTTCATATTTTGTCAGTATTTCCCTAAACTCTTCATGAGTGTTATTTTTTCCTCCTCGGGCATGCAAATGAGCAAAATCTATGCAAGGAAGAATATTATCAAACTCCTGAGAGATCTTAATACATTCATCAAAAGAGCCTATCTGGGAAACTTTTCCAGTTGTTTCAGGCCTTACCCATATTTTTATGTTTTCATCCTTCAAAGAATCCATAATATGCTTCATTTCTTTCTTGAATCTTTCATATGCCTGCTCTTTAGTTGATTTCATGTAATAACCAGGATGGAAGCAAACTGAATAACCTCCTGAGAGATAAGCAATCCTTGCTGCATTTATTATATTTGACTTTGAAATTCCTATTTTCTGCTTTTCCTCGGAATTTAGATTGATGTAATAAGAAGCATGTGCTGTCAGAACAACATTCTCTTTTCTTGCTGTCTCCTTCACTCTTTCTGCCTGATCTTTTTTTATAAAAACAGAATGAACAAATTCAAGTTCAAGAGAATCAAGACCAAGAGAATTAATCTGCTTTATCCCATTATAAATATCCGGCTTCTTGGTTGATATTGGGATTCCACCTGTTCCAAACAACAATTTATCCATGAAGAAGGAATGATTTTTTGGTTTATATAATTAATGCACCCAATCTGTCTTTAATTTAGAACCTGATAGATATTGATAAATTGCAAGAGCTGCCTTTGCACCCTCCCCTGCTGATATTATCGACTGCTTGAATGGAACTGAAGAGCAATCTCCACACGCATATATTCCTTTTTCAGAAGTCTCACACCTGTCATTGATTATTATCTCTCCAATATCATTCAATCCAACAATATCATTCAGGAAAGAATTATCACTTTCAAATCCAATGTTAACAATCACATTATCAACCTTTATCTCCCTGCCATTATCCAACAATACATGCCTTAATTTATTGTCTCCCTTAAATTCCCTTACATTTGCATTGACAAAATTACAGAATGATTTTACCTCATTGACAAGAGTCTCATCAGCCTTGAATTCCGAGCGATGAATTATTGTTATTTCACCAGCAATTCCATTTAATTCCCTGGCTGATGTAAATGCAGAATTTCCTGCACCTATTATAGCCACTTTCTTGCTCTTGTACCTCTGATAATTAACTATATTATAATCAATACCATTCCCCATGAATTTGTCCTCATTTTCAGCATTCAATATTCTCGGAGCCTTTCCAAAAGCAAGAAGAACTGTCTTTGCTGAATGATTGTTAACCAAGAAATAATCATCATGCTTTTTTATTTCCTTTACCTTTTCATATTTTATTTCAAGGCCTAAAGCTTCAGCCTGCTCCTTGACACTCAATGGAATCTTATAACCCTCTATCTTATCATAACCAGGATAATTAAATATGTACTTAGGCAAGTTAGTTCTTCCTCCAATATCCAAAGTAATCAATAATGTCTTAAGCTCTTTTCTTCTTAGATAAACTGAAGCTGACAATCCAGCAATACCTCCACCGACAATTATGCAGTCATACATTTTTTATTCTCCTGTATTTCGGGACAAAATTCTTTATTTTATCATTGGATGCAAAACCAACGCCATAAAAGTCATCCTTGTGCTTTATTAGCTTATATCCATTAATTCCCTTGCAATCAAGGTCATAACCTTTCAGCCATTCCCTTATTTCATTATCACCAAGCTCGTGAATATTTTTCGTTGCTTTCTTTCCTATAATCTGAGAGCCTTCTATAGACAACCTCAAGCCTTTTGAAACATTCAAAAAGTACAAGCCCAACCCGTTTATTCTTAAATCTTTCGTGTCCAAATCTTTTATTTCCTTTGATATCAGATAAATCTTGTATTTATTATTCATATAAAAAGAGCAGTTCAATTTCAATTCCTTGATGCCATAATACTCCTTCAGCTCCTTGATTATCTTGTCCGTCTGCTTTTTATTCATGAATTTCATATAATCAATCAGAATCAATAATTTTTAAACTTATTCCGGATGCAGTTCACACTGCTTTCTCCAATATTCATACTGTTTTTCCTGAAAATCTCTCATATGATCATTTTCTTTAGATATCAAGCTGTCCAATTCCATTTTATTTTGGTAGGCTCTAATATTATTATTTACCTTCTTTATTACCTCTTCATGAAACAATGCCCCAGCAAGTGCGACAAGTAGTGCTCCACTAATAATCTTCTTAGATATCCTCACAGCAAGGCTAGGCTGATCATATCTTTCCTGTGTTGCATTATACATTTTACAGCTTACCCCTTAATCCTTCCTTCCTGGCTTTTTGAGCTTCTTTTTCAAGATCAACGCCCAAATCCTTCAAGGCTTTTATATGAGCTTGTAATAACTGATCAACAATTGTAATCATCTTTATCAATTCCTGCCTTTCCTTAGCCAAGGTGCTCACAGCCCCCTTATGGAATCCAATTTGCTCTTCTTTTTGTACCATCTTATTCCTCCTTTGTTGTTACTAAATAGTAAATATTATTATTTATAAAGGTTTTGGTTGAAAATAAAAAACTATAAATTTAAAAAGGGTGAAATTACACAAAATTAAGGAGGATTTAAATGGCGGAAGGAACAGTAAAGTTTTTTAACACAAAGAAAGGCTTTACTTCGTTCACATCACCGGTTTAGAGCAAGGTGAAAGAATAAACGAAGGCGATAAAGTTTCTTTTGAAGTTGTTAAAGGCGACAGAGGACCTAAGGCTGAGAAAGTTAGAAAGGTAGAATAATTAAAGAGAGATTAAGATAATTTCTTCAGTAAATTATATAAACACTCTTTTGAATTAGTTATACATGGATGATTTAATACTCAAACATGTCTTATATAATTCCATAAAGTATGACAAGGTTGATGCAAATTCCATCCTAGGGAAGGTTATAGCTGAAAGACCAGAATCAAAGAACAACATCAAGAGTGTCATCAGGCTGATCAATGAGAAAATAAGGGAAGTAAGCAGATTAAGCCCTGACGAAAGAAAGGAAAAACTTGAGCAATATGACTTCAGGAAGAAAGAAGAAAAAAAAGAGCTGGAACTACCTAATGTAAAAGGCAAGGTTATAATGAGATTTGCCCCAAACCCAAACGGGCCAATACACATAGGACATGCAAGGCAGGCAATATTAAATTCTTATTTCTGCGAAAAGTACAAAGGAGAATTCATCCTAAGATTTGACGACACTGATGCAAAAATAAAAACTCCACTAAAAGAGGCATACAAATGGATAGAAGAGGACATAAAATGGCTTGGAATAAAGACAAAAAAAGTCATAAGGCAAAGCTCAAGATTTGATATTTATTACAGATATGCAGAGCAACTTATAAAAAAAAATCATGCATATGTCTGCACATGCAAGAATTTTAAGGAGTTAGTAGACAAGAGAATAGAATGCCCCTGCAGAAGATCAAGCCCTGAAGAAAACATAAGGGAATGGAAATTAATGTTCACAAAATACAAGGAGGGTGACGCTGCCCTAAGGATAAAGACCAACATAAACGACAAGAACCCTGCTGTAAGGGAGTGGCCTGCATTCAGGATAATAGACAAAGGAAAACACCCATACAAGAAAGCAAAAGTATGGCCCCTATTGAATTTTGCCTCTGCAATAGATGACTATGAATTTAAAATCACCAACATTGTAAGGGGCATTGACTTAAGAATAAGCGATGAAAGGCAAGGATACATCTACAAATATTTTGGATGGAAATATCCGGAGACAGTTTACACGGGAAAATTACTGTTCAAGAACCTCAAGAGCACCTCCGAAATAAAAAAACTAATCCAGGAAAAGAAATTAACCGGATGGGATGACCTAAGGCTTGGAACATTAAAGGCATTAAGAAGAAGAGGCTTCAAGGCAGAAGCCATAAGAAATTTTATCTTAAGCATGGGATTGAATAGAAATGATGTCAACGTTGACATAAGCAATTTAGAATCATTCAACAAGGACATAATTGACAAGGAAGCTAACAGATATTTTGTTGTTTTTAACCCTAAGAAAATAAAGATTGATGCTCCTGACATGAATGTAAAAGTCCCCCTGCATCCTGAATTTGAAAGAGGCTTCAGGAATTTCAAGACTAAACAGGAATTTTACATTCAGGACACAATTGAAAAAGGAAAATTATACAGGTTCATGCACTTATTCAATTTCAAAGACAATAAATTTGTGAGCAAAGAATTAGACAAGGAAGCTAAATTAATTCACTGGCTTCCCGTTTCTAAATATCTTGTTAACATAGAAGTTTTAATGGATGACAATTCTACCAGAAAAGGATTTGGGGAGAGCTCACTAAAAAGGATAAAAGAAAGAACAATAGTACAAGCAGAAAGAAATTTCTTCATGATTCTCGAGAAAAAATTAAAAAACAAACTTATTTTCGTTTACACCCACAGATAAATTTAAATATATAAATTAAATTATAATAAGATGGAAAAAAGATTAACTGCAAAATCAATCCTAAAAAAGATTGAGGATAATAAAAATAATCTGATAAAATGTGAAGTAAAGAGAATAGGCTTATTTGGATCATTTCTAAAAGGAAAGCAGAATGATAAAAGTGATATAGATTTTATAGTTGAATTTAATAAAAGCACTTTTGATAATTATATGGATTTAAAATTTTTTTGGAGAAATTATTTCACAAAAAATTTGATTTGGTTACTGAAAAAAGTCTAAAGCCTTCTTTAAAGTATATAAAGGAGGAAGCAATTTATGCAAAGAGAGTATAAGCTTTATATTGAAGATATACTTAAATCCATAGAGAGTATATAAGATTATACAAAAAATTTTACATATGATAATTTTGCCAGAAATAAACTTGTTGTTAATGGAGTTGTCAGAAACTTAGAAATAATTGGAGAAGCGGTTAAAGAAATCCCTGTTGAAACAAGAAAAAGGTATAATGAAATAGATTGGAAAAAAGTAATTGGGCTTAGAGATGTAATTACACATAGATATTTTGGTGTTGATACTGACATTATATGGGACATTGTTAAAAACAAAATTCCTGATCTTAAGTTGTGCATAGTAAAGATTTCTAAAGGATTAAAAAAATAAAATTGTTTTTGTTTACACCCACAGATAAAGTTGATTTTATATATTCACATTTTAAAATGTCTTATTGGGATCTTTTTCTAATTTAGCATTTATTAACAAAATTGATTTTTAATCACAGATAATTTTAAATAATATTCTTTTTAATCAATGCAATGGCAAAGTATAAAATCATTTATGACAGGGATGCATGCATAGGAGCACTTGGATGTTTAGGAGTTACCGAAGAATTGTGGGAACTGGCAGATGACGGAAAAGTCAACCTCAAAGGCGCCGTGTTCAATGAAGAAACACAAAAGTGGGAATTGATAATTGATGAAAACGATTTTGACATCGCAAGAGCTTCCGAAGATGCATGCCCTGTGCAGGCAATAAAAGTTGAGAAAGTTGAAGATTAAATATTTCTTATAACCTCAATGAATATCTTATTGTCCTTCAATGGGACTGTTATGAACTCAAAATTAGATTTATTTCCCTTCCTGTCCCTTAGTGTCCCTTTTGACTTGAATGATTTTTTTATTTCCAAGGTTTTAAATGCCGTACAGTTTGGGCATACTTTATCATTCTTAGCAAGGATTTCATAGCAGAATTTACCTTTTGAATTTCCTATCTTGCTTTTTAATTTTTCATTCATCCATATAACTTTTTTATCTTCATCTATCACAGATATCCCATCTATCGGGCTGTTCAGCAGGTCCTTTATGTAAGAGCCCATCTTCTTGTCCTTCAACAGATTTCTTATAGGGGATTCAGACAGCGACCATAACTTTGCCATCCCCACATTCCTGTATTCAACAATCCCATTCTCATTCAGTTTTTCAAGAGATTTTGATACAGTCCTCCTGTCTTTCTTTAACTTTCTGGAAATATCTGAGGCTGAATAAGAATTTTCCTTCAGCAAAGCAATTATCCTTTCTTCTATCATAGCAATCAAACAACCATTTTGTTTATATTCATTTCCATCATATTGATGTACAATATTGTTCCACAATATTTATAAATGTTAAGATTAATTTGATTTTATGGAAATCTATCTTGATCATGCTGCAACAACCTATGTAGATGAAAGAGTAAAGGAATCCATGGACAAGTATTTCTCAGATGAATACGGAAATCCCGGAAGCTTCAACACAGTAGGATTAAGGGCAAAGAATGCAATGGATGAATCAAGGGAAACAATATCAAAAATATTAAACTGCACTCCTCAGGAAATAATTTTCACAGGCTCCGGAACTGAAAGCATTAACCTGGCAATAAAAGGATTTGTCAGAGCAAATAAAAGCAAGGGAAATCATATTATAACACAAAAAACAGAGCACGAGGCCGTACTAGAAACATGCCATTACCTGGAAAAAGAAGAAGGTCTTAAAGTAACTTATTTAGACGTTGATGAATTTGGTCTTATTAAATTAGATGAACTGGAAAAAGAAATAACAAAAGAGACAATACTGGTTTCCATAATGTATGCAAACAATGAGATTGGGACTGTCCAGAACATAAAAGAAATCTCTGAAATATGCAAAAAACATAAAATAAAATTCCATACTGATGCATGCCAGGCTGCTGGCTATTTAGACATTAATGTTCAAAATTTAGGAATTGACCTAATGAGCCTTAATGGAAGCAAGCTATATGGGCCTAAAGGAATTGGACTGCTGTATGTTAAAAAGGGAACCATGCTAAAACCAATAATTCACGGCGGCGGACAGGAATTTGGATTAAGATCCGGAACTGAGAATATACCTTACATTGTAGGATTTGCAAAAGCATTGGAAATTGCACAAAGGGAAAAAGATGTTGAAGTCATGAGATTAATTAATTTAAGGGATTACTTGATTAATAATGTTCTTGAAAATATCCCAAAGACATTCCTAAACGGACATCCTTCAAGCAGACTCCCAAATAATGCAAACATAACTTTCCTTGATGTCGAAGGAGAGGCAATAATGCTCATGATGAATGAATATGGCATATGCGCTTCTTCAGGATCAGCATGCACATCAAAATCACTTGATCCTAGCCATGTTATCCTGGCAATAGGACTACCTTATGAAGCTGCACATGGCAGCATAAGATTCACATTAGGGAAAAAAACAACCAAGGAAGGCATTGACAAACTGCTGAAAGTACTACCTGGAATCATAGAATACTTAAGACAGGTAAGCCCTGTTAATTTAAGCCTTAAGGATATGGGAAAATGAATGTTGGAGATGTAAAATCATATGATAATACAAGCTGGTTTTATACTGACACAGTCAAAGATCATTTCTTTAATCCAAGAAATCTTGTTAAAAAAGATAATGAAATTGAAGTAAAGGATTTCAATGGGATTGGCAGCGTCGGAAGCCCGGCCTGCGGTGATCAAATGTCTGTATGGCTAAAAATTGATAAGAATGAAACAATAAAAGAGTGTAGATGGAGATGCTTCGGATGTGCTTCAGCAATAGCTTCAACATCAATGCTGAGTGTGATAGTTACCGAGAATGATGGAATGAAGATTGAAGATGCCATGAAAATAAAACCACAGGACATCAACAAAAGACTGGATGGATTGCCAACAAGAAAATTCCACTGTTCTGTACTAGGAGACAAAGCATTGAGGGCTGCAATAAATGATTATTTCAGAAGAACAGGACAGAATGACAGAATGGTCATTGAAGGTGCAAAGATTATTGATAAAATATTAAAAATAACTGATAAGGACATTGAAGAAGCTGTATTGGATGGAGCAGACACTTTCGAAAAAGTCCAGCAAAAGACCAAAGTTGGAATTAAGGACAAGACATGCATCCCTGAAGTTGAGCAGCTGATAAGATTCTACAAGGAAAAGTATTTTGGATAACCCCTTAATTTTTGGCTCTACTGCCAAAGGAACTTTTAGAAAAAAAAGTGATATAGATATTCTGCTTGTATTTAACAAGAAGGAAATGAAAGATGCCAAATTAAAAAGAGATATAGAAGCCATTACAGGTGTTAAAATACAAATATTTATAATAGATCTATATTATTTTAAATAACAAGTACTAAAAGAAGAAGATAAAATTATAACCCATGCAATAAAAACAGGATTTGTAATGATGGGATTTGATAAATTTTACAAAGAGGTATTAAATGGCTAAAGAAATTTGGGAGATCTGGCTTGAAAATAAAAAAAGAAGAAGTTTTATATTATATTGAAGCAAAAACAAAAAGAACAAAAGCAAGTTATTCAACGCAGAAAATTTGAGAATAAAATCAATAAATTTTATAAATAAAATAAAAGAGATAAAATGATGGATTATGAAAAATTAAACCTTAAAATCGGCCTTGAAATCCACAGGCAAATTGATTCACACAAGTTATTCTGCAAATGCCCATCAAGATTATCTGAAGGTTTTCCTGATTTAACCGTTAAAAGAAATTTAAGAGCTGTTGAAAGTGAGATTGGAGAGGAAGATAAATCTGCTGTCTTTGAAATGCTGAAGAAAAAGAATGGAATGTATGAGATATTCAATGAAAGCAGCTGTTTGATTGAACTTGATGAAGAACCAATTCTAAACATCAATGAAGATGCACTAAAAGCTGTCCTGACCATTGCTAAAATGCTCAACTGCGAAATCAATGATAATTTGATAATGATGAGAAAGCAGGTTTTGGATTACAGCAACACTTCAGGATTCCAGAGGACTGGGTTACTGGCAAGAAACGGATATGTGAACATCAAAAACAATGCAATAGAAATTGCAACAATATGCATCGAGGAGGATGCTGCAAGAAAAATAAGCGAAGACAGCAATAAAGTTGTTTACAGATTAGACAGATTAGGAATTCCCCTAATAGAAATTGCAACTGCACCTGACATAAAAACACCTGAGGAAGCAAGAGAAGTTGCTGCACACATCGGAATGATATTAAAATCAACAGGAAAATTCAAGGGAGGAATAGGGACAATAAGGCAGGATTTGAATGTCTCTATAAAAAACGGAGCAAGAGTTGAGATCAAAGGCGTTCAGGAGCTAAAACATATTCCAAGAATAATCGAGAATGAAATCAAAAGACAATCAGAGATTATCAGCAAAGGAAAAAAAGTCCATAGTGAAGTAAGAAAAGTCAATGACAAGTTAGAAACTGATTTCTTAAGGCCAATGCCCGGAGCTTCAAGGATGTATGTCGAGACTGATATTCCGGAGGTAAACACCAAGGAATTAATTAAGGGAATAGTATTGCCCAAATTAATCATCGACAACATCAAAGAATTGGTGAAAAAAGGATTAAGGGAGGACTTGGCAAAAGAAATTGTAAAGGAAGACATCAACCTAGATGATTATGACTTAGATCCAAGAATCGTTGCTGATGTACTAATTGAAAAGCCAAAAGAAATCAAGACAAGATTCAAGCTGGATGTCAAAAGAGAGAATTTAGAGAAAGTTCTGGAGCTGCTAAAACAAAAGAAAATAAACAAAGATATCATCGTTGATGTTTTGATTGATTTAGAGAATGACAAGTTTGAAATTTCCAAATATGAAAAAATTGATGCAAAAATAATCGAGAATGATGTAAAAAACCTCATCAAGAATAACCTGACTGTCAATGCAATCATGGGAATACTAATGGGAAGATACAGGGGAAAAATTTCAGGAAAAGAACTAAGTGAAATAATAAAAAGATATGAAAAATAAATTAATGCCTTCTTTTTTTCTTCTTATCCCCCAGAATTTTCTTTGCCTCTGATTCCATCATCCTTTCCAGCTTTATGGATTCATTCAAAATTCTTCTTGCTGTAGGCTTGGCTTTCTTCCTTGCTATTTTTGAAGCTGCCCTGGCATACCTGACAAGACTTCTTACTGTTTTGCTTATCATTTGGACCTCCTTTTTTCATCTGTAATTGACCTTACCAGCTTAAGGCCTATTATCAAGGTTATCACAACCAGAATAACCGACACCAAAGGAATATTAAAGATTAACGGCTGAAGCCTTGCCTGTATTATCAATGCAGCAGCTATCAGCAAGCCAGCCATGACTATCCCTGCAGCAAGCCTGTTAATTGCATTATCAAGATAAAAAGTGAATTTCCTTATGTCTGCATCCTCAATATCAACCTTCACTTTCCCCTTTCTTAATATCCTCTTCAATTCATCAGGGAAATTAACAAAATCCTTCCTGAACTTCCACATGTTCTTCTTAAACATTCCAAACAGATAATTTGGTGATTTTTTATTTTTCTCAAGAGTTTCCACATAAGGCCTGCATGTCTTCACAAAATCAAACTTGGGGTCAAGCTCCTTTCCAAAACCCTCGACAGTTGCCGTTGCCTTTATCAACAAGACAAAATTCGTGGGAAATTTCATCTTGTAATTTCTTGCAAGAGATAAGATGTCATACAAAACAGACGATACATCCATCCTGTCCAGTGAAGTGTTGTAATATTTCCCGAGGTGCAATGACAAATCCTCCTTGAACTTATCCATATTTATCCCCTCATCAACAATCTGCAAATCAACGAGAGATTCTGCAAGAAGCTCACGATCACCCTTTATCAAAGAGATGAAAACATTTTCAAATTTATCCCTCAACTCATTGGAGATATGCCCAACAATACCAAAATCCAGAAGAGCAAGTTTCTGACTAGGCATAACAAAAACATTTCCAGGATGAGGATCTGCATGAAAGGTACCATACTCCATTGTCTGCTTGATGTATGATTCAACTATCTGCCTGACATAGTGTGGTCTGTTCTTCTTAACTTCAGTTATCTTAACGCCGCTGATAAACTCCATCGTAAGAACCCTTCTTGTTGTATGGTTCCAGTAAACCTTGGGTATTTTTATAGGGTCATCCCTGAAATTATTATAAAATATGTCTATGTTCCTAGCCTCAGCAAGATAATCAAGCTCATTCTTGGTGTACTCCTCAAATTCCTTCACTATTTCCATGAAATTATACTCTCTTAATTCAGGATAATATTTTTCAAGCAAAGTTGCAAGATGATACAATAATTGAATGTCCGTCTCAAATAATTTGTCTATGTTGGGCCTCTGAACCTTCACTGCCACAATCTTTCCATTGTTTAGCATTGCCTTATGAACCTGGCCGACCGAGGCTGCTGCAACAGGATCCTGGTCAAACTTCAGGAATAAATTTGACAAAGGCTGCTCAAACTCCTTCTCTATAATCTCCTTAACCTTTTCAAACTTGAACGGCTTAACTTCATCCTGCAATTTCGAGAATTCCTGCGCATACTCCTTTGGAATCAAATCCGCCCTTAAACTCAGCAATTGACCAAGCTTTATGAAAGCCCCAGAAAGCTCCTCCATCGCCAACCTCAACCTTCTCGGAATCTCTGACTTATTCTGAAGGTATCTCGGCTTATGGGTCAATGGGATATGCTTTTTCAGCTTTAACTTATCTATCAACAGAAACAATTCCTGCTCCGCAAGGACGGATGCAATCTGCCTTAACCTGGACACCTCTTTTATTGCTGAAGTTATAGACATAATCTAAAAAAGATTAAGATGTTTATATATGTTTTTGTTCAATCAAAATCATTTATCTCACTCAACAACTTGCCTGAAGACAATGACTTAATTGATGTTACATATGCCGGGCTTGAGCAGTAAGGGCATCTAAACTTGTTGTCACCAGAAGGATCATACTTGAACTTGTACTTGCACCTTGTGCACATGTAATCCCTCTTGCCTGATTTCTGCATTGGGGAATATTCCTTTTTAACTTCCTTTTTAACCTGCTCCTTCTCCGGAACTAACTTGATTCCCTTGACAACATACCTTACATCATTTATGGGAACATTCATCTTGCATTCATCGCACATGATTTGCTTATTGTCTATCATTTTTTATGCCGCCTTTCTCATCTGCATTCTATTACAAAACAATACTAACTCATCCAATTCCAATACTTTTCCCGGACCAACCTGTGAAACTCTTGAGGAATTCTCCCTTCTTTCATATTCCCTATAAACACCTTTAACCAAAACCGAATCATGATAAAAAGAATGAAAGAAAAATTCTTCACTTAAACCATTACCATTAAAATGAGTCACTTTTCCCATTCCTAAATTTGAATAAGAACTTCTTTTTATCTGATATGCATGTATTCCTTTATCTTTCATTGCTTCTGTCATTTTTATAGCAAGCCTTGTCTTTGTTCCCAAATTAGGATAAATAGAATTATCATCTGGAAAGGGAATGTCATATACAAAATTTCCCGGAATTTTATCTATCAAACTAAAACCTTCTGGTAAATCAATATTATTATTAAATTCATTTATTCTAACAACTTTTCCATTCTTGCTGTTAAAGATATATGCTCCATCATTTCCTTTACCTTCTTCCTGCATTAAGAATCCTGAAAATTCGTCAAAATTCAGCAATGGTTTTGATGAATCATACTCCTCTCTAATTTTTTTTGATCTTTCATTATGATCATAAACATCATTAATCATACCTTCTTCTATTAATGTATTAAATACATTTAGACCATCAACCAAAAAAAGAAATCCATGGTAAGGTATCCCTTTATCAGAACCCTCAGTTAATGATTTATCACCAATTAATATTTCCCCTCTTCTTATCAAAGGTCTGCAAATCTCCAAATAATTTCTTCGATGATGGTGCATTACAAGCCAGGGAAAGATGTCAATTGCCATAATAATTTTTAATTAACTAAATCTCTTTTTATACTTACCTATCAATTTTTTTTATTTTTAGGTATAAAAAAGCAAAAATTTATTAATTAGTAAAAGAATATCAAAAAGGAATGGTAAAATTTGACCACAACCTGATTTATTTGCACTCAGAAAACGCCAGAATGACATTAAAGGATATAGCCTATCATTTAAAGAAAAGCCCGCAGAGGCTAAAATACTCCCTGTCTGTTTTGGACAAAGAGAGTATCTTTACAACCCCTTTCTGCATATTTGACTATTCATATTTTGGACTGATAATGTTCAGGGTATATTTCAAGGGAGGGTACATCCATGATCATGACAAGGAAATAATAATAAAAGAATTGAGTGAAAACTCTTTTGTAACATCCATATATGAATTAACAGGGGAATTTGATTTTGTATTGGAGTTTGCGTCGCCGAATCCATCTAAATTCAACAAAGAGTTAAAGAAGATATCCTCAATAAATTCAATGCTTAAGGATTACAAAATTATCCTCAATCTTGTCACATATATATACCCAAAAAATTACATATCAAAAAATAATGACCTGAACATTTTAAACACAGAAAAGATAATCGGCGGCGACAGAGAAAGGGAACTGTTCAACAGGAACGAGAAGGACGTCATCAAGAACCTAATATTAGATCCAAAAATAAGAATCATGGAGCTTGCAAGCAAATCAGAATTAAATGTGAAGACGGTAAAGAGCATCCTGAAAAACTTAATCAAGAAAAATATCATCAAGGGATTCAAGTACAACATAGATACAAACAAATTAGGAATCAACAAATCAAGATTATTCCTTAAGCTGCACAACTTAAGCCTTGACAGAGAATCAGACCTCATGAAACATATGCTGAACACAAAAGAGATTGTCCAGGTCAACAAGACCGTCGGTGACTGGGACATGGAGATTGATATTGAATCACTTGACAAAGGAAAAATAAGATATATAACAATGCAAATAAGGGAATTGTTTGTTGACTTGATAGAAAGGTTTAACATAATTGAATTCTACAAATATTACAAAAGATCTTATCTGCCGTCCTACATCTTCAAGGAAGGCGAGGATTTCCAGGACAAGATAATTATAATTGATTTGAAAAAATGATGCCTCTGTAGCTTAATAAGTAAAAATTTATAAACATTGAAAACATGTTGTGATATAAATACGCCTCGATAGCTCAGTTAGTAGAGCAGCAGAATTATGCTGAATCTCGTAAACTGCAGGCCGGGGGTGCAAATCCCTCTCGAGGCTTATCAAAATGGTGAGAATATATTTTAAAGATAAAAATATAAGAAATAAATTCTTTAAAGACTTAATTAGATACTCTAACCTAAAAACCTGGAAAGAATTAAGAAACAAATTTGATATTCCAAGGACCAATCTTGAAAATTATAGAAATGGAAAATTAACCATACCAAAGAATGTTTATGATAATTTTAATCTTTTTCTACCTAAAAAATTAATAGAACATTATTCTCTTAAAATTAATTCAAAAGAAGATAGATGGGGGATGATTAAAGGGGGAAAGCATAATTATATTAAAAATAAACATCTTTATGATTTAGGGAGAAAAAAAGCTTGGAAAGTAACAAGAAAAAAATTTGGTATTGAGAAAATAGATGTTAATGCCCCCATTAATTCAGAGTTTTGTGAAGTTTTGGGTGCTTTTATTGGAGATGGATCATTAAATATATATCGAAAGAATAAATATTTTGTTCAATTTTCTGGAGATTCTAGATATGACTTATCTTATTATAAAAGTAGAATTATACCTCTTGTAAAGAGTCTTATTAATAGAAATCCTTATATAAGAATTAAAAAAAATAGTATGTGGGTCACTTTTTATTCTAAATATCTTTTAAAGATATTAACTGATAGGTTTTCTATGCCAAAAGGAAAAAAGGTTTATACTGTTAAAATACCTGATGAGATATTAAAAGATAAAACTAAATTAATTTTCACATTAAGAGGTATCTTTGATACTGATGGTTGTGTGTTTTTTGATAAAAGAAATATTTACAAAAAACCTTATATAAGAATAGCATTACAGTTAGCAAATAAAGATTTGATTGAGCAAGTATCTGATAGATTAACTTTTTTAAAGATACCCCACACAAGATATGATAGGATAAATGTAGGAAGTTTTGGAGCTTATACAATTCAAATAAATGGAATAGATAATGTTAAAAAGTATTGCGAGACAATAGGATTCTATAACCAAAGGCACTTGAAAAAGTTAAATTTTAATTTTCAAAAGGTTTAAAAAAAGATATTTTGATTTAATACCATGATAAAAAAAGACAGAAAGAAGAAACCAGTATGGAAAGCATACAAGAAGAAACATCCTGACAAGAAACACGGAAAGAGAGCTTTCAGAAAGAAGAAAGCTTAAACTTAATGTGGGAGTGCCGGAGTGGTCAAACGGGCTGGGTCTATCAATTATAGAAGCCAAACTTAAGACCATTTAAGAAATCCAGTGGCTTAGTGCCTACGCAGGTTCGAACCCTGTCTCCCACACTCATTTTTAGATACTTTTAAAAAATAATTTCAATTCTTTATTTTATGCCTCATTAGCTTAGTCGGTTGAGCACCGCATTGGTAATGCGGAGGTCCCGGGTTCGATTCCCGGATGAGGCTTTTCAAAACCCTTTTATATCACTTTAAACACAAATCTTTCATGAAAGACATAAACATCAAGGAAGAATACAACAAGCTAAAATACAAACTTCCAAAATTTGAAGATATCAACAATGAATTTGAACTGGATTTCATCAAGGAAAAACAATTTCTCCTAAGGCAGATAAGAAGAAGGATGAATGAAAAAGTGATATTCTTCTGCAGGATAATTGAAGGCCTGCTGTATCCAACGCAACAGCATATAATCAATGCAACTGAAATACAGAATTTCTCCGATGACAAAAAGAAAGAAATCCAGAAAATATACAAGGAACTAATGTATTATGAAAGGGAGTCATTATTGCTGGATGTTACACCTGATGACAAGAAAGATGTTGAATTCATAAACAACATATTCAACCTCTGGAGCAAGACAAAGAAACAAATGCAGGAAATAGCCAAGATAATGCAGGAATCATGGAGAAAAGAATATATATCTGAAAAAGATAACTATTTTGGATAAAAAATGAGGCTGATCATACTTGGACCACCTGGCTCGGGAAAAGGAACACAGGCAAAATTAATTTCTAAAAAATACCACCTGAGAAACATCTCCATCGGCAATGTCCTAAGAAAAGAGGTGAAGAAGAAAACAAGATTTGGTTTAAAGATAAAGCCTTACATTGAAAGAGGCGATCTTGCACCAGACTCGCTTGTTTACAAGGTTGTCAGGCCATACCTAAAGGGAGGCAGCTTTATCCTTGATGGTTTTCCAAGGCACATGAGCCAGGTAAAGCTGATCAAAGAAAAGATAAATGCAGCAATATACATTGACTGCAAGAAAGAAGAGATTGTCAAGAGACTGCTAAAAAGAAAAAAATTAGAGCACAGAAAGGATGACGATGAGATAACAATAGAATACAGATGGCTGGTTTACAAGAAAAAAACATTCCCTGTGATAGATTATTACAAGAAGAAAAATATCTTAATAACAATAAACGGAAACAACCCAATCAGAGAAGTTTTTAAGGATATCACAGAAAAACTGAATGAACTGTTCTAAAGAAAATCCTTTTCTGCTATTATCCTTTCATTAATTTCATTTCTAAGATTTATACTGAACAATTTCTTGATATCCTTCGGATGATTGCTCAATAACCATGCCAGCTTTATGAATGCCGTCTCCAAAGTCAAATCAGTGTAATCACCAATCAGGTAATCCCTTATCTTCCTTCCAGTTGAATAAACATTCATGTTGACAGGGCCAAATACAGCCTGGGTCACCATCACTTTGGGCATCTTCATCTTCTTTAGCTCATTGAATATCCTTTCATTCTTTTCCTCAATCGGGATATGCCCCATTCCCGTCCCCTGAATAATCAAACCATTAAATTTTTTGAATGAAGACAGTTCAGAAGGATCCATGTTAGGATGCGTCGTCAAAATACCTATCTTCAGATTCTCCCTGAACAATTTCAAGCTTAGCTTCCTGTTTTCCTTGTTGTAATTCCTGCTAAAGAATTTTATGCTATCTTTTGACACTAGCGCTATCGGCTGCGTGTTTATAGGCTTAAATGCATCCCTTCTTGTCGAATGCATCTTCTTTGTCTTCGTTGCGGGAAGGATCAAGCATGACTCATCATCCATCGAGGAATGCATGCAAATACCCACATCCTTAAAGTCTGATTCAAGAATAAACTTAACTGCAAGGAATAAATTCAGGAAAGAGTCCGATGACGGCCTGTCTGAAGATCTTTGCGAGCCAACAAGAAGAACCGGCGTTGACAAACCATCCAATGCAAAAGATAATGCCGACGAGGTATAAGCCAATGTATCCGTGCCATGCGTTATTATAATCCCTCTTGCATTCTTTGCCTTTTCTATCTCCCTTGCAAGCCTGTTATAATGCTCAAACCTAAAATTTTCAGAAAGAATATTAAAAATCAATTTTGATTCAATATAAGCAAGATTTTTCAGCTCAGAATACTTCTCCAGAAGGTCTTCCGGAGTAAATGAAGATGAAACTGCACCAGTTTCATAATCAACCTTTGAAGCAAGAGTACCTCCAGTATGCAAGATAACTATCTTTGGAAGATTTTTATTCTGCTTTAATTTTATTTTTTCTCTTTTAATTGATTTCTGCTTCAATTTTTTAATTGATTTTATGTTTTTATCGTCGAGAGAAATATTATACCCGGAATTCAATTTTATTATTTTTTTATTGCCTTTTGAATGCATTAATCTCCCGGAAATTGATTCTTTTTTTGTCTTTACCTGCACCAAACCACCCATTTTTTCAACCATAATCTTATTTTATAAACAATATTAAATAATATTTATATACTGCAAAATATATATTGCTGTTAAAGAAGATTTAAATATAAGTTATGCATTTTAAGGATTATAAAAGTTTAGAAAACGATTTTGACTTTGATGTGGCGTTAAAGTCAAAAATTGTGACGTGTTTGGTTTGTAACTTTTAAGGTTAGTTGAACAAATTTTGTGGCGTTTAACTTGTTCTAAAAGTAGTATAAACACTACTTAAATATAAATATATATATGGAGGAAAATATATATTAAAAGGAAAATATATATGGGGGTAAACAAAATGGACTTCTTGGTGAAAGGAGCATTGGAGGGCTTAAAAAGCTCAAATTTTGAAAATGTGGAAGTAGGTAAAGCAAATATAAAGGTTGTAGGTGCTGGTGGTGCAGGAAATAATATGGTTTCTTGGTTATATAAGAAAGGTATACAGGGTGCTGAGATATTAGCATGCAATACTGATAAACAACATCTTGATATTTCTGAGGCCGATCGCAAGTTCATAATCGGTGCTAATCTTACAAGAGGACTGGGTTGTGGTGGTTATCCAACTAAGGGTACTGAAGCAGCAAGAGAAAGTCTTCAAGAGATTAGAGAAAACCTAAAAGGATGCGATATGGTATTCATATGTGCAGGAATGGGCGGAGGTACCGGAACAGGAAGTGCCCCTATAATTGCACAAGTTGCAAAAGAGATGGGTTCAATTGTAATTGGTACAGTAACAATGCCATTGGACATTGAAAAGGCAAGAGTTGACAAGGCTGAGTTTGGTCTGGAGCAATTAAGAGACAAATGTGACACTGTAATTGTAATTGACAACAACAGGCTGGTTACCATTGCAGGAAACTTGCCATTAAGGCAGGCATTTGCAGTTGCTAACGAGCTAGTAAGCACGATGATCAAAGGCATTGTCGAAACTATTGCAGTTCCATCATTGGTTAATCTAGATTACGCAGATGTAAAAGCAATCATGAGTGAGGGTGGAGTTTCTGTAATTGGAATTGGTGAAAGTGACACTGCAAGTAGAGTCCAAGAAGCTGTAAAAAGAGCTTTGAGCAATCCATTATTGGATGTGAGCTATGATGGAGCAACAGGCGCTTTGATACACATAACTGGCGGAGAGGACCTGACATTGGATGAAGTCAGCAAAGTAGGTGAAATAGTTACAGAAGCATTGGATCCTGATTCCCAGGTAATATGGGGAGCAAGAATTGATGAGGACATGAAAGGAAAACTAAGAGTTATGACAATAATAACTGGAGTTACATCTCCTTACGTGCTTGGAAAAGCTGATGCTCGACAGAGAGAAAAGGCTCATCAGAAATTCGGTAATGAGCTTGGAATTGAGATGGTTAGGGCTTACTAATCCTTCTTAACCCCCTGTGAAAAGGAGCCCTTCCATTTTTTCTTTTTTTTTATTTTTTTAAAAAGAATTAAACTTCAGAGAATAATTCAAAGAATTTCTTTTTGATGATTTTTTTTCATCTGAATAACCTAAGGTGATTATAGCATAAGCTTCAATGTCATCAGGCAGCCTTAAAATTCTCTTTACTGCATTATCATCAAATGCTGAAATGAAGCATGATTTTATATTCAATGAAAAAGCCATAAGCATCATATTTTCTGCAGCTATTGAAGTATCCTGAATTGCATATAATTTGAATTTATCTGGATAATATGTCTTCAGCTTCTTCAGGTCAGAGCAGACAACAACAAACAACGGAGCCTGCATCATCCATCTCTGATCTAAAGATGCCTTAGTTATTTTTTCCTTGACATCTTCCTTATTGACAACCACAAATCTCCATGCCTGCAGGTTTCCTGCATTGGGCGCATTTATGCCAGCCTCAAGAATTTTATTCAAATCTTTGTCTGATATCCTCTTGCTCTTATACCCCCTGCAGGAAAATCTTTCATTGATTGCTTTCTTTATGTTCATTTTTCATTATTTTTTAAAATACTTTCAATTTTCTTTTTCAAAACTGGCAAATCCTCTTTTATTACTTTCCAAACTGTATTCAAATTAACTCCAAAATAATGATGCATTAACTTATCTCTCATCCCAGCAATCTTTACCCAGGGAATTTCAGAATGTTCTTTCCTAAATGAATTTGGCAAACTTTTAACAGATTCTCCAATAATTTCAATTGCTCTTATAATAGCATATTGTTTTTCTTTATTTTCTAAAAAAGATTTCTCAGTAATCCCTTTAATGAAAGATTCTATTTCATTTATATTTTCCAATATAT